>NZ_WWJT01000104.1 GCF_009865385.1 Streptomyces sp. SID486 | reverse complement strand
CTCCACCGCCGCTGCCCTCTCCACCGCCGCTGCCCTCTCGACCACCGCCGCCCTGTCGACCAGCGCCGCCGCCACCTCGACCGCCACCGGCACCACCGATTCCGGCACCGGGGTCGCCACCGCCGAGGCCGCCCGCACCCGCCTGGACCTCGCGAAGGCCGCGCCGAAGGTCTTCCGCGCGATCATCGGGCTCGACGCCGCCGCCCGCGCCGGCCTCGACCCGGCCCTGGTCGAACTGATCCAGATCCGCGCCTCCCACCTCAACCACTGCGCCTACTGCCTGCACATGCACACCAACGACGCCCGCAAGGCCGGCGAGAGCGAGGACCGGCTGCACATGGTCGCCGTCTGGCGCGAGGCCCGGCACTTCTTCACCCCGAAGGAGCAGGCAGCCCTCGCCCTGACGGAGGCGGTGACCCTCGTCGCCGACGGCGGCGTCCCCGACACCGTCTACGCCGAGGCCGCCGCCCACTTCGGGGACCAGGAACTGGCCCAGGTGCTCTCCCTGATCCTCACGATCAACACGTGGAACCGCGTGGCCCTGGCCACGGGGAAGGTGGCGGGCACGGACGAGCGCACCGCCTGACGGTCCCGCCGGACTCCACGTGCCCGCGGCGTGCCATGGTCCTGTCGCACTCCACGTGCCCGCGGCGTGCCATGGTCCTGCCGCACTCCAGCTGCCCCCGGCGCGCCACGGTCCTGCCGCACTCCAGCTGCCCCCGGCGCGCCACGGTCCTGCCGCACTCCAGCTGCCCCCGGCGCGCCACGGTCCCGTCGGACTCCAGCTGCCCCCGGCGCGCCACGTTCCCGCCGGGTCCCGCCGGGCTCCGGCTCAGACCACCATCGGTCGGTCCGTGGGCGCGATCGGGGCCGGGAGCCGGGAACGCCCCGTCAGATACCGGTCGACGGCCGCCGCGACGGCACGTCCCTCCGCTATCGCCCACACGATGAGCGACTGCCCGCGCGCCGCGTCTCCCGCGGCGAACACCCCGGGCACGTTGGTCGCGAAGCCGTCGTCGCGGGCGATGGTGCCGCGCGGCTGCAGCGCCAGCCCCAGCTGGTCGATCACCCCGTCCTCCCGGTCGGGACCGGAGAACCCGAGGGCGAGCAGCACCAGGTCGGTGGGGAGTGTCCGCCCGGATTCCGGCACCGGCTCCCGCCGCTCGTCGACCTCCACCACGTGCAGCGACCGGACCCACCCCCTGTCGTCCCCCTCGAAGTGCAGCGTGGACGCCGCGAACAGCCGTGCGTCCGCGTCCGCCGCCGGCGCCGTCCGCAGCTCCCCTGCCTCCTCGTGCGCCGCCGACAGCCGGTAGATCTTCGGGTACGTCGGCCACGGCTCGCTGTCCTCGTCGCGCTCCGCACCCGGCTGTGCGTAGATGTCCAGCTGGGTCACGGACGCGGCCCCCTCGCGCACCGCGGTGCCCAGACAGTCGGCCCCCGTGTCCCCGCCACCGACGATCACCACGTGCTTTCCGGCGGCCGACAGCGGCGAGATCTCCAGGTCCCCCTCGCACACCCGGTTCGACAGCGGCAGGTACTCCATCGCCTGGTGTATCCCGTGCAACGCCCGCCCCGGTACCGGAAGTTCCCGCCACGCCGTCGCACCCGTCGCGATCACCACCGCGTCGTACCGGCTCCGCAGCTCGTCCGCCGGCACGTCCCGGCCGACCGTGGTCGAGGTACGGAACCTCGTCCCCTCGGCCCGCATCTGCTCGATCCGCCGTTCCAGATGCCGCTTCTCCATCTTGAACTCGGGGATGCCGTACCGCATCAGACCGCCGACCCGGTCGTCCTTCTCGTACACCGCGACCGTGTGTCCGGCCCGCGTCAGCTGCTGTGCCGCGGCCAGTCCCGTGGGGCCGGAACCGATGACCGCGACCGTCTTCCCGGACAGCCGCTCGGGCGGCCGGGCCGGCGTGAACCCCTCCTCCCACGCCTTGTCCGCGATCGCGCACTCGACGTTCTTGATGGTGACGGCCGGCTGGTTGATCGCCAGCACACACCCTGCCTCGCACGGCGCCGGGCACAACCGGCCGGTGAACTCCGGGAAGTTGTTGGTGGCGTGCAGCCGGTCGCTCGCGGCCCGCCAGTCCTCCCGTGACACCAGGTCGTTCCACTCGGGGATGAGATTGCCCAGCGGGCAGGCCTGGTGACAGAAGGGGACGCCGCAGTCCATGCAGCGGTCGGCCTGCTTGCTGATGATGGGCAGCAGCGCTCCCGGGACGTACACCTCGTCCCAGTCCCGCACCCGCTGCTCGACGGGCCGCCGCGGCCACTCCTGGCGCGGCGTGGTCATGAACCCCTTGGGATCGGCCATGGCGTCTTCCTCGCGTACGGGCACCGGCGGCACCGGGTGTACGAAGGGCCGTGCGTCTTCGGGCGGCACTCTTCCGGCCACGATACGTCTCCGCCGACGGCCGCGCAGAGTGGCGGGAAGCGCTTTGTTCCGGGCCCCACGGCACGACCGGCCGCTACCGCTCCCCGTCCAGGACAGCCCCGGCCCGGCAAGGGCTCAGGCGGGGACCGGGCACGCCGAGGGCTCCGGTGGGGGCCGGGGACGCCCAGGGCCAGGCGTGGGCCGGGCACGCCCGGGCTTGGCCGAGTCCCGGGCGCGTCCGGGACTCGGGCGAGGGACCGGCCCCGGCGAGCCCAGGGCTCAGGCGAGGGCCGATATGTAGGTGAGGGACGCCGCCGCCGAGGCGACGGTCCGGACGTGGTTCCAGAACGTCCACTCGCGCACGTACACCGGCCAGTACCCGGCGGCCTCCGGACTCCCCGGGGTGAGCCCGGCGAGTCGGTCGTTGCGGGGCACGTTCGCGACGATCGTCAGCCCGAACGAGCCGAACAGGTACAGCGCGCTGCCCAGCAACAGCAGCACCTTCCCCTCGCCCGGCCACACGACGAACGTCACCACCGAGACCAGCGCGCTCAGGACCGCCGATCCGGCGAACACGGTCATGAACGCCGGACGCACGGCCGCGACGTTGACCGCGTTCATCGCCGCGACGCCCTGCGCGGGCGGCAGCGCGGCGAGACCCCGCATCACGAAGGTCGAGAACCCGCAGAAGACACCGGCCACCAGCCCGGTCCCCAGGACCCCCGCCACGACCAGCACGAAGAACGGCCCGTCGATCATTTCCACACCCCTGTTCCCTGCCACGCCCGATCCGGCTTCGCCACTCTCCCCACGGAGGCCACCCGCACCTTCCCCCGGCCTCCTCGGGGCCTCCTCGGGCCTCCTCGCCCGGGGGTCTCAGCCGGTGTCCTCCTCGCCCCGGGACCTCAGCCGGTGTCCTCCTCCCCGGCCTCCTGCCACCCCCGCAGCACACTCTCCACAGCCGCCGCGATCCGGCGCCGTGCCTCATATCGTGGCACCCCGCTCATCAGCAGTTGGTCGTAGGGCGTGTCCACATGCCGTACGGCTGCCACGACCGCCGAGATCACCGCGCCCTCGGTCAGCGCCCGTCCGGCCGCGCTGCGCCCCACCCGCCCGCTGCCCCGCACCGACGCGTGGGCCGCGACCGCCCGGGCCCGCTCGGCCGGACACCCGGGGAACAGCCGGAGGATCTCCGCGGCGAACGCGGCCGCGAACCGCTCGTCCTCCGCCGCCCTGCGCCGTCCGTCCCGCGCCCTGCGCCGGCGCCGCGCCTCCGCGTCGGCCAGGCAACGCGCCTCCGCCCGGGCCAGCGCGGCCTCCTCCACGAGCACGCCCTGGCGTTCGTAGCGGCTCCTGCGCCGGTTGAACCGCACCACCACCGCCGACAGCGTGCTCTCCTCCCGCGCCCTGCGGGTCAGAGCCGTGTCGCCACGCGGCAGGAAGACCAGATGCCCGAGGTCGGCACAGTGCAGGCAACGCGGCGCCCCGTCCTCCAGCATCAGCAGCGACAGCGGACCGCGCCGGCAGCCGGCACACCGCCTGCGTTTCAACGGCTGGACGACGACAAGGCGACCGGGGGTGCGGGGAGTCGCGGGAAGCGCCATACGCGGTTCTTTCCCCGTCACCACCCACCCCTCCCGCTCCGCTCCCGCCCTCTTCCCGTGGCCGTCCTCCCCGCCGCCCCGACGACCGGTGCCGTCCGCGTGTCCGCCCGTTCCCCGGCGGGCCGCAGCCCCCCTGGTCGCCCCGAACTACCCCTCCTCCTCCCGAAAGTTGAACACCGAAACCCGCGTGCGGTGTCGTACCGGCCGCTCGATCTCGTCCACCAGCGCCACCGCGAGATCCGCGTACGACAGCCACGGCTCGCGGTCGCCGCCGGGCAGCCGTTCCCCGCCCACGTGATACCTCCCCGTCCGGTCGCCGCCGTGCTCCAGGTGCCCGGCGGGCGTGAGCATCACCCAGTCGACGCGGCCCTCCCCACGCTCCCGAAGCCGGTGCAGCCCGGCCGTGTGCGCCAGCGCGAACGGCCGGATCTCCGGGGGGAACGCGAGCGGATCGTCCATCACCGGCCGTCCGTCCGCGCCGAGCAGATTCGCACCCAGGCCCACTGCCACGAGCCTGCCCACGCCTGCCTCGGCGAGCCCGTCGAGCAGCGCGTCGGCCGCCTTCACGAAGAACGCGGGGTCCAACGCGTCGAAGCCCTGCTCCGGCCCGCTGTACGGCGATACGGCATGCACCGCACCGGCATGCCCGGCCGCGACCGCGCCGACCGACCCGCGATCGGTGACGTCACCCGGTACGACCGTGACGCCGTCCGCCCGGAGATCCGGATACCGCGCCGGATCCCGCACCACGGCCGTCACCCCGTAGCCCCGCGCGCCTGCCTCCGCTGTCACCGCCCGTCCGGCCCGTCCCCCCGCACCGAAGACCACGATGTCACTCATCCCAACCTCCCGCTCACACCGCTGCTGTTCGCGTTCGGCCAGGACGTTAGGGGGCGCACTCCCGGTTACCGCAACGGAACCGGCGCTACGCTCGACGGATGACCGACGCGACGGACCGCGACCGTTCCGCACCTCTCGATCCCGACATGTTCCACCCCCTCTGTCCGTCCTCCGCGATGCCCTTCCGGGTCGGCGACAAGTGGTCCGGCATGGTCATCCGCTGTCTCCAGGAGGGGCCGCGCCGGTTCGGTGAACTACGGGTCCCACTCCCGGCCGTCACACCGAAGGTCCTCAGCGAGACCCTGCGCGCGATGGAGCGTGACGGCCTGGTGACCCGCACCGCGTACGACGAGAACCCGCCCCGCGTCGAGTACGCGCTCACGGCCCTCGGCCGCACTCTGATCCCCCTCCTCGACGCGGCCCGCTCCTGGAGCGAGGCCCACCTTCCTGACCTGCTCGCGGCCCGTCGCGCGGCCGGGCACCCCGCCTGACCGCCCTCGCCGTCCTCCCGGACCGCCAGGCATCATGGGGCCTGTGCGACTCGAAGCGATCACCTGGGACCGGCTCGCCGAGCAGCTCGCCGACCGGCTGGCCGGCGCGGCGCCGGCCGACGCGGGGGCATGGCCGCGCGTCGGCTTCGACGGGGCCCCGGCCGCTCGGCCGGGAGACCTCGCGACGCGGGTGGGGGAGGCGCTGAAGGTGCGCGGCCGGCCCTCGGTGGTCGTCGGCACCGAGGGGTTTCTGCGACCCGCCTCGCTGCGCCTGGAGCACGGGCGGCGCGACGCGGAGTCGTACTACGGCGGGTGGTTCGACACCGGCGCCCTGTGGCGCGAGGTCTTCGCTCCGCTCGATGCCGGAGGCAGCGGGCGGATCCTGCCCGACCTGTGGGACCCGGCCACGGACCGGGCCACCCGCAGCCCCTACGTCCAACTCCCGCCCGGCGCGGTGCTGTTGCTTCATGGCCCCCTTCTGTTGCGTCACTGGTTCCCCTTCGACCTGACCGTGCATCTCCTCCTCTCCCCGGGCGCCCTTCGTCGTCGCACGGCCGAGACCGAGCACTGGACCCTCCCCGCCTTCGAGCGCTACGAAGCCGAGACGGACCCCTCCGGCACGGCGGACGTCCTGGTACGCGCCGACGACCCACGCCACCCCGCCTGGAGCGGCTGATCCGGAGAGGCCCTCGGCCCGTCCCGTCCCGGCCCGTCCCGTCCCGGCCCGTCCCGGCCCGTCCCGTCCCGGACACGCCGCCGGCGATCGGACGCCCGCTGATCCGGCCTCACCACTTTTATATGCGCGCGCATGTAACTAGAGTGACGTCATGACGACTTCGACGGACACTCCCGTTCACCTCGATGACTCCCTCCGGGCTCTGCTGGACGGCAAGAACTTCGCCAGCGTCGCCACCCTCGGCCCCGGCGGCGCCCCGCAGAACTCCGTGGTCTGGATCAAGCGCGAGGGAGACAGCGTGCTCTTCTCGTCCGTCGACCGCCGGCAGAAGGTACGCAACCTCCGCCGTGACCCCCGCATCAGCCTCTCCGTCTTCGATCTGGCGAACCCCTATCACTCGGCCGAGATCCGGGGCGTCGCCGAGATCCTGCCGGACGAGGACAAGCGGCTCCCGCGCGATCTGTCGCACAAGTACCTCGGCATCGACCCGCCGGCCGAGAGGGACGACGAGGTCCGGGTGATCGTCAGGATCGTCCCGCAGAAGGTGGTGTCCTTCTCGGCCTGACCGGGCAGACCGCGACGGCCGCCCCGCCGCGGCCCGGGGACGCCCCGCTCAGAGCCAGCCGTTGCGCCGGAATCCCCGGTACAGCATCAGGCATGCCGCCGCCGTCACGGTCATGATCAGCGGATAGCCGAACTGCCAGTGCAGCTCCGGCATGTGGTCGAAGTTCATGCCGTACACCCCGCACACCATCGTCGGCACCGCGACCACGGCGGCCCAGGCCGTGATCTTCCGCATGTCCTCGTTCTGGGCGACGGTCACCTGCGCCAGGTGCGCCTGCAGGATGGAGTTGAGCAGCTCGTCGAACGCGGCGATCTGCTCCTTGGCCCGGATCAGGTGGTCGGACACATCCCGGAAATAGGCCTGTATCTCCGGAGCGACCACCCGTATGGGCCGGGTCGCCAGATCCTCCACCGGGCGGCTCAGTGGCACCACCGCCCGCTTCAGCTCCAGCAGTTCACGCTTCATCTGGTAGATGCGGCCCGGGTCAAGACGTGCGCCGTTCTCCGAGAACACCTCCGTCTCGACCTGGTCGATGTCGGCCTGCACCGCGTCCGTGACATTCAGGTAGTCGTCCACCACATGGTCGGCGATCGCGTGCAGCACCGCCGCCGGTCCCTTGGCGAGCTGCTGCGGGTCCGCCTCCAGCTCCTCGCGCAGCGGTCCGAGCGAGCCGTGCCGCCCGTGCCGCACCGTGATCACGAAGTCCTCACCGACGAACACCATGATCTCGCCGGTGTCCACCACCTCGCTGGTCGCCGTCAACTGCTCGTGCTCCACGTAGCAGACGCTCTTGAACACCGCGAAGAGCGTGTCCCCGTAGTGCTCCAGCTTGGGCCGCTGATGCGCTTCGACCGCGTCCTCCACCGCCAGCGGATGCAGGTCGAACAGCTCGGCGATGCCGGCGAACTCGCGGTCCGTGGGTTCGTGCAGCCCGAGCCAGACGAAGCCCTCGCCGGTCTTGCGCACCAGCCGTACGGCATCGACCAGGTCGGCGCACCCGGGCACACGCACACCGTCCTGGTACGTCACGCAGTTCACCACCGACGAGCCCAGCGGCGACCTGGCGGGGTGGCTCAGGTCCACGCGCGGCCGGCGCCGGGCCAGCCGTGCGACCTTGCGCAGGCCGCCGACCTTTCCCAGCCCCGTGACCTTCCGCAGATTCCCTGCCATCGACATCTGGATCTCCTCGCGTGGATCTCCGTGCTGCAACGCTTCCGTGCCTTGACCCGCAAGTCTGCCAGCCCCCGGCAAAGCGCGGGCAAGCCTGTGGGAACGGCAAGTTCCGTTTGGTTCCCGCCTGTGGACGGAGGGTCGGTCGAGGGGGACGGCCCGGGTGACTGGGATGATCGGAGCGTGACGCCATCCGACGGATACCTCCTGGACAACCAGCAGAACGAGGCGGGCCGGCGCTTCGACGCCTTCGCCACCCTCTTCGACCCCACGACCTTCCGGCACCTCGAACACCTCGGTGCCGGACCGGGTATGCGCTGCTGGGAAGTCGGCGCCGGCGGCACCTCCGTCGTCTCCTGGCTCGCCGAGAAGGCCGGACCGTCCGGGCGGGTCGTCGCCACCGACATCGACACCTCGCGGCTCACCCCCGCCGGCCGGCCGCCGGTGGAGATCCGCGTCCACGACGTGGGCGCCGAGGAACCTCCGGGGGAGGGCTTCGATCTGGTCCACGCCCGGCTGGTCCTCGTCCATGTACCCGACCGGGACAAGGCGTTGCGGTCCATGATCAAGTCTCTGCGTCCCGGCGGACGACTGCTGATCGAGGACGCCGATCCCGCCCTCCAGCCGCTGCTCTGCCCCGACGAATACGGCCCCGAGCAGCGGCTCGCCAACCGGCTGCGCCGAGGCTTCCGCAAGCTCCTCGCGGACCGCGGCGCAGACCTGTCCTACGGCCGCAGACTCCCGCGTCTGCTCCGGGAGGCCGGCCTGCACGGCGTCCAGGCCGACGCCTACTTCCCCGTGACCTCACCCGCCTGCACCGCCCTCGAGGCCGCGACGGTCCGTCAGATCCGTGACCGTCTGGTCGTCGCCGGTCTCGCCACCGACGCCGAGATCGACCAGCACCTGGCCAACGTGGAGACCGGCGGCATGGACCTGGCCACCGCGCCGATGATCTCGGTCTGGGGGCACAAGGCGTAGGGCCGACACCGTCACGGCGGGACCGGCGGGTTGTCACCGTCACGGCGTGGCCGACAGGTCGTCACCGACGACCGCCGGTCGGCCGGCACCGTCAATCGCCGACCGACCGTCACCCTCCCCTCCCCTCGCCTCCCCTCCCCGAGCCGGTCGGCCGCGCGGGCACACGGACCGGCCGGCCGCGCGGGAGAACGCACCGGCCGGCCCTCGTCGCGGCGCCCGCTCGGGGGAGGAACGGCAGATCACCGGCCTCCCGGCGCCTGCCTTTCACCGACCTGCCTCGCTTCCGTCCGTCGCTCCCCGGCTCCCGTCGTCCCGAGGCGGAGGTCTGCCGCCCACCCTCCGCACCGCCTCCGCACCCGCCCGGCAGCCCTGGGCCGCCGCCTCCTCCGGGGTCGCTCCCGCGAGCAGCGCGGCGAGGAAGGCTCCGGTGAACGCGTCCCCCGCGCCCGTGGTGTCCCGGGGCACCACGGGCCGGGGCGGCACCCGGACAGGTACCGCGCCGGCGCGGGCCACCAACGCGCCCTCGGCCCCCGCCTTGGCCACCACCAGCGGCACGACACGGCTCAGCTTGGCCGCCGCGTCCCCCGGATCCGGCAGCCCCGTCAGCAGGCACGCCTCGTCCCGGCTGGGCAGGAGCAGGTCGAGCCCCTCCGCGAAGGCCAGGAATCGGTCCACACCCAGCTCCGCGAGGAAGCCGGCCGACGCCGGGTCCAGGCTGACCGGCACGCCACGCGCCCGTGCCGCCGCGAGCGCCGTGCCGGCGAGCGCCCGGCTCGACTCCGTGAACAGCAGATAACCCGACAGATGCAGCCGGGCCACCCCGTCGAGCAGCCCGTCCGACCAGTCGGCGGGACCGAGCCGCAGGGACGCCCCGCTGTCCGTCAGGAACGTCCGCTCCGCCGCCGCAGCCGCGTCGACCAGGCAGATCACCGTCCCGGTCGCCGCCTCCGGATCCACCACCAGCCGGGGCCTTACCCCGGCCGCGAGCAGTTCCCGCGCGTGCCAGTCGGCGGCGTCCGCTCCCACCCGTCCCAGGAGCCGTACGTCCGCGCAGCCCGTGTGGGCCGCCCAGCAGGCCACGTTGGCGCCCGCGCCGCCTGGCAGCGTGCGGATCACGGCGGCCGTGTCGGTGCCGGCCGCGAGCGGCCCGCCGTGCCGGGCGACCACGTCCGTCACCACGTCCCCGACGACCAGCAGCGCTCCGTCCCGGCCCGCGCTCACCCCCTGGTCCAGGCCCCGGCGATCCGCGCCGCCAACCGGACGTTGCCGCGCACCGCCGCCAGGTTGGCGCTCAGCGAGGCCCCGCCGGTGTGCCGGACCAGGTGATCGAGCAGGAACGGTGTCACCGCCTGCCCGGTCACGCCCCGCTCCGCGCAGTCGCGCAGCGCGTCGGCGAGCACGCGCGCGTGCAGCTCGGGGTCGAGTTGTTCGGCCTCCGGTACGGGGCGGGCGACGATCAGCGCGGAATCCGGCGCGTCCAGCGCGTCCTGGGCGCGCATGACGGCCGCGACCTGCTCCGGGGTCTCCAGCGTCCAGTCGACCGGGTGCCCCGAGTCCGCCAGATAGAAGCCCGGGAACCGGTCCGTGCCGTACCCGGCGACGGCCACCCCCAGCGTCTCCAGCCGCTGGAGCGTCGCCGGCACGTCCAGGATCGACTTCACCCCCGCGCACACCACGGTGATCCGGGTGCGCGCCAGCAGCCCCAGGTCGGCCGACTCGTCCTGGGTCACCGTCCACTCCCGGTGCACGCCGCCCAGCCCGCCGGTGGCGAACACCCGGATCCCGGCGAGCGCGGCCAGCCGAGCCGTCGCCGACACCGTCGTCGCCCCGCTCGCGGAGCCCGCCACGGCGAGCGGCAGGTCGCGATGGCCCAGCTTGCGGATGCCGTCCTCGTTGGCGACCCGCTCCAGCTGCTCCTTGTCCAGGCCGACCCGGGGCCGTCCGTCGAGCACCGCGACGGTCGCCGGCACGGCGCCCTCCCGCCGCACCGCGTCCTCCAGCTCCAGCGCCACCTGGAGGTTGCGCGGGCGCGGCAGGCCGTGCGCGATGATCGTGGACTCCAGAGCCACCACCGGCCGCCGCGCGTCGAGCGCCTCCCGGACTTCTTCCGACACCACCAGCACCACGTGCCCGCCTCCTGTCGTCGGTCCTTCCTCCATCCCTGGCGGGCACCGGCCTCGGATAAACGCTTGTGGCCCGTGGCGGAGCCCACCAGCCTGGGACGCATGACGAAGAACACCACGCGTCTCGACCACGTCGTCCTGTGGGTGGCCGACCCGGTCGCCGCTGCCGCCTTCTACGAGAAGGCCGTCGGCCTGGAACCGGTCAGGGTCGCCGAGTTCACCGAAGGAGAGGTGGCCTTCCCCTCCGTGCGCGTCAACGAGGAGACCATCCTCGATCTCGCCCCGCACGGTTTCGCCGCCAGGATGAACATGCTGCCCGGCTCGGCCGACAGCGCCGGCCACCCGGTCAACCACATCTGCCTGTCGCTGCCGGCCGACGCCTTCGACGACCTGCGGGCCCGGCTGGAGGAACACGGCGTCCCCGTGTCGGGCATCGACCCGGGCCTGTCCGGCGCCCGCGGCGCCGCCGTCCGCAGCTTCTACTTCCGCGACCCCGACGGCAACGTCTTCGAGGTCCGGCACTACGACGACTAACCGCACCCCGGGCCGCTCAGAACAGCGGCTCGGGCAGCACGCCCTCCAGGGCGAGAAGCTTCCGCTTCGTCTCCAGGCCGCCCCCGAAACCGCCGATGCCACCGCCGCTCTCCACCACCCGGTGGCACGGCACGACCACAGGCAGCGGATTGGCGCCCATCGCCGCGCCGACCGCCTGCGCCCCGCCGGGCTGCCCGACCCGCCCCGCCAGGTCGCCGTAGCCCAGCACGGTGCCGTACGGCACGCCGGTCGCCAGCTCGCGCAGCACCTGTCGGTTGAACCCGGAGATCAGCGACCAGTCCAGCGGCAGGTCGAAGTCATGGCGTTCGCCGGAGAAGTACGCCCGCAGCTGGCGTATCGCCTCTGCGAGCAGGGGGAAGTCCGGATCCTCCACCGGCCGGCCGCCCAGCCGGGCGGCCAGCCGCTCCAGCGCCCGGTCGCGCACCGCGTCCGAGGCGTGGAAGACGACGTTGACCAGGCCGTCGCGGGTCGCCGCCAGCATCAGCGGCCCGATGTCGGTGCCGACCACGGCCCACACGACGCGCTGCTCGTCCTGCCCATGGCTGTCCATGCGCCCACGGTACGACCCGCCACTGACAACGCCCCCGGCTCAGTCCGCGGCCAGCGCCGCCCGCACCACGTCGGGCTTGTTGGTGATGACCCCGTCGACGCCGTATCCGGCGGCCTTGCGGGCGGTGGCCGCATCGTCCACCGTCCAGGCGAACACCCCGAGCGGCCGGCCGTGCGGCCCGTCCAGGGTGTGCGCCGTCGAGACGTAGCCCCGGGTGAGCGACGCGAACGAAGGATTGACCAGGTCAGCAAACCGGGCGAACCGGCGCAGCTGCGTCACGGAGGGCTTGCCGAGGTAGGCGGTGGTGACCGCCGGCTTCAGCTCGTGGACGGTCCGCACGCTGTCGGCGCTGAAGCTCTGCACGATCAGCCGGCGCAGGTGCCTGCCGTCCAGCCAGCCCTCGTTGCCGAGGAGCTTCAGGGTCTGCCGCTCGATGCCCGGGTACAGCTCCGGGTTCTTGATCTCCAGGAGCAGCTTCTCGTGGTTGCGTTCCACGCGCCGCATGTACTGCTCCAGCGTCGGCACCCGCGTCCCCGTGTACGCGGGGGAGTACCAGCTGCCGGCGTCCAGCCTGGCGATCTCCGCGGCGGTGAAGTCCCCCACCTTCCACGGGGCCCGGCCGGGGAAGACGTCCTCGACGTTCGTCGTGCGCCGCAGACTGTCGTCGTGGAGGACCACCAGCTCGCCGTCCTTGGTGCGCTGGACATCGTTCTCGACCCAGGAGAAGCCCAGCCGAGCGGCCTTGTCGATGGCGGGCAGCGTGTTCTCGGGCGCGTACGCGGAGGCGCCCCGGTGGGCGACGACGGTGGGCACGCGGTGCTCGCCCGCCCGGGCGTCGGAACCGGGGCCCAGCAGGGCCGATGCCGCCCCCAGGGCCGCGGCGAGGGTGGCGGCGACTACGCGCGCGTACATGCGTACTCCTCACGTCGATCGGACGACGAACAGCGAACACGGACAGCACCAGAGTGACAGCCCCGGATCGACGGCACCCGGGCGCACGATGGACACACTCTGAACGGAGATGTCCCAGAGCGCTCACCGGTGCCGCACATCTGCGGTAAGGAGGTGTTTCTTTGCCGGAAAATCGTTCGACCGTTCCGGTGGGGGTCATACTCTCTGCGACGCCCTGACCGCCCGCGCGGTCCTGGGACGGGGGCATATTCAGTATTCCGGGACGCGACAAGGCGGAAGGGCAGCCGCGGATGCAAGGCACGGTCGACGGATTCAGTTACGGGGCCGTCACCCCGGTGGTGGCCTACCTGATGGCCTGCCTCGGTGGCGCCCTAGGCCTCCGCTGCACCACACGGTCCCTGCTGGTCACCCACTCCCGGCGCCCCGCCTGGCTGGCCCTCGGCTCGGCAGCGATCGGCTCCGGCATATGGACGATGCACTTCGTCGCCATGATGGGCTTCAGCATCGAGCAGGCGCCGATCCACTACGACAGGCCGATGACCTACGCGAGTCTCGCGCTCGCCGTCGTCATGGTCGGCGTCGGCATCTTCATCGTCGGCTACCGGGGCGCCACCGGTACCCCGCTCTTCACCGGCGGCACGATCACCGGCCTGGGCATCGCCTCGATGCACTACCTCGGCATGGCGGGCGTCCGCTTCCACGGACGGTTCACCTACAACACGCTCACCGTCGCCGCCTCCGTCGTCATAGCGGTGGTGGCCGCCACCGCCGCCCTGTGGGCCGCCGGACAGGTGCGGGGCTTCGCGTGGAGCCTGGGCGCGAGCGCCGTCATGGGACTGGCGGTCAGCGGCATGCACTACACGGGAATGGCCGCCCTCGGCGTCCACCTCGACGGCGGCTCCCACGGCGCCGGGGGCGCGCCCGAGGCGTCCGCGCTCGCGCCGATGCTGATCGGCCCGCTCGCCTTCCTGCTGCTCGCGGGCGTAGTCGTGATCTTCGACCCGCTGATGGTCACGGGCCGCCCCGACTGGCGGCCCGTCGAGCACAAGCCGGGCGTCCCGGCCGCAGCCGTCGCCCCCCACGCGGACCGCCGCCCCGCCCTGCACGAGGGGCGCGGGCCGGCCGGGCACCCCGCCGCGCACCAGGGCTCCCGGATCTTGTAGAACCGCTGATCGGGACCCATTGTCAGTGCGGGGTCGTACGGTGGATGACATGCGGCCCGTTTCCCACATCGAACGCACGGTGGCGCCTTTCGAGGTCGTCAGCCCCTACCAGCCCAGCGGCGACCAGCCGGCGGCCATCGCCGACCTGGCCAAGCGCATCGAGGCCGGCGAGAAGGACGTCGTCCTCCTCGGCGCGACCGGCACCGGCAAGTCCGCCACCACCGCGTGGATGATCGAGAAGCTCCAGCGCCCCACCCTCGTGATGGCGCCGAACAAGACGCTGGCCGCCCAGCTGGCCAACGAGTTCCGCGAGCTCCTGCCGAACAACGCCGTCGAGTACTTCGTCTCGTACTACGACTACTACCAGCCCGAGGCGTACGTCCCGCAGTCGGACATCTACATCGAGAAGGACTCCTCGATCAACGAGGAGGTCGAGCGGCTGCGCCACTCGGCCACCAACTCCCTGCTCACCCGGCGCGACGTCGTCGTGGTCGCCTCGGTGTCCTGCATCTACGGCCTCGGTACCCCGCAGGAGTACGTGGACCGCATGGTCCCGCTCCGGGTCGGCGACGAGATCGACCGGGACGACCTGCTGCGCCGTTTCGTCGACATCCAGTACACGCGCAACGACATGGCCTTCACCCGCGGTACCTTCCGGGTCCGCGGTGACACCATCGAGATCTTCCCGGTCTACGAGGAGCTGGCCGTCCGCATCGAGATGTTCGGCGACGAGATCGAGGCGCTGTCGACGCTGCATCCGCTCACCGGCGAGATCATCAGCGACGAACAGCAGCTCTACGTGTTCCCGGCCTCGCACTACGTGGCAGGCCCCGAGCGCATGGCGCGGGCCGTCAACGACATCGAGAAGGAACTGGGGGAGCGCCTGGCGGAGCTGGAGAAGCAGGGCAAGCTCCTGGAGGCCCAGCGCCTGCGGATGCGCACCACGTACGACATCGAGATGCTCCGCCAGATCGGCACCTGCTCCGGTGTGGAGAACTACTCGATGCACTTCGACGGCCGCCTGCCCGGCTCCCCGCCGAACACCCTGCTGGACTACTTCCCGGACGACTTCCTGCTGGTCATCGACGAGTCGCACGTCACCGTCCCGCAGATCGGCGCCATGTACGAGGGTGACGCCTCCCGCAAGCGCACCCTCGTCGACCACGGCTTCCGGCTGCCCTCCGCCCTGGACAACCGTCCCCTGAAGTGGGAGGAGTTCCAGGAGCGCATCGGGCAGACCGTCTACCTGTCGGCCACCCCCGGCACCTACGAACTCTCGCGGTCCGACGGTTTCGTGGAGCAGATCATCCGCCCGACCGGCCTCGTCGACCCGGAGGTCGTGGTCAAGCCGACCGAGGGCCAGATCGACGACCTGGTGCACGAGATCCGCAAGCGCACCGACAAGGACGAGCGGGTCCTGGTCACCACGCTGACCAAGAAGATGGCCGAGGACCTCACCGACTACTTCCTGGAGCTGGGCATCCAGGTGCGCTATCTGCACAGCGACGTGGACACCCTGCGCCGTGTCGAGCTGCTGCGCGAACTGCGCTCCGGCGAGTACGACGTCCTGGTGGGCATCAACCTCCTCCGCGAGGGCCTCGACCTGCCCGAGGTGTCCCTGGTGGCCATCCTGGACGCCGACAAGGAGGGCTTCCTGCGCTCGGGCACGTCGCTGATCCAGACCATCGGCCGCGCGGCGCGCAACGTCTCCGGTCAGGTCCACATGTACGCCGACAAGATCACCCCGGCGATGGAGAAGGCCATCGACGAGACCAACCGCCGCCGCGAGAAGCAGGTCGCCTACAACAAGGCGAACGGCATCGATCCGCAGCCGCTGCGCAAGAAGATCAACGACATCGTCGCGCAGATCGCCCGCGAAGAGGTCGACACCGAACAGCTCCTCGGGTCCGGTTACCGCAGCGCGAAGGACGGCAAGGGCGCGAAGGCACCCGTTCCTGCGCTCGGCGACAAGGCGGCCAAGGGCGCGAAGGCCGGCAAGGCGGCCAAGACCGCCAAGGGCAAGACGGTGCCCACGGACCGTCCGGCGGCCGAACTGGCCGAGCAGATCGAGGAGATGACCGAACGCATGCGGGCCGCCGCGGCGGAGCTGCAGTTCGAGATCGCCGCCCGGCTGCGCGACGAGGTCTCCGAGATGAAGAAGGAGTTGCGCCAGATGCGGGAGGCCGGCCTCGCTTGAGCCGCCGCGCGGGTACCGGCCTCGGCATATGCGTCAAGTGTTGCAACACCGACACAAAAGCGCGGGCCGGGGTCGGCACTCTCAGCGGCCCTGCGTAGGGTGCTGGTCAACCGCGCTGCGCGCAGCAACGGCACGGCGCGGCAACAGGGGAACGTCGAGAGGGGATTCAGCCGTGTCCGTCAACTTGTCCAAGGGTCAGGCCATCAGCCTGGAGAAGAAGGACGGGGCCACCCTGACAGCGGTCCGTATGGGACTGGGCTGGCAGGCGGCGAAGCGGCGTGGCCTGTTCGGCTCCCGCACCCGCGAGATCGACCTGGACGCCTCGGCCGTCCTCTTCGCCGGCGGCGAGCCCACGGACGTCGTCTTCTTCCGCCACCTGGTGAGCGACGACGGTTCCGTGCGCCACACCGGTGACAACCTCGTCGGCGGTGTCGGCCAGGGCGGGGACGACGAGGCGATCCTGGTGGACCTGCAGCGCGTACCGGTCCACATCGACCAGATCGTCTTCACCGTCAACTCCTTCACGGGCCAGACCTTCCAGGAGGTGCAGAACGCGTTCTGCCGGCTCGTGGACGAGACCAACGGCCAGGAACTCGCCCGCTACACCCTGGCCGGCGGCGGCGAGTACACCGCCCAGATCATGGCCAAGGTGCACCGGGCAGGCACCGGCTGGACGATGACCGCCATCGGTTCCCCGGCCAACGGCCGCACCTTCCAGGACCTGATGCCGGCGATCGTGCCCCACCTGTAGGACCGGACCGGCCGCCCACCAGGACCGGACCGGCCGCCCACGGGCGCGGGCACGCACGACAGAACGACACAGGGGGCGACGGCGGTGGCGGCTGAGCTGGTGCGGGGACAGAACCACCCGCTGTCCCAGGTCGGGCTGGAGATCCGGATCTCCGCCGGAGTGCCGGTCCTGGCCGGTGCCACGCTCGGCGACGAGCACGGCGCGGTACAGGGCCCCGAGGGGGTGGCCCACCCCGGCGCCGCCGCCCTGCCCGGCGTCGAGGTGTCCGGGCGGCCGGCCGCCGACCATCGCCTGGCCGTCGACCTGGCCGCCCTCCCCGAGTCCGTGCACCGCGTCGACGTCTTCCTCGCCCTGCCCACCGGTGCCACGGGGCCGCTCCGCTTCGGTGCCGTCCCGGCCCCGCACACCTCGGTGCACAGCCTCGACGGCACCGAACTCGCCTCCTTCACCCTCACCGGTCTGGACGCCGAGACGGCCGTGATCACCCTGGAGCTGTACCGCAGGCAGGGCGCCTGGAAGGTGCGGGCCATGGGCCAGGGTTACGCGGACGGCCTGCCCGCCCTCCTCGCCGACCGCGGGCTGCGCGATGCGGACGGCCTCGCCACCGTCATCCATCAGGCGGCTTCCGCGACCGGGGCCGCCACGCACCCCGGGACCCCGTACGCCGGGCAGACCGCGTCGCGGACCGCACCCGCTCCGGGGCCGGCCGCCCGCCGGTCCGGGCCGCAGGGCTCCGAAGGCGGCGGGGCCGGTTCCGGGCTTTCCGTCAGCCCGGTCGACTACACGCACCCCCGGCGCACCCACAGCATCCCGTCGCCACCCCCGCCTTCGGCTCGCTCGGCCGCGGACGGACAGCCCGCCCGGCCCGTCGCGGGAGACGCCGTGGGCTGGTCGATGGAGGAGCGGCTGTACAACCAGGTCTGGGGCATGTTCGAGGACCTGGCCCGGACCACCGCCGCTTACCGCAGTGCGGTCGAATACGCCGACTCCCGTCTGGAGAAGGAACTGGACCAGGCGCTCGCCGACCCGCGTACGCGGCTCGCCGGGGCGGGCGACGCCGCCCGCGAGGCGGCCCACGCCCGCCGGAGCCGGCTGGCCGACCAGGCCCGCGCGGTCCTCGACCGCGACCTCGCCCAGCTCACCGTCGAGGCGGAAGTGGTCGAGCCCGCGCTCCCTCCCGCCTGCGCCCGCTGGGACAGCCCCGTGTGGCACGCCCACCGTGCCCCCGCCGAGGATCCGTTTGCCCTCCGGCTGGGTGATCTCCATCTCCCGGAAAGCGCTCCACTGCGCATCCCGCTGCTGGTCAGGCTGCCGCTGGAGCGGGGGCTGTGGATCGACAGCGGTCCGACCACAGGCGTGGACGACCTCGGCCAGGACCCCGCTGAGCTGCGACATCTGGCCGTGGAGGCTGCCGTTTCCCTCGCGGCGCGCCTCCTCGCAGTGCACCCGCCAAGGGCGTTCTCCGTGCACGTGATCGATCCCGCCGGTGCGGGGGCCCGGGCGCTGCTGCCGCTGGCGCGGGCGGGGGTCCTCGCGGCACCTCCGGCCGCCGGGGCGGCACAGGTCTCGCAGATGCTGGAGAGGTTCACCCGGCGGGTCGACCTGGTGCAGATGGCGCTGCGCGGCGGCGCGGCCGAGGCGCTCCCGGCCGACGTGGACACCGCACAGCAGCTCCTGATCGTCAACGACTTCCCGCACGGTTTCGACGAGCGGTCGGTGACCCGGCTCCGCTATCTCGCCGACGAGGGCCCTGCCGTCGGCGTGCACCTCCTGCTCGTCGCCGACCGCGAGGACGCCGCCGCCTACGGGCCGTTGCTCGATCCGCTGTGGCGTTCGCTGCTGCGACTCACCCCGCTGCCCGACGACCATGTGGCCGATCCGTGGGTCGGGCATGCCTGGACGTACGAACCGTCGCTCGCCCCTGTCGGCAGCGACATCCTGCAGCAGGTGCTCGCGGAGGTGGCCGAGGCCCGCACCAAGGGGCGGTAAAGGCGCCTTGAGCTGGCAGTTTGGGATTTCCTTTGCCGAGCACTTTACCTTTTCTTGGTGATTGGGTACCGTCTTACGTACGGAGGGGAGTACTCCCTGACTGCGGCGCACCCGTCAATACGGACCGGTTCAGGTCCCGGGGCGTCGGCCCATCCCGGGTGGAAGAGACCTCCGGCAGCGACAACGCTGATGTGTTTGCCGTCACGTACTGCCGGAGGTTGCAGTGGAAGTCACCATGACCCTGTGGGTCCTCACCGTCGTGGGTCTCGCCGCCCTCATCGCCGTCGACTTCTTCATCGGTCGCAAGCCGCATGATGTGTCGGTCAAGGAAGCGGGCATCTGGACGGTCGTCTGGATCGCCCTGGCCGGCCTGTTCGGTCTCGGCCTGCTCGTCTTCGGCGGTGGACAGCCCGCCGGCGAGTTCTTCGCCGGCTTCATCACCGAGAAGTCGCTGAGTGTCGACAACCTCTTCGTCTTCGTCCTGATCATGGCGAAGTTCGCCGTGCCCACCCAGTACCAGCAGCGCGTCCTGCTCGTCGGCGTCCTCATAGCCCTGGTCCTGCGGGCCGTCTTCATCGCCGCCGGAGCCGCGATCATCGCCAGCTTCTCCTGGGTCTTCTTCCTCTTCGGCGCCTTCCTCATCTGGACCGCCTGGAAGCTCGTCCAGGAGGCCCGTGCCGACGCCGACGACGAGGAGTACGAGGAGAACAGGCTGCTGAAGGCGGCTGAGCGGAGGTTCGGCGTCGCCGACCGCTACCACGGCACCAAGCTGTGGATCCAGCAGAACGGCAAGCGAGTCATGACCCCGATGCTGGTCGTGATGCTCGCCATCGGCACCACGGACGTGCTGTTCGCCCTGGACTCCATCCCCGCGATCTTCGGCCTGACCCAGGACCCGTACATCGTCTTCACCGCGAACGCCTTCGCCCTGATGGGCCTGCGTCAGCTGTACTTCCTCATCGGCGGGCTGCTCAAAAAGCTGGTCCACCTCTCGTACGGGCTGTCGATCATCCTCGGCTTCATCGGCGTCAAGCTCGTACTGCACGCCCTGCACGAGTCCGGCGTCCACGTGCCCGAGATCAGCATTCCCGTCTCGCTCGGCGTGATCTGCGCGGTCCTCGCCGTCACCACGGTCACCAGCCTCGTCGCCTCCAGGAAGCAGGCGGCGGCCGAGGCGGGACACAGCGGCCACGGGTCGTCCCGCAAGGACAGTGCCGACGTCTGACCGCGCCGTCGTCACCGCGGGAAGCCCGCGGTGACGCACTCCGCCCCTGGCGGGTCTCGATGCGACGCGGGGGCCGGTCCCACCGGTACCGGCCCCCGCACGGAAAGGATGAGAGGTATCCGGAAAGAACGGAATGCGAACTTTGTAAGCCTCTGCGACCATCGCCGCATGATCACTCGGCTCCGGTCGCTCACCCGTCGATGGACGATCCTCGTGCCGGTGCTGGCGATCGTCCTGCTGGTCTTCGTCTGGGGCCGGGACCTGCCGGGCGCCGTCGTCGGCCTGGTGACGCTCGTACTCGCCGGCGCGGTCCTGGCGGCAGTGCACCACGCCGAGGTGGTCGCCCACCGGGTCGGCGAACCCTTCGGCTCCCTCGTCCTCGCCATCGCCGTCACGATCATCGAGGTGGCCCTGATCGTCACCCTCATGGCCGACGGCGGCGACAAGAGTTCCACCCTGGCCCGGGACACCGTCTTCGCCGCGGTGATGATCACCTGTAACGGCATCGTCGGCCTGTGCCTGCTCGTCGCCTCGCTGCGGCACGGCACCGCGGTCTTCAACCCCGAGGGCACCGGTGCCGCGCTGGCCACCGTGGCGACGCTGGCGACGCTCAGTCTGGTGCTGCCGACCTTCACCACCAGCAAGCCCGGACCCGAGTTCTCCTCCGTGCAGCTGACCTTCGCCGCACTGTCCTCACTGATCCTGTACGGGCTGTTCGTGGCCACCCAGACCGTGCGCCACCGCGACTACTTCCTGCCCATCACCCGGCAGGGCGAGGTCATCGACGCCGACGACCACGCCACGCCCCCGTCCGCGCGCACCGCCTGGATCAGCCTCGGTCTGCTCGGGCTGGCCCTGGTCGGTGTGGTCGGCCTGGCCAAGAGCGTGTCGCCCACGATCGAGTCGGGAGTGGCCGCGGCGGGCCTGCCCGCCGCGGTGGTCGGTGTGATCATCGCCCTGCTCGTCCTGCTGCCCGAGACGATCGCCGCGCTGCGCTCGGCTCGTCGTGACCGTGTGCAGACCAGTCTCAACCTGGCGCTCGGCTCCGCCATGGCCAGCATCGGTCTGACCATCCCCGCCGTGGCGCTCGCCTCCATCTGGCTGTCCGGACCGCTCGTCCTCGGCCTCGGCTCCACCCACATGCTGCTGCTCGCGCTGACCGTGGTGGTCAGCTCCCTGACCGTGGTGCCCGGCCGGGCCACGCCCCTGCAGGGCGGCGTCCACCTGGTGCTCTTCGCGGCCTACCTGGAACTGGCGATCAACCCGTAGGGGACGGTCAGCCCGTGGCCGGTTCCGCCACCGGCGCGGGCGCCGGCCGGGTCTCCGGAAGCAGCGCGAAACACACCAGGCTGACCAGTGCGATGCCCGTCAGGTACACCCCCACGCCCCACGGCACCCGCCCGCCCCGTTCCGCGAGCGCCGTGGCCACGATCGGGGTGAGAGCGCCGCCGAGGACCCCGCCGAGGTTGTAGCCCACGGCGGCACCCGTGCAGCGCACCCGCGGCTCGAACAGCTCCGGCAGGTAGGCGGCGATCACCGCGAACATGGTGATGAAGGCGAGCAGGGCGCCCAGGACGGCGAGGAACATCAGCAGTGGCTCACCGGTCGCCAGCAGCGCGACCATCGGCAGCATCCACAGCACGCAGGCCGTGCACCCCGCCAGACACATCGGCCGGCGCCCGTACCGGTCGCCGCACAGCGCCAGGAAGGGCGTGAGCGTGCCCTTCACGACCACCGCGCCCATGATGCACATCAGCATGACCGTACGGCTCACGCCGAGCCGCTCCGTCGCGTACGCCAGCGACCAGGTCGTCACCGCGTAGAACACCGCGTAGCCGACGGCCAGCGCCCCCGCCGTCAGCAGCACCAGCCGCCCGTGGTGCCGTACGACCTCGACGAACGGCATGCGCGCGTGGTCGTCGATCTCCAGGAACCGGGGACTCTCCGTGAGCGACGAGCGCAGCCACAGACCCGCCAGCGCCAGCGCGCCGGCCGCCCAGAACGGCACCCGCCAGCCCCAGCGCGCGAACTCCGCGTCGGACAGCGACGCCGACAGCACGAGCATGACCCCGTTGGCCAGGAGGAAACCGAGCGCCGGACCCACCTGGGGAAAGCTGGACCACAGACCGCGCCGCCCGGCGGGAGCGTGCTCGGCGGTCAGCAGCACCGCCCCGCCCCACTCCCCGCCGAGCCCTAGCCCCTGCAGGAAGCGCAGGACGAGCAGCAGGACGGGCGCGGCCACGCCGATGGTCCCGTAGGACGGCACACAGCCGACCGCGACCGTGGAGGCGCCGGTGAGCAGCAGCGAGATGACGAGCACCGGCCGCCGCCCGCGCCGGTCCCCGAGATGGCCGAACAGCACCGAGCCCAGCGGTCTGGCCACGAACCCCACTCCGAACGTCCCGAACGCCGCGAGCGTCGCCGCGAGCGGTGAGAACGTCGGGAAGAACAACGGTCCCAGAACCAGAGCCGCGGCGGTCCCGTAGACGAAGAAGTCGTAGAACTCGATCGCCGTCCCGGCGAGCGAGGCGGCGGCGAGCCGCGGCATGGACGGGGTGCTCACAGCGTGTACATCGCGCATGCCGCTTCAACTACCCGCAGTGATCAAGCGTTACGGGGGCGTACGGGGGTGCTCGAGAGACCTGAGCGCACGCCGTGGCGAGCGGCGTGCAACAGCCGGCTGCCCGCCCCGGCGGCCGTGATACACCGGGTGCGTGCGGCGGTCGCAGACGCACCGCCCCTGACGGACCGGAGGAACCGTGCCCCGCACCCTGGCCAACGCCCCGATCATGATCCTCAACGGGCCCAACCTGAACCTGCTCGGCCAGCGCCAGCCCGAGATCTACGGCCGGGAGACACTGGCCGACGTGGAGGCGCTCTGCGCGAAGGCGGCAGCCGCGCACGGCGGCACGGTGGACTTCCGGCAGTCCAACCACGAGGGGGAACTGGTCGACTGGATCCATGAGGCGCGGCTCGGCCACTGCGGGATCGTCATCAACCCCGGCGCCTACTCGCACACGTCGGTCGCGATTCTGGACGCGCTCAACGCCTGCGACGGCATGCCCGTGCTGGAGGTGCACATCTCCAACATCCACCGGCGTGAATCGTTCCGGCACCACTCGTACGTCTCGCTGCGGGCCGACGGGGTGATCGCCGGCTGCGGAGTGCAGGGCTACGCGTTCGGCGTGGAGCGGGTGGCGGCCCTGGCCGGGGCGGCGCAGGCGGACGCGTAGCCAGCGCGGGACTAGAGCCGGCCCGCCTCCACGACCCGTCGCAGGAAGTGCCGCGTGCGCTCCTGCATCGGGTCGCCGAAGACCTGCTCGGCGCTGCCGCGCTCCAGGACGACACCACCGTCCAGAAAACAGACCTGGTCGGCGACGTCCCGCGCGAAGCCCATCTCGTGCGTCGCCAGCATCATGGTCATGCCCTCGTCCTTCAGACCACGGACCATCTCCAGCACCTCGCCCACCAGTTCCGGATCGAGCGCTGCCGTGATCTCGTCCAGCAGCAACAGCCGGGGCCGCACGGCGAGCGCGCGCACGATCGCCACGCGCTGCTGCTGACCGCCGCTGAGCCGGTCCGGGTAGGCGTCCGCCCTGCCGCCCAGTCCGAGGCGCTCCAGCAGCTCCCTGGCGTGCGCCTCGGCCTCCCCGCGGGAGACGCCGTGCACCCGGCGCGGGGCCAGCGTGACGTTCTCGAGCACGGTCATGTGCGGAAAGAGGTTGTACGCCTGGAAGACGACCCCGATCCGGCGCCGTACCGCGTCCTGGTCCGCACGCGGATCGGTGATCTCCTCGCCGTCCAGCCAGATGGCACCGTCATCGATCTCCTCCAGCAGGTTGGCGCAGCGCAGCAGCGTCGACTTGCCGGAGCCCGAGGCCCCGATCAGCGCGGTCACGGTGTGCGGGGCGACCTCCAGATCGACGTCCCGCAGGACGACGGAGCCACCGAAGGTCTTGCGGACCGACTCCATCCGCAGGACGGACGCGGCACCGGAGGGCTCGCCGTCAGGGGTGCTCATGAATCCTCCCGCGATGCTCACGACGACCCTCCCTGGGCCCGCTGCCGGTCCATCCGCGCCGTCACCCAGTCGGTGAGCCGGGTCATCGGGATGGTCAGCGCCACGAACACCAGCCCCGCGACGATGTACGGCGTGTAGTTCAGGCTGCGGCCCACGATGATGTCGGCCGCCCGTACGGCGTCCACCGCACCGCCGATGGACACCAGACCGGTGTCCTTCTGCAGCGACACCAGGTCGTTCAGCAGCGGCGGCACCTGACGGCGCACCGCCTGCGGCAGGACGACATGGCGCAGCGCCTGCCGGTTGGTGAGCCCCAGCGAGCGTGCCGCCGCGCGCTGCGAGGGATGGACGGACTCGATGCCGGCCCGGAACACCTCCGCCACGTACGCCGAGTACGTCAGCGTCAGCGCCGTACCGCCGAGCATCACCGGATCGACCGTCACGCCCTGCAGCCGCAGCGCCGGTACGCCCAGGACCACGATCATCAGGTTGATGATCAGCGGCAGCCCGCGGAAGAAGTCGGTGTAGGCCGCCGCCAGCACCCGGAGGGGGAAGAACACGGGTCCGCGCAGGGTCCGCGCGACGGCGATCAGCATGCCGAGGACGAGGACGGCGACGCCGCAGACCAGCAGCAGACGGATGTTCAGCCACAGTCCTTCGAGGACCTTCGGGAACGCCTCGCGCGCGTAGTGGGCGCTGAAGAAGGTCTCCCTGGTGCGGGGCCACCCCGGGGCGTTGACGACGACCAGGTACAGCACGGCGGCCGTGACCAGGGTGGACAGGGCCGCGAGAGCCGTGGCGCGGCGCGCCCGCACGCGCCGGTGGCGCTCGCGTGCCAGGCGCCGCTCGGAGGGCACGTAGCCGTCGTCGGCGCCGCCGGCCATGTCACCCTTGTCGTCCGCCCCCTCCCGGGCCGACTCGTCCTTGGTGACCGTCACTTGAGCACCGGGGCGTCGACGGCGTCCGAGAGCCACCGCTTCTCGATCGCGGCCAGCGTGCCGTTCTCGCGCAGGGCGTCGACGGCGCCGGTCACGCACGGGGTCAGCGCGCTGCCCTTGTCCAGTACGAGCCCGAACTGCTCGGGCGTACCGCCCTGGTTCTCGAACTGGCCGACGATCCTGGCGTCGGTGACCTCGGCCGAGGTGATGTAGAAAGCCGTCGGCAGATCGGTGACGACCGCGTCGACCTGACCGTTCTTCAGCGCGGACTTGGCCTGGTCGTTCTTGGCGTAGACGGCGGGTTGCCGCGTCGGTTTCACGACGTCGGTGATGTAGTCGAGGCTCGTGGTGCCCACCTGCGCGCCGAGTCTGAGCTTCTTCAGGTCCGCGATGCCCGTCGCGCGGGCGCCCGCGCCGCCCTTGAGCGCGATGACCGCCTGGCGCACGTCGTAGTAGCCGGAGGAGAAGTCCACGGCCTTCCTGCGTTCGGCGCTGATCGACACCTGGTTGATGTCGAGGTCGAAGTTCTTCACCCCCGGGGCGAACGCCTTGTTGAACGGCACGCTCTGCCACACGACCGCGTCCTTGCCGTACCCGAGCTGCTTCGCCACGGCGTAGGCGACCGCCGACTCGAAGCCCTCGCCGTTGGCGGGCTTGTCGTCCTTGAACCAGGGCTCGTACGCCGGTTCGTCCGTCGCGATCGTCAGCTTCCCGGCCGTCCTGGTGGCGAGTGCGCCCCGGGCGCAGCTCTTCGCGGTCGACCCGGACGGGCCGGCCGACGCCTTCTCCTCGGGCTGCGGCGCACAGCCGACAGCGGTGGCGAGCAGGGCTACGGTGGCGGCGGCGACCGCGCGGCGCAGGGCGCGAGGGGCAGGGTGCATGGCGGGAGAGTGGCAGCGAACGCCCTGTCTGTCCAGGTCACAGCGGTAGGTGTCCGCATACTGGGAACGGGTGTTGCGGCGGTGTGAACGCGGCGGGCGTGGCTCACGCGCGCGTGCCCGGGCCTGGGCCGCCGGCCGAGGGCGGGGTGGTGACCGGCGGCCCCTACCGCGCAGGAGCCGTCATCCTGTGCGGGGCTGCCACCAGTTGACCGCAGACGCGCGCACTCCGGGAGTGGGCGCGGGGCGCTGGTACGGGCGAAGGATTCACACGGGGCGCGCGCCAAGGGGGTGCGCGCCGGGCGCGTGTGCGAGGCGCGCGCCCGGCAGAGGGCGCGCGCCCAGCGTGCGTGCAGGGGCCGGGCGTCCGCTCACCACCCGCGCGCGTGCCACTCCGGAAGATGCGGCCGCTCCGCGCCCAGCGTGGTGTCGTCGCCGTGCCCCGGATAGACCCAGGTCTCGTCCGGCAGCACGTCGAAGATCCTCGTCTCCACGTCGTGGATCAACCGGGCGAACGCCTTCGGGTCCTTGTGCGTGTTGCCGACGCCGCCGGGGAAGAGGCAGTCCCCGGTGAAGACGTGCGGGTGGCCGTGCGGGTCGTCGTAGACCAGCGCGATCGAACCGGGCGTGTGGCCGACCAGGTGGCGCGCGGTGAGTTCCACCCGGCCGACCCTGATGACGTCACCGTCGTCGACGAGCACGTCGGTGGGCACCGGGATGCCCTCGGCGTCGTCGCGGCCGGCGTACGTGCGCGCGCCCGTGGCGGCGACGACCTCGGCGAGCGCCTGCCAGTGATCGCCGTGCTGGTGCGTGGTGACGACGGACGCGATGCCGTCGTCACCGATCATGGCGAGAAGGGTGTGCGCCTCGCTGGCGGCGTCGATCAGGAGCTGCTCGTCGGTGGCCCGGCAGCGCAGCAGGTAGGCGTTGTTGTCCATCGGGCCGACCGCGATCTTGGTGATCATCAGGTCTTTCAGCTCGTGCACATCCGCCGGTCCGCCGACCTTGACCTCTCCGGAGTACGTCATGGCGGCAGCCTATAGCGGTCGCGTGCCGGCGGGTGGCCGTCCGGGCGGCCCGGCCGGCACGCGTGGGTCCTACAGCGGGGGCAGCTTCGGCAGCTCCCCGCCGTCCACCGTCAGTGCCGTCCCGGCACGGCGCCCGGCGAGCCAGCCCACCACGTCCGCGGGCCGCCCCGTGACGGTGACCCCGGGTGTGCCGCCCTCGCGCCCGGTGGTCCACACGCGCGTGCCGTCCGTCACGCGGGTCGCCGGGACGTCGGGGTGCCCGGAGAACCGCTGCGTGAGGAAGGCGGCCTCCCGCTCCAGGAACTCCGCCGGCAGATCCTCCAGCTCGTAGCCGATCCCGAGGTCGACGTGGTGCAGGTCCACCTCCGCCCACCGGCGGAAGGGCACCCGGGACGCGGAGTCGGTGACCCCGTTGCGCAGCTCCACCGTGCGGGACCAGTCCGCGGGTGCGTCCCCGGCCGCCTGGAAGCGGTCCGCGCTCTCCCGGACGTCGGCGACCTGGGCCTCCAGGGGGCGCGCGGCGTCGCGCGCGATGTCGGCGTCCCGCGCTTCGGCACTCGCGTACATGGGACGGCCCTGGAGGACGTTCACGAGCGCGTCCGCGTTCCGGGCGAGGTGGGCGAGGACGTGTCCGCGGCTCCAGCCCGGAAGCCGTGACGGCTCGGCGAGCGAGGCGTTGTCCAGTTCGGCGACCGCGGTGAGGAGCCGGTCGGTCGCTTCACGTACACAGGCCAGGTCATGGGCGTGATCCATCATGGCGCCGACCCTAGCCCGGCCACACCTTCGGGTGAAGGTGGTGGACCTCGCCCTCGAATCGAATGCACGTGCTATATCGTCGAAGACGGCGTCGGGCATGCTGGAAGGCCGGGGGTTGTTATGCAACCGGGCAATCCGACCGGCGTTGTCAGTGGCTCCCCCTAGTCTGAAGAAGCACAGGGGCTCGCCCCTGTCACTTCTCTCAAGAAAGGTGCGGACCGGCGTGGCCGACCGTCTCATCGTCCGTGGCGCGCGCGAGCACAACCTGAAGAATGTCTCGCTCGACCTGCCTCGTGACTCGCTCATCGTCTTCACGGGCCTGTCCGGGTCGGGCAAGTCCTCCCTGGCCTTCGACACGATCTTCGCGGAGGGCCAGCGCCGTTACGTGGAGTCGCTCTCCTCGTACGCCCGGCAGTTCCTCGGCCAGATGGACAAGCCCGACGTCGACTTCATCGAGGGCCTGTCCCCGGCCGTCTCGATCGACCAGAAGTCGACCTCGCGGAACCCCCGCTCCACGGTCGGCACGATCACCGAGGTCTACGACTACCTGCGACTGCTCTTCGCGCGCATCGGCAAGCCGCACTGCCCCCAGTGCGGTCGACCGATCTCGCGCCAGTCGCCGCAGGCCATCGTGGACAAGGTCCTGGAGCTGCCGGAGGGGAGCCGCTTCCAGGTGCTGTCCCCGCTGGTGCGCGAGCGCAAGGGGGAGTTCGTCGACCTCTTCGCCGACCTCCAGACCAAGGGCTACTCCCGCGCGCGTGTGGACGGCCAGACCGTCCAGCTGTCCGAGCCGCCGACCCTGAAGAAGCAGGAGAAGCACACCATCGAGGTGGTCGTGGACCGCCTCACGGTGAAGGACTCCGCCAAGCGCCGCCTCACCGACTCCGTGGAGACGGCCCTCGGGCTGTCCGGCGGCATGGTCGTCCTCGACTTCGTGGACCTCCCCGAGGACGACCCCGAGCGCGAGCGCATGTACTCGGAGCACCTGTACTGCCCGTACGACGACCTGTCCTTCGAGGAGCTGGAGCCCCGCTCCTTCTCCTTCAACTCGCCCTTCGGCGCCTGCCCCGAGTGCACCGGCATCGGTACGCGCATGGAGGTCGACCCCGAACTGATCGTCCCCGACCCGGACAAGTCCCTGGACGAGGGCGCGATCCACCCCTGGTCGCACGGGCACACCAAGGACTACTTCGGCCGTCTGATCGGCGCCCTCGCGGACGCGCTCGGCTTCCGCACCGACATCCCCTTCGCCGGCCTCCCGCAGCGCGCCAAGAAGGCGCTGCTCAACGGTCACAAGACACAGATCGAGGTCCGCTACCGCAACCGGTACGGCCGCGAACGCGTCTACACCACGCCTTTCGAAGGCGCGGTGCCGTTCGTGAAGCGCCGGCACAGCGAGGCCGAGAGCGACGCCAGCCGTGAGCGCTTCGAGGGCTACATGCGCGAGGTGCCGTGCCCCTCCTGTGAGGGCACGCGCCTGAAGCCGATCGTCCTCGCGGTCACGGTCATGGAGAAGTCGATCGCCGAGGTCTCCGCGATGTCGATCAGCGACTGCGCGGAGTTCCTGGGCAAGCTGAAGCTGAACGCCCGCGACAAGAAGATCGCCGAGCGGG
Organism: Streptomyces sp. SID486; assembly: GCF_009865385.1. Classification (GTDB taxonomy): domain Bacteria; phylum Actinomycetota; class Actinomycetes; order Streptomycetales; family Streptomycetaceae; genus Streptomyces. The sequence goes on along the minus strand of NZ_WWJT01000104.1, from coordinate 8,278 downwards.
TCCTGAAGGAGGTCAACGAGCGGCTGCGCTTCCTGGTCGACGTCGGCCTCGACTACCTCTCGCTCAACCGCGCGGCCGGCACCCTCTCCGGCGGCGAGGCCCAGCGCATCCGTCTGGCCACCCAGATCGGATCCGGACTCGTCGGCGTCCTGTACGTCCTGGACGAGCCGTCCATCGGTCTGCACCAGCGGGACAACCACCGTCTGATCGAGACCCTGGTCCGCCTGCGCGACATGGGCAACACCCTGATCGTCGTGGAGCACGACGAGGACACGATCAAGGTCGCCGACTGGATCGTGGACATCGGCCCCGGCGCCGGCGAGCACGGCGGCAAGGTCGTCCACAGCGGCTCCGTGAAGGAGCTGCTCGACAACGCCGAGTCGCAGACCGGCGCGTACCTCTCCGGGCGCAAGGCGATCCCGCTCCCGGACGTACGGCGTCCGCGCGACCCGTCCCGGCAGCTCACCGTGCACGGCGCCCGCGAGAACAACCTGCAGGACATCGACGTGTCCTTCCCGCTGGGCGTCTTCACGGCCGTCACCGGTGTCTCCGGATCCGGCAAGTCCACCCTGGTCAACGACATCCTGTACACGCACCTGGCCCGTGAGCTGAACGGCGCCCGGAGCGTCCCCGGCCGGCACACGCGCGTGGACGGTGACGACCAGGTCGACAAGGTCGTGCACGTCGACCAGTCGCCGATCGGCCGTACCCCCCGGTCCAACCCGGCGACGTACACCGGCGTCTTCGACCACATCCGCAAGCTCTTCGCCGAGACCACCGAGGCGAAGGTGCGGGGCTACCTGCCCGGCCGCTTCTCCTTCAACGTCAAGGGCGGTCGCTGCGAGAACTGCGCGGGCGACGGCACCATCAAGATCGAGATGAACTTCCTCCCGGACGTCTACGTCCCGTGCGAGGTCTGCCACGGCGCCCGGTACAACCGGGAGACCCTGGAGGTCCACTACAAGGGCAAGTCCATCGCCGAGGTGCTGAACATGCCGATCGAGGAGGCCATGCACTTCTTCGAAGCGGTCCCGGCGATCTCCCGTCACCTGAAGACGCTGCACGACGTGGGGCTCGGCTACGTCCGCCTCGGCCAGTCCGCCACCACCCTCTCCGGTGGTGAGGCGCAGCGCGTCAAGCTCGCCAGCGAACTGCAGAAGCGGTCCACCGGACGCACGGTCTACGTCCTGGACGAGCCGACCACCGGTCTGCACTTCGAGGACATCAGCAAGCTGCTCACGGTTCTCGGCGGACTGGTCGACAAGGGCAACACGGTCATCGTCATCGAGCACAACCTCGACGTGATCAAGACCGCCGACTGGCTCGTGGACATGGGCCCGGAAGGCGGTGCCGGCGGCGGTCTGGTGGTCGCCGAGGGCACGCCGGAGGAGGTCGCCGGGGTCCCGGCGAGTCACACCGGCAAGTTCCTGCGGGAGATCCTCGGCGCCGACCGCATCAGCGACGCCGAACCGGTGAAGGCGCGGCGCGGTGGTACGACGCGGAAGACGGCCGCCGCCAAGTCCCCGGCGAAGAAGACGGTGACGGCCAAGGCCGACAGCACCGCCACCAAGAAGGCCGCCGCGGCCACGAAGAAGGCGACGGCCGCGAAGAAGGCGACGCCCGCGAAGAAGACGACGCGTTCCCGCACGGCCTGATCCGGTCGCCTGACACCGCATCAAAAATCCGGCGCCCCGCGGGAACTCCCCGCGGGGCGCCGCTCGTTCCACTGTCAGCCAGCCCGGCCCCGCCGTGCGAGACCTCCCCGCGTACCGCAGGCCCGGCCGCACCTTGTCAACAGCACAGGGAAAGACAGACCGCTCAGAGCCCGGTGGGCTCACCCAGCTCCGCGGCGAACGGCGGTTCGGCCCCCGCGCGCGAGCAGGTGACCGCCGCCGCCCGTGCCGCGAAGCGCAGCAGCCGGGCCCAGCCCTCCGTCCCGAGGGCGGCGAGCGCTTGCGGCGACAGCGCGTCCCGCACGGCGAGCCCGTGCAGCAGGGCCGCGTTCACCGTGTCACCAGCGCCGATGGTGTCCACCACATCGACCTTCTCACCCGGCACGGAGCACTCACCGCCGTCCCGGGTGAACACGGTCAGCCCGTCACCGCCCCGCGTGACCACCACGGCCGCCGGTCCCGCGGCCAGCCACTCGCGCGGGGTGCCGCCGAGCCATGCCGCATCCTCCGCGGACAGCTTCAGCAGCGTCACCGAGGGCAGCCAGCTCCGGAAACGCTCCCGGTAGGCGTCCGCGTCCGGGATAAGCCCCGCCCGGACATTGGGGTCGAGGGCGGTGAACACCCCCTGTCCGGCAGCGGTACGCATCAGCTGCTCGTAGGCGCTCGCCCCCGGTTCCAGGACGAGCGAGCAGGTACCGAAGGACACCGCGCGCGCACCCGCCGGAAGCGCGGCGGGTGCGGCGAACAGACGGTCGGCGGTGCCGTCGACATAGAAGGAGTAGGCGGCCGAGCCGCCGGCGTCGATCGTGGCCACGGCGAGAGTCGTCGGCTCCGGCCCCCGCTGCACGCCCGAGACGTCGACCCCGGCCCGCCGCAGCCCGTCGAGCAGGGCCTCGCCGAAGGCGTCGTCCGACGTCCGCGAGCAGAAGGCGGTGGGCGAGCCCAGCCTGCCGAGAGCCACGGCGGTGTTGTACGGGCCGCCGCCGAGCGCCGGCTTCAGGGCCGCGAGGGCGCCGGGGCCCTGCGGTACCAGGTCGATCAGTGCCTCTCCGGCGACGACGATCACGGGGTGGTTCCCTTCTCGGACAGCGTGGATGGTGCGGTGGGCCCGGCCGCTCCCGGACGGTCCGGCTCCTCCGGGCAGCCGCAGGACGTGCGGTGGACGAACGAGCACGGCAATCGGACCGTCCGGGCCGGCCGGTCCGGCTCGGCCAGCCGGTCCAGGAGCACCCGGACGGCCTGGGCGCCCAGCTCCCGGCTGGGCTGGGCGATGGCGGTCAGCCGCGGCGAGAACAGGTCGGCCCAGGCGAAGTCGTCGAAGCAGCACAGGGCGAGGTCGTCGGGGACGGACCTGCCGAGCCGGCGCAGAGCGCGCAGGGCACCGATGGTCATGGCGTTGTTGGCGGTGACGAGCGCCGTGGGCGCACCGGGCAGGCCGAGCAGACCGGTCGTGGCCCGCTCGGCGGTCTCCGACTCCGAGTCGCCGCAGACGACGAGGCGGCCGTCGTACTCCAGGCCGGCGGCGCCGAGGCCCTCCCGGTAGCCGGAGACGCGCTCACCGGTGGTGCTGAGTCCGGGCAGGCCGGCGATCAGCCCGATCCGGCGGTGCCCCAGCCCGGCGAGATGGGTGACCAGCAGCGCTGTCGGTCCGGCGTTCTCGGCGCAGACCTGGTCGAAGCGCGGCGGAGCCGGGGAGGCGGCGGCCCCCGCGGCGCCCGGCGGGACGTCCTCCGCGACGTGTGCGTCGATGAGCCGGTCCAGGAAGACCGTCGGTACCGCGTGGCGGCGCAGGTAGCCGACGAGGCGACGCGGGTCGGCGGAGGGGGCGGCGATCATGCCGTCCACCCGGCGTTCGTGCAGCAGCCGCACGACCTTGTGCTCGTGCCGGGGGTCGTCGTGCGGATCGGCGACGAGCAGGCCGTAACCGGCTCGCAGGGCGGCGGCCTCGACGCCCTGCAGGATCTCGGTGAAGTACGGGTTGCTGACGGCCGACACCGCGAGACCGATGGAGCGGGTGCGCGAGGTCACCAGGGAGCGGGCCAGCGTGTTGGGGGTGTAGCCGAGGACCTCGACGGCGTCGAGCACGGCCTGGCGGGTATGGGGGAGTACCGGGCGCGTGTCATTGAGGACATGGGAGACGGTCGCCACGGAGACTCCGGCGCTCCGGGCGACATCCGCCATGGTGGCCATCGCGCTCCCTTCCTCAGTGGGCGGGCCGACGCGTCCTGAGCCGGCGGGCCGACGCGCGCGGCTCCGGCCGGACCCCGCCGGCCCGTGACCACACGGCCCGCACCGGTCTGCACACCGATCACCTGAACCCGTCGCCCACAACTGGCCTCACCGGACGACCTGCCCGGCGCGCTCGGCTGCCGTCGGGCCGGACGCTATCCCATGGTCCGGTCCCACGTAAACGCTTGCGCAAGCGATTACGCGAGGACCGGACCGATCACACCCCGTCCACGACGCCGGTGACCGTGCCGGTCACGTCCCCTACGGAACCACCGCTCGCCGCATCGGCCCGCCGCCCGCCGCGCTGGTTCTCCGCTCGCCGCATCGGCCCGCGGCCCGCTGCACCGGTTCTCCGCTCGCCGCACCGGTCCGCCGCCCGCCGCATCGGCCCGCCGCTCGCCCACCGATCTGCGGCCGCCCCACCGATCCCGGCGCCCGAGCACGGATCCGCCGCCCGCCGCCCACACTCGACCCACGGACACCCGCCACCCACCCTCCGGCTGCCGACGCCCGCCACCCCGGCTGCCGACGTCGCCACCCGTACCCGGCGCACGCCAGGCCCGGCACCGCACCCCGGCTCGGACGTCCGCACTCCGGTCGGGACCCCCGTGCGGCCCCGCCCCGGCTCCGGTTTCTCTGCCCCGGTATCGTCGCTCTGCACACCCCTTGACCAGTGGAGTCCCAGATGCCCAGCAACTCCTCCGCGAGCCGCCGTACCGTCCTTCGAGGGGCCGCCGCGGTCCCGGTCGCGGGGCTCGGCCTGGCCGCGTGCTCGGCCCCGGAGGGCAGCTCGGTGGCGGCCACTCCCACCGCGCCCGTGGACCTCGGTACGGAGGGCGAGGTCGCGAAGGGTGGGGCGAAGCTCTACCGGGACCACAACGTGGTGGTCAGCCGGGACAGGAACGGCGCCCTGAAGGCGTACAGCACGATCTGCACGCACGCGGGGTGCCCGATCGACAATCTGCAGGGGACGACCCTGATCTGCCCCTGCCACGGCAGCGAGTTCGACGCCGTGACGGGCAAGGTGGTCCATGCGCCGGCCACCCAGCCTCTGACCGAACTGGCGGTGAAGGCGGCGAACGGCAGGATCATCGCCGGTCCGGCGGACTGACCGGAGCAGGCGGGATTACCGGAACCGCGGTTCAGCGGTCCGCCGACGGGAGTCGGCTCACTCCCAGTCCCAGGCGATCCCCAGGATTCCCGGCCGGATGCGCGGCTCGACCAGATGGGCGCAGTGGTGGGGCCCGGTCACGGGCAGTTCCTGCCGGCCGCCGCGCGGGGCCGCCGCGGAGTGCTGGGTGAACCGGTGACAGCGCACCGGCAGCGCGGCGGCGTCGAACCGTACCTGGACCGCGTACTGGCCGCCGGGGAAGCCGAACCGGCGGAGGTACTCGCGGCACGTCCCGGCGGTACCGTCCTCGATGCGGTACCGGAAGAGGAAGGTGTCGCCGGAGCGCAGCCGGGTGCCGAAGAGCAGTTCGGCCACCAGCAGGCCGGTGTCCTGGTCCCAGCGGAGGCGGCCGGTACGGCAGTTCTCCAGGGCGTCCACGGTGACGCGGCGCGGATCGCAGCCCGGATCCCCGTGGTGGACGACGACGAAGCGGTCGACGCCGTCGCGGTGGGCCCGCACGATGTGGTGGGCCTCACGGCTCGCCAGCTCGCGCCGGGCGCCGATCCGGACGCATTCGTGGTGCCCCAGGGTGTGCAGTCCGCCGTCCAGCGACCAGCCGAGGTCGGCGGTGAGCCGGTCCAGGACGTCCGAGGCCTCGATCAGGGAGCGGTAGGAGCGGCCGGCCGGGCGGCGGCCGGCCGTCGCCCGCTCGTCGGCCTCGGCGAGCAGCCGGATCAGCGACTCGTCCGGCAGCTGGAGGATCTCCTCCAGTGCCCGTACGGCCCGCAGCGACTCCGGGCGCTGCGGGCGGCGAGCGCCCTGCTGCCAGTAACTCAGGCTGGTGACGCCCACTTTGACGCCGTGGCGCGTCAGATGGTGCTGCACGCGCTGCAACGGCAGTCCGCGGGCGGCGATCGCGGCGCGCAGCGCCACGTGGAAGGGGCCGCCCCGCAGGGCCGTGTCCAGTTCCGCGGTGGGGACGTCCGCGTGTTCTGTGGCATGCCGCATGCCGACGGGCCTTTCTGTGAGGTGTCGCTACGGCTGGTCAGACCGCCTGTGCGGGTGTGCGGGGCCACCCCCGTGGGCGCCGCGGACGCCCGTGGGCGGGCCACGCCGCGCCCGCACACATGTGTGCACGGCCCCGAGTTCCCCCGCATTGAAGCGTGTTGACCAGAACCCGACAACACCTCGGGGGCCGCCCGTTCCGGACGACTGGCCGGACCTCGCCGTCCGGCGGCGAGCGGACGAGCCCCGCGCGGGCTGCCCCGCGCGCTGTCCTCGGCCGGGCCGCGAGCACGCCGGCGGGAGGTGACGGGAGGCGTGGCCCGGCATGGCCGTGACCCGTCCGCAGGACGCGCCGGGGTGTCCCGGACCACGGCGCCCGGGGCGGGGCGTACCACCGCGGAGCGAGGGGGCCGGCGGCCGCACGGGCCGGTAGCACGCGCCGGCCCGGGGTGGTCCGGCGCACGGGTGCCGGCGTTGTCCACAGGCCCGACGCGGTGTCGGTGCTCGCCAGTAGGGTGTGAGACATGGCCGACCCCTCCAGCTACCGCCCCAGGCCGGGTGAGATCCCGGACTCCCCGGGGGTGTACAGGTTCCGCGACGAGCACCGCCGGGTGATCTACGTCGGAAAGGCGAAGAGCCTGCGCCAGCGCCTGGCGAACTACTTCCAGGACCTGGCGAACCTGCACCCGCGCACCCGGACGATGGTGACGACCGCCGCCTCCGTGGAGTGGACGGTGGTGTCCACGGAGGTCGAGGCACTCCAGCTGGAGTACTCCTGGATCAAGGAGTACGACCCCCGGTTCAACGTCAAGTACCGCGACGACAAGAGCTACCCCTACCTCGCGGTCACGATGAACGAGCAGTTCCCGCGCGTGCAGGTGATGCGCGGTCACAAGAAGAAGGGCGTGCGTTACTTCGGGCCGTACGCGCACGCGTGGGCCATCCGGGACACCGTCGACCTGCTGCTGCGCGTGTTCCCGGTCCGCACCTGCTCGGCCGGCGTCTTCAAGAACGCCGCCCGCACCGGCCGGCCCTGTCTGCTCGGCTACATCGGCAAGTGCTCCGCGCCCTGCGTGGGCCGGATCACCCCCGAGGACCACCAGGACCTGGCCGAGGAGTTCTGCGACTTCATGGCCGGCCGCACCGGCACCTACCTCCGCCGCCTGGAGCAGCAGATGACGGAGGCGGCCGAGGAGATGGAGTACGAGCGGGCCGCCCGCCTGCGCGACGACATCGAGGCCCTGAAGAAGGCCATGGAGAAGAACGCGGTCGTCCTCGCCGACGCGACCGACGCCGACCTCATCGCCGTCGCCGAGGACGAGCTGGAGGCGGCCGTGCAGATCTTCCACGTACGCGGTGGCCGGGTGCGCGGCCAGCGCGGCTGGGTGACCGACAAGGTCGAGGACGTCACCACCGGCGCCCTGGTCGAGCACGCTTTGCAGCAGCTGTACGGTGAGGAGACCGGGGACGCGGTCCCCAAGGAGGTGCTGGTCCCGGCGCTGCCGGAGCCGGTCGAGCCGGTCCAGGAGTGGCTGACCGGCCGCCGCGGGGCGAACGTCTCGCTGCGCATCCCGCAGCGGGGCGACAAGAAGGCGCTCATGGAGACCGTGCAGCGCAACGCCCAGCAGGCCCTGGTCCTGCACAAGACCAAGCGCGCCTCCGACCTGACCACGCGCTCGCGTGCGCTGGAGGAGATCTCCGAGGCCCTCGACCTGGACAGCGCCCCGCTGCGCATCGAGTGCTACGACATCTCGCACCTCCAGGGCGACGACGTGGTGGCCTCCATGGTCGTTTTCGAGGACGGCCTGCAGCGCAAGAGCGAGTACCGGCGCTTCCAGATCAAGGGGTTCGCCGGTCAGGACGACGTCCGCTCCATGCACGAGGTGATCACCCGCCGCTTCAAGCGCTACCTCGCCGAGAAGGAGAGGACAGGGGAGTGGACCGACGGCTCGGACGCCCCCGCCCCCGACGCCCCCGCCTCCGACGTCCCCGCATCCGACGTCCCCGCCTCCGACGTCCCCGCCTCCGACGTCCCCGCATCCGACGTCCCCGCCTCCGACGTCCCCGCCTCCGACGGCTCCGCCTCCGACGTCCCCGCCCCCGGCGGCCCCCTCGCCGGCGGCCCGGCCTCCCCGGGCGCCCCGGCCTCCCCGGGCGCCCCGGCCACCCCCGACGGCACCGGTGCACCCGACGGCACCGGCACGCTCACGGACGCGATCGCCGGGACGGACGCGCTCGCCGGGACGGACGCGCTCGCCGG
>NZ_WWJT01000103.1 GCF_009865385.1 Streptomyces sp. SID486 | reverse complement strand
TGCGCTCGGGCCTGCGGGGCCTGCGGGGCCTGCGGGGCCTGCGGGGCCTGCGGGGCCTGCGGGGCCTGCGGGGCCTGACGGGATGCCGGGACCGGGGGAGGTGCATGCGCCTGGCGAGCTGCCGGGGCCGGGGGTGGTGCGCGCGCCCGGGGTGGTGCCGGGGCCGGGGCAGGTGCGCGCGCCCGGTGGGGTGCCGGGACCGGGGAGTGCGGCCGGGGACGCGGGTGCGTGGTCGGCGGGTGTGTCAGGGGAAGCCGGTGCGCGATCAGCGAGTGCGCATGGGGCCGGTGATGCGTGGTCGGTGGGTGTGTCTGGGGCCGGTGCGTGGTCGGTGGGTGTGTCTGGGGCTGGTGATGCGTGGTCGGCGGGTGTGTCTGGGGCCCGTGAAGCGTGGTCGGCGGGCGCGATCAGTGGCGGCGAGGTGCCGGGGCCGGGCGCGGCGTCCGCAGCCGCGGGGACGCCGGGCCAGGAAGAGGGCTGTGCACCGGCCGGCGTCCGGGGAACAGCCGGCGCCGAGGGCACGGCGGGTGGGGCCGATGCGCTCGCCCCCGGTCCAGCCGTCTCCGGTCCGGTCGTCCCAGATCCAGCCGTCTCCGGTCCAGCCGTCTCCGGTCCGGTCGTCCCAGATCCAGCCGTCTCCGGTTCAGCCGTGTCCGGTCAGGTCGTCCCAGGTCCAGCCGTCTCCGGTTCAGCCGTCTCCGGTTCGGCGGCCCTCGGTCCGGGTGCCCCCGCCGCACCGGCGGTCCCCCGGCCGGCGGGCGTTGCGCGGTCGGTCGGTGTCCCTCAGTCGGTCGGCGATCCCCGGTCGGTCGGCGTTCCCCGGTCGGTAGGTGTCTTCGGGGCAGGCGGGTCCATCGGGGCCGGCGGGTCTGTAGGGGCCGTCGTGCCCGGGCTCGGTGACGTCCGGCAGGCGGGCCGGGGGTTGTCCCGCGCGGCGGTCCGGCTCGACGCCGTGGCGCTGGAGGAGCGGTTGGAGGCCGCCTTGTCCCGTTACGGCATCGTGACCGCCTGGCAGGAGGTGATGGCGCCGACCCTGCATGCCGTGGGCCGCAAGTGGGCCTCGTCCGGCGACCGCTACGTCGAGGTGGAGCACCTGCTGTCCTGGCACATCTCCACCGCCCTGCGCCGGCGCACCCGGCAGCCCGCGGCGCCCACCGGGACCACGGGGGCCGGCCCCGTCCTGCTGGCCTGCGTCCCCGGTGAGCAGCACACCCTCCCGCTCGAGGCACTCAACGCCGCACTTTGCCGGCTCGGTGTCCCGGCACGCATGTTCGGCGCCGCGGTCCCGGCGGAGGCGCTTCTCGCGGCGGTACGGCGGCTGGGCCCGGCCGCCGTGGTGCTGTGGGCGCAGGCCCGCTCCACCGCGAGCCTGCCGCTGGCCGAACACGTCATGGCCGTGGAGTGGGGCGTGAAGGGCGCCCGTACGAGGCCGCTGATGCTGCTCGGCGGCCCCGGCTGGTCCGGGCGGCCCGCCCGCGGCATGCTGCGCCCCGCCTCCCTGTCCGAGGCACTGGACATCCTGGCGGTCACCCACCGCGCCGCACCGCCCGGCGAGCCTCTCTGACGGGTGCCGGTCCTCTAGGCCCCGGTCGCGGGCCCGGTGTCCGTCCTCTAGGCCCCGGTCGCGGGCCCGGTGTCCGTCCGCTCGGCCCCGGTCGCGCGCCCGGTGTCGGTCCGCTCGGCCCCGGTCGCGGGCCCGGTGCCAGTCCCCTCGGCCGCGGTGGCCGTCCGCTCAGCCCCGGTCGCGGGCCCGTTTGAAACGGGCCAGGCCGTCGGCGAGGTCGACGATCCGCTCCGGATACGCGCCCAGCCGCGCCCGGTCGGGCTCCGGCAGCTTCCACGGCTCGTGGACCGCGGCCCCGGGGACCCCCGCAAGCTCGGGCACCCAGCGCCGGACGTACGCGCCTTCGGGGTCGTGCCGCCTGGCCTGGGTGAGGGGGTTGAGGACGCGGTTGGGCCGGGTGTCCGTGCCGGTGCCCGCGACCCACTGCCAGTTCAGCTGGTTGTTGGCCAGGTCCCCGTCGACCAGCAGCTCCAGGAAGTGCCGGGCCCCGATCCGCCAGTCGACGTACAGCGTCTTGGCCAGGAAGCTCGCCGTGAGCAGGCGGGCCCGGTTGTGCATCCACCCCTCGTGGCGCAGCTGGCGCATCGCCGCGTCCACCACCGGATAGCCGGTACGGCCCTCCCGCCACGCCTCGATGTCGTCCCCGGCCGTGCGCTCGGACCGCCAGCGGTCGTGCTTGGTGCGGTAGTCGGCGTGGGCCGCGGTGGGCCGCGCCGCGAGCACCTGGCGGTGGAAGTCCCGCCAGGCCACCTGCCGTACGAACGCCTCCGCCCCCGGACCGCCCGCCCGCCGCGCCCGGTGGACCAGTTCGACGGGGGACAGCGTGCCGAAGTGCAGGTGGGGGGAGAGCCGGGAGGTGGCGTCGCCGGCCAGGTCGTCGTGCCGGTCCTCGTAGGCGGCGAGACCGGAGCGGAACCAGGCGGTGAGCCGCCTGCGGGCCGCTTCCTCGCCGCCCTCGGCCAGCCCCGGCGAGACCTCCGTCAGGCCGGCCCGGACCGGCAGGTCCTCGGACCCGACGCCCGGCGGGACGCGCACCGCGCGGGGCGCCGCGAGCACGTCCCGCAGCCGCTGCTCCGACCACTGCCGGAAGTACGGCGTGAACACGGCGAAGTGGTCGGAGGAACCCGGGGTCACCTGACCGGGGCCCACCGCGGTGGTCACCGAGTCGTGGACGTACAGCCGCCGCCCCTCGGCCTCCAGGGCGCGCCGCAGCCGGCCCTCCCGCCGGTGGGCGAAGGCGCTGGCGTCGGCCGCCGTGTGCACCTCGTCGGCATCCGCCTCGGCGGCCACCCTGCAGACCTCCTCGACGGCGTCGCCGGAGCGCACCACCAGGTGCCCGCCGCGCTCGCGCAGACCGGCGTCCAGGTCCCGCAGGCAGTCGGCGAGGAACGCCAGCCGGTTGGGCACCGCGAAGCCGGCGGCGGCCACCGCCCGGTCGCGGACGAACAGCGGGACGACCTGACGGCGGCCCTCCAGAGCGGCCCGCAGGGGCGGGTGGTCGTGCAGACGCAGGTCGGCGGTGAACAGGACGACCGAGACGGACATGACGTGCTCCGGAACGGGGGAGGGGGGATACGACGGGGGATTCGGGGGGGATACGGGGGGACTCTGGACGCTTCCGGTGCGACGGGCCCGGCGGATGCGCGCGACACCCGCACGGGGTAGCCGCGCCGGCCCGGCCGGAAGGGCCCGCGACGGCGGGCGTGGCCCGGAGGGCGGACGAGGGCTCAGCGCGTGGCACCGGGTGCCTGGCGGGCCGCCGCCCGCGCGATGTTGCGGGCCATGCCGCCGAAGACCACGGCGTGGAAGGGCGACACACCCCACCAGTAGGCATGCCCGAGCAGCCCGTGCGGGTGGAACAGGGCCCGCTGGCGGTACCGGCTGCGGCCTTCGCCGTCCGGCTCGGCGTACATCTCCAGCCAGGCCAGACCGGGCAGCCGCATCTCCGCCCGCAGCCGCAGCAGCCGGCCCGGCTCGATGTCCTCCACCCGCCAGAAGTCCAGCGAGTCGCCGACCCGCAGCCGCTCGGCGTCCCGGCGGCCGCGGCGCAGGCCCACGCCGCCGACCAGCCGGTCCAGCAGGCCGCGCAGGCTCCAGGCGAGCGGGAAGGAGTACCAGCCGTGGTCCCCGCCCACCCCCTCGATCACCCGCCACAACGCGGGCACGGGCGCGTCCACCAGCGTCTCGCGCCGGTCGACGTACAGGCTGCCGCCCGCCCAGTCCGGGTCGGTCGGCAACGGTTCGCTGGGCGCGCCGGGCACCGACGCGGACGACCAGCGCGTGCTCACCGCCGCCTCGCGCACCCGCCGCAGGGCCAGCCGTACCGCCTCGTCGAAACCGAGCGGATGGCCCGGCGGGTCCGGCACGTAGCGGGCGATGTCGTGCTCGCGGCAGACCACCTCGTGGCGCAGCGACTCGGTCAACGGCCGTGCGATGGACGCCGGTACGGGCGTGACGAGCCCCACCCACAGGCTGGACAGGCCCGGGGTCAGCACCGGGACGGGCACGATGAGCCGCCGGGGGAGCCCGGCGACGTGCGCGTACCGCATCATCATGTCCCGGTACGTCAGGATGTCCGGCCCGCCGATGTCGAAGGACCGGTTGACGTCGTCCGGCAGCCGCGCGCCGGCGACGAGCAGGCGCAGGACGTCCCGGACGGCGATGGGCTGGATGCGGGTGCGCACCCAGCTCGGCGTGATCATCACCGGCAGCCGCTCGGTCAGGTACCGCAGCATCTCGAAGGACACCGAGCCCGAGCCGATGATGACGGCGGCCCGCAGCGCGGCGGTCGGCACGCCCGAGGCCAGCAGGATGCGGCCGACCTCCGCCCGCGACCTGAGATGCGGCGAGAGCTGGTCCTCGGGCACCCCGGCCGGAGCCAGACCGCCGAGGTACACGATGCGCCGCACCCCGGCCGCTTTGGCCTGCTCGCCGAAGACGCGGGCCGCACGGCGGTCCGTCTCCTCGAAGTCCGCGCCGCTGCCGAGCGCGTGCACCAGGTAGTACGCCACGTCCACGTCCCGCATCGCGGCGGCGACCGCTTCGGCGTCGGTGACGTCGCCCCGCACCACCTCCGTCTCCCCGGCCCAGGGGTGGTCGCGCAGCTTGCCGGGGGAGCGGGCCAGGCAGCGCACCCGGTGCCCGGCGGCCAGCAGCTCGGGCACCAGCCGGCCCCCGATGTATCCGGTGGCACCGGTCACCAGGCAGCGGAGTCCGTCCGCCGAGTCGTCGTCGTTCATCGCAGACCGGTCCTTCGCGTCGATGGCCCCCCGGGAGGTCTTCCCGCCGGGGCGGGGCCGCGGATGCGTCCCTCACCGGAACGGCCGAAGAACGGGCGTCGGGAACGGTGACATGTCTGCGCTGATCGGGGGCAGCAGGTTCGGTACAACACGTACATTCCGTTAGGGCCCGCGACGCAGGAGGTGGCCGCCGTCATGAGTGCGAAGGTGTTGGAGCGTTTTCCCGCCGGGGCTCCCCGCGGATCGTGGCCGGCAGAGGAGTACGCGGCGGCCCGGCGGGCCGAGGGGAAGGCGGCGACCGTGGTGATGGACCTGCAGTCGGACGCGTTCCTCGTGGTGGTCGAGGGGCCGGAGGAGGACGGCCGCGCCTGAGCGTGACCGCCCGCCCGTACCGACCGTGCCCCTTGGCCTGACCGTCCCGCCTGTACCGGCCATGTCCCTTGGCCTGCCGTCCAGCCCCTGCTGGCCCGGCCGTCGGCCTGACCGTCCCGCCCATGCCGGCCCGGCCTCGTGAGTTCCCTTACGTGCTGTCGGCCCCGGCCGCTGCTCCGTCGTCGTCTGTCACGTCTCCGTGAAATCAGCTCGTGGCCGGTGACCGCCCGTCGGCTCCTCCTTGACGGCCGTCACCGGCCGCTGCCACGATCGACGGCATGACGATGCGACCGGAACTCACGCGGCGACGCCATGTCGACCTCGCGCGTGTCTCCAGCGCCTCCTGTCGCCCCGCGGCCTGACCTGCCGTACCGCCCTTTCTCCACGGGCCGGTGCCATGCCGCGGACCTCCCTCCTCCACGTGCCCTTGAACGTGCCCGGGCCAGCCGCGGCCTCGGCGTCCGGCGTGCGCGCCGCCCGTGCCTCTCGACGACGGCCCCGCCCGGACGACGACGGCCTCGCCCTGACGCGACGGCACCGCCATGACGGTGACCACCCGCCCTGACGGCGACCGCGCCGGCCGGGCGGTGCCCGCGTCCGGGCGCCGGCCGCGGACGTTCCGCCCCAGCACGTGATCGGAGACCCGTGTCCCTCACCTTCCACTGGTTCCTGCCCACCAACGGCGACAGCCGTGACGTCGTCGGCGGCGGCCACGGCACCCCGGTGACCGCCACCGGCCGGGACCGGCCGCCGACGGTGGCCTACCTGAGCCAGATCGCCCGGGCCGCCGAGGACCTGGGCTTCGTCGGCGCGCTCACTCCGACCGGTGCCTGGTGCGAGGACGCATGGCTGACCACCGCGATGGTCAGCCAGCACTCCGAGCGGCTGAAGTTCCTGGTCGCCTTCCGGCCCGGCTTCGTCTCGCCGACGCTCGCCGCCCAGATGGCGTCCACCTTCCAGCGGCACACCGGGGGCCGGCTGCTGCTCAACGTCGTCACCGGTGGCGAGAGCACCGAGCAGCGGGCCTACGGCGACTTCCTCGACAAGACCGCACGCTATCGACGGACCGGTGAATTCCTTCACGTGGTACGTGAGTTGTGGGCGGGTCGGAGCGTCGACCTGGACGGGGAGCACCTGCGGGTGGCGCAGGCGCGCCTCGGCAGGCTGCCCGAGCCGGTTCCCGAGGTGTACTTCGGAGGTTCCTCACCCGCCGCCGGCGAGGTCGCGGCCCGGTACGCCGACGTGTACCTCACCTGGGGCGAACCGCCCGCGCAGGTGGCCGAGAAGATCACCTGGATCCGCAAACTGGCGGCGGAGCACGGCCGTGTCCCGCGCTTCGGGATCCGGCTGCACGTCATCACCCGGGACACCTCGGCCCAGGCATGGGCCGAGGCGGACCGGCTGCTCGACGGCTTCGACGCGGAGACCGTGCGCTCTGTGCAGGCGGGCCTCGCGCGCAGCGAGTCGGAGGGCCAGCAACGCATGCTCGCGTTGCACGGCGGCGGCCGGGACGGCCTGGAGATCCACCCCAACCTCTGGGCCGGCATCGGCCTGGTCCGCGGGGGCGCCGGTACGGCGCTGGTCGGCAGCCACGAGGAGGTCGCCGAGCGCATCGGGGAGTACCACGCCCTCGGGATCGACGAGTTCGTGCTCTCCGGCTATCCGCACCTGGAGGAGGCCTACTGGTTCGGCGAGGGCGTCCTGCCCCGGCTCGCCGCGCGGGGCCTGTGGGCGCACCCCACCCGGGTGGCGGCCCCCGCCCCCGCTCCGGTGCCGTTCACGGCCTGACCGGCGCGTTACGGCGTGCGGACGGCGGATCGGGTGCGGACGGCGGATCGGGTGCGGGCGGTCGTCCGGGTGGGACGGCGGATGGGGTGCGGACGGTCGATCGGGTGGGGACAGTCGATCGGGTGTGGACGGTCGATCGGGTGGGGACAGTCGATCGGGTGCGGACGATCGATCGGGTGGGGACAGTCGATCGGGTGCTGGGCGGGATCACCCGAAAGACTCCTCCGCGGACTCCTCCGCGCGGTTTTTCCGCGATCGCGGCGCGCGGTGCCGATCCGGGGCGGGGCCGTTCCTGTAGGAGGTGACGCAGAGCCCGCACGGGCCCGACGCCTTGGAGGACGGCATGAAGCACTACCTGCTCAGCGTGATCCAGCCGGCCGACGGCACACCGCCCGACCCCGAAGCCCTCGCCAGGATCATGCGCGACGTCGAGGCGTTCAACGACGAACTGCGCGCCGCCGGTGCCTTCGTCTTCGCGGGCGGTCTGGACGGCCCGGAGACCGCCACCCTGCTCCGCCCCCGGGACGGCGACGTCCTCGTCACCGACGCCTCCCGCACCGAGGGCGAGGAGTACCTGGGCGGCCTGTGCCTCATCCGGTCCGCCGACCAGGACGAGGCCCTGGCCTGGGGGCGCAAGGCCGCCCTGGCCACCACCCTGCCCATCGAGGTCCGGCCCTTCGTGGACCAGCACTGACGCCCGGCCGGCGCCGGCGCACCGGGAACGTGATCCTCGACACCCCGGGGTGCGTGCGGGATGAACTTGAGGACGTGAAAGGTTGGCATATACATCTGACCTGTCGTCCTGCCGGGGCCGAACCGGCCCGTGCACCCCCAGCGAGGCATCCGTGAACCAGTCCCTGCCCGAGCAGCCCGCCGACGTCGTCGCCCGGCTGCGCGCCACCTTCGGCACCGGCCGCACCAAGTCCGTCGACTGGCGCACCGGCCAGCTGCGCCGACTGCGGGCGATGCTCACGGAACGCGGCGCCGACCTCGCGGCCGCCCTCCACGCCGACCTCGGCAAGAGCGGCACCGAGGCGTACCGCACCGAGATCGACTTCACCGTCCGAGAGATCGACCACACCCTCGAACACCTCGCGGACTGGCTGCGCCCCGAGCCCGCACCCGTCCCGGCGCACCTCGGCGCCGACGCCACGGCCTGGACCCAGTACGACCCCCTGGGCGTCGTCCTCGTCATAGCGCCGTGGAACTACCCGGCGCAGCTCCTGCTCGCTCCCCTGGCCGGCGCGCTGGCCGCCGGCAACGCGGTCCTCGCCAAGCCGAGCGAGCTGGCCCCGGCCACCTCGGCCGCCCTGGCCGAACTGCTCCCCGCCTACCTGGACCCGGACGCGGTCGCCGTGGTGGAGGGCGGTGTCCCCGAGACCACGGCCCTGCTGGCCGAGCGCTTCGACCACATCTTCTACACCGGGAACGGCACCGTCGGGCGCGTGGTCATGCGGGCCGCCGCCGAGCACCTCACCCCGGTCACCCTCGAACTGGGCGGGAAGTCCCCGGCGTTCGTGGACCGCGGTACCGACCCGGGCACGGTGGCGGAGCGCCTGGTGCGCGGCAAGTTCCTCAACGCGGGCCAGACCTGTGTCGCGCCCGACTACGTGCTGACCGACCCGGACACCGCGCCGGTTCTGGAGGCCGCGCTGGTCCGCGCGGTCGAGGAGCTGTTCGGCACCGATCCCGCACGTTCGCCGGAGTACGGCAGGATCGTCAACGAGCGGCACTTCGACCGGCTGTCCGCCCTGCTCGGCTCGGGCCGGGTCGCCGTCGGCGGCGTCGGCGACCGGGCGGCCAGGTACCTCGCCCCCACCGTCCTCGCGGACGTCGACCCCGGGTCGCCCGTCATGCGGGAGGAGATCTTCGGCCCGATCCTGCCGATCGTCACCGTGCCCGGCCTCGACGAGGCCATCCGCTTCATCAACGACCGCGACAAGCCGCTCGCCCTGTACGTCTTCAGCGAGTCGGACGAGACCCGTGACCGCATCGCGGCCGAGACCTCCTCGGGCGGCCTCGGCCACGGCCTGCCGCTCGCCCATCTCACCGTTTCCGAGCTGCCGTTCGGCGGGGTGGGGGAGAGCGGCATGGGCAACTACCACGGCCGGTACTCCATCGAGACGTTCAGCCACCGCAAGGCGGTCCTGGTGAAGCCGCTGAGCTGACGCTCCGCGGACCGTCGGACCCGGCCGCACCGACGGCCGGGTCCGCCTTCCCGTCCCGTTAGTCACCGTCGCCCGATGGCCGGGCCCGCCTT
>NZ_WWJT01000102.1 GCF_009865385.1 Streptomyces sp. SID486 | reverse complement strand
CCGGCGGCTCCGGCGGCTCCGGCGGCTCCGGCGGCTCCGGCGGCTCCGGCGGCTTCAACGACACCTGAGACACCAGCGGCCAAGCGACACCGGCAGGTTCCGTCGCCGACCAGTCGCCCGGCGCCGATGCCGACCCGGCTGGGCCCGGGGCGGAGGCCGGGGTCGCCGCAAGCGCAGACGCAGGGGGAGGAACAGACGCAACCTCGGTCACAGCACCAGGCGCACGCACAACCTCGGTCACACCCCCGGCCGCAGCCCCAGGCACATGCGCACCCTCGGTCACAGCCCCAGCCCCAGCCCCAGCAACAGGGGCTGGCGCAAACTCGGTCGCTGCCCCGGCCCCATCCCAAGCCCCAGCCCCGGGCACAGCCGTAGACGTAGCCGCAGCCGGTGCGCCCGCATCCCGACCCGTCTCCGGCGGCGCGTTCCCCGACTCGCGCCACTCCACGGCCCTTTCACCGAAGAGGAGTTCCGCCCGGCGGCGCAGCTCCTCCCCAGGCGCGGCCGGACGGCGACGAGCGTGACCGCGCTCGCCGGGACGGCTGTGTCCCCTGACGCGGCTGTCCTCGCCGGTGCGGCTGTCCCCGCCGCTGCCGTGGACCTTGCAGGTACTGCCGTCCCCACCGGTGCGACTGTCCCCACCGGTGCGACTGTCCCCGCCGGTGCTGCCGTCCCCGCCGCTGCCGTGGACCTTGCCCGCTCGGTTCAGCTCTCCGGCGTGCCGCGGTTCCCTGACACGGCGGTGGCGGGTGCGGCCGTCGGAGGTGGGGCCGCGGCCCGGTCCACTGGTCACGGTCGCGGTACGTGAACGAGGTCGAGATCGAAATCGAGGTGCCATGCGATGAGGATGGGGCATTCCACCCCGACGCGATGATCTTGGTGAATTCCCGTGGAACACCGCCCGGTTGTGGAGAACTCCATCACCCGCGGGGGTGAATCCGGGCCGCTCGCGGCGATCGACAGGCCGGCCGGGGCTGTGAGCTGTGTGTCAGCGAGGCGAGACGACCGCGCCCAGCAGGCCGGGCCCGGTGTGGGCCCCGATCACCGCTCCGACCTCGCTGACGTGCAGGTCGGCCAGGCCGGGGACGCGTACCCGCAGGCGGTCGGCGAGGGCCGCGGCACGCTCGGGGGCGGCGAGGTGGTGGATGGCGATGTCGACTTCCGCGTCGCCCGCACGCTCGGCGGCGATCTCCTCCAGGCGCGCGATCGCCCTGGACGCCGTCCGGACCTTTTCGAGCGGCTCGATCCGGCCGTCGTCCAGCTGGAGCAGGGGTTTGACGGCGAGCGCGGATCCCAGCAGGGCCTGCGCGGCACCGATTCGGCCGCCTCGGCGCAGGAAGTCGAGAGTGTCGACGTAGAAGTAGGCGGACGTGCCCGCGGCCCGCTTCTCGGCGGCCGTGACGGCCTCGTCGATCGTGCCGCCCGCCTCCGCGGCCTCGGCGGCGGAGAGCGCGCAGAAGCCGAGTGCCATGGCGACCATGCCCGTGTCCACCACCCGCACCGGCACGGGCGCCTCGCGTGCCGCGAGGACAGCGGCGTCGTAGGTGCCGGACAGTTCGGCGGACAGGTGGAGGGAGACGATGCCGGTCGCGCCGGACTCGGCGACCCTGCGGTAGGTCTCTGCGAACACCTGGGGGCTGGGGCGGGAGGTGGTGACCGGGCGCCGCTTCTGCAGCGCCTGCGCCAGGGAGCGGGTGGAGATCTCGGTGCCCTCTTCGAGGGCCTGGTCGCCGAGGACCACGGTCAGCGGGACCGCGGTGATGCCATGACGCTCCATCGTCCGGTGCGGCAGGTAGGCCGTTGAATCGGTGACGATCGCGACATGGCGGGACATGAGCTGGAGGTTACCTGCCGTAGCGCTCACACGGCAGCCCGGCCCCTGGCGTGCGGGCGTGGACGGCCCGCTCAGGTGGTGCTTTCGGGGCGGGGCTTCTTCTGCCACGGGTAGGCGGGGCGCCATGACGGCGGGGCGATCGCTTCGGGAGCGGGTCGCTCGGCCGCCCCGCCACCGGCCGTCCCCGACCGGGGCCGTTCCCCTGCCGGGCCGTCGGCGGGAGCGGACACGTCGGGCCACTCGGGGGGCGCCTGGTGGGGCTCGCTCCGCGTCCAGTGCCGCAGCGCACCCGCTTCGATGTCGATCTGGGCGCTCAGTCCGTCCAGGTCGTCGTCCGCGAAGCGGCGGGCCCGGTCGCGCGCGGCCCAGCGCAGGGAGTCGGCGGACGTGGTGATGCGCTCGGTGCGGCTGCGCAGTTCGGGCAGCCGGGCGGCGAGCGTGGCCCGGTCCGGCTCGGACTCCAGGCGCTTGAGGGTGTCGTCCAGCTCGTGACCGTGCACACTGAGCCGCTCGAAGAGACCGAGGGACTCCTTCAGCGACTCGTCCTCCCGCACCCCCGCGCGCAGCGCGTCCTGCGTGGCGCGCATGGAGGTGCGCAGCGCCAGCCGCAGCTGGGCGATCTCGCCGGCCGGCCCGAACTGGGCGAAGGACTTGGCGCGCAGGGTGTGGTCCTCGACCGTGCGGCGGGCCTGCGCGACGGTGCGGTCCACACCGCGCTTGGCGGCGCCGACCGCCTTGACCGTCGCGTAGGCACCCAGGCCGATGAGGACGAGGAAGAGCAGGGCGAACACGGTCAGCACTACTTCCACGACGCTCCTCCTCCGGCCTTACGGCACAAGCCGCTGTCCTCTCCACGGTAAACGCAGCGGGCAGGCCCGGAGTTCCGGAAAGGACCCCGAACCTGCCCGTAGGGGACTACCCCGACCCCGAGGAACGACTCAGCCGCAGGCAGTCCTCACGCAGGGGCAGTGCTCACCCGCTGCTCACGCAGGGGCAGTGCTCACCCGGTGCTCACGCAGAGAGAGTGCTCTCCCAGTCCTCACGCAGGGACAGTGCTCACCCAGTCCCCACGCAGGGACAGCGCTCACCCGAGACAGCGCTCACGCCGGGACGATGTTCACCAGCTTCGGTGCCCGCACGATCACCTTGCGGACGCCCGCGCCGCCCAGCGCCGCGACGACCTTCTCGTCGGCCAGCGCCACCTTCTCCAGCTCCTCCTCGGAGATCGCGGGCGGCACCTCCAGCCGGGCCTTGACCTTGCCCTTGATCTGCACGACGCAGGTCACGGTCTCGTCGACGACGTAGGCCGGGTCGGCGACCGGGAAGTCCCGGTGGACGACCGAGTCGGTGTGGCCCAGCCTGCGCCACAGTTCCTCGGCGATGTGCGGGGCCAGCGGGGCGACCATCAGCACCAGCGGCTCGGCCACGGTCCGCGGCAGCGCCCCGCCGGCCTTCGTCAGGTGGTTGTTCAGCTCGGTGACCTTGGCGATGGCGGTGTTGAAGCGCAGGCCGTCCAGGTCCTGGCGCACACCGTCGATCGCCTTGTGCAGGGCGCGCAGGGTCTCCTCGTCCGCCTCGGAGTCGGTGACGGTGACCTCACCGGTGTTCTCGTCGACGATGTTGCGCCACAGCCGCTGCAGCAGCCGGAACTGGCCGACCACCGCGCGCGTGTCCCACGGCCGGGAGACGTCCAGCGGGCCCATCGCCATCTCGTACAGGCGCAGCGTGTCGGCACCGTACTCGGCGGCGATCTCGTCCGGAGTCACCGCGTTCTTCAGGGACTTGCCCATCTTGCCCAGCAGGCGGCTGACCTTCTCGCCCTCGTGGTAGTAGGCGCCGTCGCGCTCCTCCACCTCGGCGGCCGGCACCGCGATGCCCCGGCTGTCGCGGTAGACGTAGGCCTGGATCATGCCCTGGTTGAACAGCTTGTGGAACGGCTCGGCGGAGGAGACGTGCCCCAGGTCGAACAGGACCTTGGACCAGAAGCGCGCGTACAGCAGGTGGAGCACGGCGTGCTCGGCGCCGCCGACGTACAGGTCGACACCGCCGTGCGGCTGTCCCGCGCGCGGGCCCATCCAGTACCGCTCGATCTCCGGGTCGACCAGCTGGCGGTCGTTGTGCGGGTCCAGGTAGCGGAACTCGTACCAGCAGGAGCCGGCCCAGTTGGGCATGGTGTTGGTCTCGCGGCGGTACTTCTTGGGGCCGTCGCCCAGGTCCAGGGTGACGTCGACCCATTCCTCGTTGCGCGACAGCGGCGTCTCGGGCCGGGTGTCGGCGTCGTCCGGGTCGAAGGTGCGGGGGCTGTAGTCCTCGACCTCGGGCAGCTCCAGCGGCAGCATCGACTCGGGCAGCGCGTGGGCGACGCCGTCCTCGTCGTAGACGATCGGGAAGGGCTCGCCCCAGTAGCGCTGGCGGCTGAACAGCCAGTCGCGCAGCCGGAAGTTGACGGTGCCCTCGCCGATGCCCCGCTCGGCCAGCCACTCGGTGATGCGCGCCTTGGCCTCGGTCACGCCCAGGCCGTTCAGGCGGACGTCGTCGCTGTCGGAGTTGACGATCTTCGCGTCGTAGGCGACGAAGGCGTCGTCCCAGGTGGAAGGGTCGGTGCCGCGGCCGTCGGTCGGCTCGACCACGCAGCGGATCGGCAGCTCGAAGGCGCGCGCGAAGGCGAAGTCGCGGGTGTCGTGACCCGGGACCGCCATGATCGCGCCGGTGCCGTAGCCCATCAGGACGTAGTCGGCGATGAAGACGGGGACCGGCTCGCCGTTGACCGGGTTGGTCGCGAACGCGCCGGTGAAGACGCCGGTCTTGTCCTTGGCCTCGGCCTGCCGCTCGACGTCGGACTTCGAGGCGGCCTGGGCGCGGTAGGCGGAGACGGCCTCGGCGGGGGTGGCGTGACCGCCGGTCCACACCTGGTGCGTGCCCTCGGGCCACGCCTCGGGGGTGAACTTCTCGACCAGCGGGTGCTCGGGCGCCAGCACCATGTAGGTGGCACCGAACAGGGTGTCCGGGCGGGTGGTGAAGATCGTGATGCGCTCGCCGTCGATGGGGAAGTCGACGCGGGCGCCCTCGCTGCGGCCGATCCAGTTGCGCTGCTGCAGCTTGATGGCCTCGGGCCAGTCCAGCCCTTCCAGGTCCTCCAGCAGGCGGTCGGCGTAGGCGGTGATGCGCATGTTCCACTGGCGCAGCTTGGACTTGAAGACCGGGTAGTTGCCGCGCTCGGACCGGCCGTCGGCGGTGACCTCCTCGTTGGCCAGCACGGTACCCAGGCCGGGGCACCAGTTGACGGGCGCTTCGGAGGCGTAGGCCAGGCGGTACTCGCCCAGGACGTCGGCGCGCTCACGGGCGCTCAGCTCGCTCCACGCGCGCGTGGTGCCCGGAACGGCGCGCTCACCGGACTCGAAGCGGGCGATCAGCTCGGCGATCGGACGGGCCCGCTTCGCGTCCTCGTCGTACCAGGAGTTGAAGATCTGCAGGAAGATCCACTGGGTCCACTTGTAGTACTCCGGGTCGATCGTGGCGAACGACCGGCGCTTGTCGTGTCCCAGGCCCAGCCGGCGCAGCTGGGACTTCATGTTCTCGATGTTGGCCTCGGTCGACACGCGCGGGTGGGTGCCGGTCTGCACCGCGTACTGCTCGGCGGGCAGGCCGAAGGCGTCGAAGCCGAGGGTGTGCAGGACGTTGTGGCCGGTCATGCGCTGGAACCGGGCGTAGACGTCGGTGGCGATGTAGCCCAGCGGGTGGCCGACGTGCAGGCCGGCCCCGGAGGGGTACGGAAACATGTCCATGATGAACTTCTTGGGCCTGGCGACCAGCTCGGGGTCGCCCGCCAGGTCGCCCTTGGGGTTCGGCGCCGCGTAGGTGCCGTCGGCGTCCCAGAAGTCCTGCCAGCGTGCCTCGATGTCGGCCGCCATGGCGGCCGTGTAGCGGTGCGGGGCGGCCTCCGCCGACGTAGCAGCGGCGGCGGCCGGGTTCGTCTCGCTCATGATCCTCAAAGCTCCATCGATCGTCTCTGCCTGCGGAAATGAAAAAGCCCCTCGCACAGGAGGGGACGCCGCGCCGATGCCGACCTCACGGCTGTGCCGGGTCGGTACTGATCAGCGCGGCCCGCTAAGCAGAAGGCGTACGGCACGCATGGCGCTAGGGTACCGCAGCCCTTGAGCAGGCCGCGACGCGCTTCAGTCCTCGGGCAGGCCGCGACGCGCTTCAGTCCTCGGGCAGGCTGCGACGCGCTTCCGTCCCTGAGCAGGCCACGACCCGCTTCCGTCCTTGAGCTGGCCACGACGCGCTTCCAACCTTGAGCAAGCCGCGACGCGTCTCCGTATCCCTGATGGACATGTCATGAAGCCCGCCCGGAACTGAACAAAGGTCAGCAATTACTTCGCGTACCGTCCCCTAAGGGACGCCCCGACAATCAGATTGTGCGTTGATAACAACGCAATAACGCAAACCTTCGTACTGATCGGTATGACGCCACTTAGAGTGCGGCAGCGGGACCGCTTTCCCGGAACTGCTCGGAGTGCCCCCATGAACCCTCGTCGTAAGACCAGCTCGCTCCCCAAACCGGGCCGCTCGGCCTATGGGGTGGCGTCCGCTGTCGTCCTGCTGCTCATACCCGTGGCCGTGCTGGTCGGAGGCAGCCAGTTCCGCGAGTTCCTGAACTTCGGCGCGGGCGTGCTGTCCCTCGTCTCGCTGAGCTGCTCGGTGATCTGGGGCCTGTTCGCCCAGGACCGGATCTTCCTGAACACACGCCAGCGGATCGTCGGCCAGGCGGTGCACCGGACGACCGCGGTCGCCTCGATCGCGTTCCTGCTGCTGCACATCACCACGAAGGTCGCGCTCGGCCACACCCGGCTGATCGCCGCGGTCATCCCGTTCTCGCTCGGTGTCACCGGGATCGCCGGCCTGATCGGCCTGGGCTCGCTCGCCGGCCTGCTGATGGTCTTCGTGGGCGTCACCGGCGCCCTGCGCAGCAACTTCGCCACCCCGGCACCGGTCGCCGCCCGCTGGCGGGCCATGCACATGCTGGCGTACCCGGCCTGGTGCGCGGCACTGATCCACGGCCTCTACGCGGGTCGATCGGCCAAGCCGGTCTTCGTGATCCTCTACAGCCTGTCCCTGCTCGGTGTGATGGGCGCCCTGGCGCTGCGTGCCGCGCCGCGCCCGGTCAAGCGCAGGGTCGCCGACCGGCTGGTGGCCCTGTTCGGCAGCTCGGAGCGGGCCGGGCTCGACGAGCTGGACGCGAGCCGCTCCAGGAGGGCCGAGCCGGCGCCGGCCGGCGCCGGCGGCCGGCGGGAGCCGAGGCCGTCCTTCGCCGACACGGCCGCCTCCCCGTTCTACCGGGCCCCGGCAGCCCCGGCCGACGAGCCCGCTTCCGGCTTCGCGGCGGCCTACCGGGCGGTGTCGACGCCGGGCCGCCCGCAGCAGTCCTTCGCGGCGGACCGGACGGCCCGCATGGACCTGCCGACGGACCTGCGGCCCACGGAGCCCGTCCCGCGCGTGGACGGCCCCTCCAGCACCTCGGGGACCTGGCCGGTCCCGTCCCCGCCGCCGGTCGGCGAGGCGCCGCCGTCCGTGTACGACCCGCTCCAGGACACCGGATACACCATCCCCGTCTACGGCAATCCGGGCGCCGCCGCGTACGGCGGAAGTGACGTGTACGACACCCGTGAGACAAACGGCCTCCACGGCACGTACAACCCGGGTGACACGTTCAACAGCGGTCCCGCCACCGAGACTCTGCCCGGCGCCTCCTACCAGACGCCGGGTTCGGGCGAACCCTGGAACACGCCTTCCGGAGGCTTTTAAGTGAACGAGGCCCTGCCCGACGTCCCCGAGGTCCGCGTGGTCGGACTTCCCCAGCTCACGTCGGGCTTCGACCTTGTGGAGCGGCTCGACCTGCCCATGCACCTGAAGGTGCACGGGCCGCTCGACCCGCTGGGCGGCGAACAGCTCGCCCAGCTCGCCGAGGCGATCAACCTCAAGGGCCGCGGCGGCGCCGGCTTCCCCTTCCACAAAAAGCTGCGCTCGGTCGCCGAGTCGGCGATCAAGCGTGGGGTGCGGCCGGTCGTCGTGGTCAACGGCAGCGAGGACGAACCCGCCTGCCGCAAGGACACGGTCCTGATCAACCGTGCCCCGCACCTCATCCTGGACGGCGCGCTGCTGTGCGCCGAGGCGCTCGGCGCGCGCACCCTCGTCATCGGCGTCACCCGGGAGTCCACCCAGCGTTCCATGGAGGCCGCGCTCGCCGAGCGGGGGCTGAGCAACAGCCGCAGATCGGCACTGCGCGCGTGGGTGCAGCGCAATCCGGTGCGCATGGTCACCGGCGCCGCCGCCTCCCTGGTCCGCTCGATCGACGGCGGCCCGGCGATCCCGCCCGGCCGCAAGATCAGCGCCTCGCAGAACGGCGTCGGCGGCGCGCCCACGCTGCTGTCGAACGCCGAGACGTTCGCGCAGCTGGCCATCGCCGCCCGCATCGGCCCGGAGCGCTACGGCAACACGGGCCTGTACGACGAACCGGGCACCGTGATGCTCACCGTGTCCGGCGCGGTCGCCCGCCCGATGGTGATCGAGGCCCCCACGGGGGTGCCCCTGCGCTACGTGCTGCAGCTCGCGGGCGCCCCGCCGGTGCCGCAGGGCGTGCTGACCGGCGGCTACCACGGCAAGTGGATCGACGCGGCGACCGTCGACGAGGCGGTCGTCTCCCGCAACTCGCTCGACGCGGTGGGCGGTTCGCTGGGCGCCGGGGCGATCCTGCCCATCAGCCAGGAGACCTGCCCGCTGGGTGAGTCGCTGCGGGTGGCGCAGTGGCTGGCCGAGGAGAGCGCGGGCCAGTGCGGACCCTGTTACCTCGGACTGCCCGCCGCCGCGCGCGGGCTGGAGGACATCCTCAACGGCGGCGGACCCGCCGCCCTGGAGGCGCTGAAGCAGGTCGCGAAGAACGTCAAGCGGCGCGGTGCCTGTTCGCACCCGGACGGCTCGGCGATGTTCCTGGAGTCGACCATCAAGGCGTTCACGGACGACCTGGCCGCACACGTCCTCGGGAACGGCTGCGGACGGCCCGTACAGGGCGTCCTGCCGCTCTTCGAGGGGGGCAGGGCCCCCACGGGCGTTCCGGGCGGCGGGGAGCCGGAGGAGAGCGGCGGCAGCCGCCAGAAGATCTACGTCGACTGGACCCTCTGCCGGGGCCACGGGCTGTGCGCGGACATCCTGCCGGAGGTGTTCGAGCTCGGCGCCGACGGCTTCCCGACCGTCGCCCAGGCGCAGGTGCCGCGCTACGCGGAGGCGAAGGCGCTGCGCGCGGTGCGCCGCTGCCCCGCGCTCGCCCTGCGCATCGAGGAGGACACGCGCGGACAGGCGCCGGCCCGCAACCTTCCGGTCCTCTCCCAGGGGCGCGGCCGGCGCGCGCTCGGCCGCTGAACCGCACGAAAGGGCGGGTCACCCGAACCGGGTGACCCGCCCTCGCCTTTCCCCCGTGACCGCTTCCACAACACGCCGAAAGCGGACCACCTGTCCGGTGATCCGCTTTCGATTTCTGTGGAGCTAAGGAGAATTGAACTCCTGACCTCCTGCATGCCATGCAGGCGCTCTACCAACTGAGCTATAGCCCCTTGTTTTGTTGTCCCGCCCGGTTCCCCCGGCGACGACGTAAACATTACAGGCCCGGTGGCGTAGCACCAAATCGGTTTCTGCTTCGCGCCGATACGGCCGCTAATGTCGGCTTCATGACCATGATCGCGTCGCCCGCAGTCCCCCGCCGGGCCACGGTCGCCCTGGGGGTGTGCCTCGTGTCGTTCGCGGCGTTCTGGGCGGCTCAGCGGGCCGCGCACGTGTCGATGATCGACCTGGCCGTCTACCGGGCCGAGGGTGCCGCGGTGGGCGCCGGTGACGACCTGTACGCCCTGCGCGCGACGGCCGCGCACCTGCCCACCACCTATCCGCCGTTCGCGGCCCTGCTGTTCACCCCGCTGCCCCTGCTGGACGCCGCGCACCTGCGCACGCTGGCCACGGCCGGGAATCTCGCGCTGCTGGTGATGTTCGTACGGCTGTCGCTGAAACTCGTCGGCCACGCGCGCGTGGAGACCGTCTGCTGGGTGGCGGCGCCGGCCGTGTGGTGCGAGCCGGTGTGGACGACCCTGCGCTACGGCCAGATCAACCTGCTGCTGGCCGTCCTGGTGCTGTGGGACCTCACCCGCCGCCCGGCCGGCGGGCCGGACCGCTGGACGGGGGTGGGTCTCGGACTGGCCACGGCGGTCAAGCTGACGCCCGCGCTGTTCCTGGTCCTTCTGCTCGCCACAGGGGCCGTGGACCGCCTGCGGGGCGGAGGCGGTCAGCCATGGCTGCGGCACGCGCGCGGGGCGGCCGTCGCGTTCGCCGGGGCGACGGTGCTGGCGACGGGCGTCCTGCCGTACGACTCCTGGCGCTTCTGGTCGGACATGGTGTTCCGCGCGAGCCGGGTCGGCCATGCGGAGGACACCGCCAACCAGGCCCTGCGCGGCGTCCTGGCCCGCCTTCTGCACACACCGGACCCGGGAGCCCTCTGGGCGGCCTGTGCGGCCGTGGTGGCCGTCCTGGGCCTCGCGGTGGCCGTGCGGGCGGAGTTGCGGGGGCGGCGGCCCTGGGCGGTGTGCGCCTGCGCCGTCACCGCCCTGCTGGTCAGTCCGGTGTCGTGGACCCATCACTGGGTGTGGTGCGTGCCGCTGGTGCTGCTGCTGTGGACGCGCGGACACCGGACGGCCGCCCTGGGCGCCCTGCTGGTCTTCTGCTCGTACGCCCCCTGGTGGGTTCCGCACGGCACGGGCCGGCCGGAACTGCACCTGGCGGACCGGGAGTTGTTGCTGTCGGCCGTCTACGGAGGAGTCGGTGCGCTCTTCCTGGTGCTGGCCCGGACATCGTTGCCGGGGCCCGGCGCGGACGGGGTCCGCGTCAAGCCGTGACGAACTGGTAGAACCGCTTGAGCGTGCAGTGCTCCTCGAGGAGCCGGCCGTAGATCGGCTCGCCCTCCAGTTCCCGGTACGTCTCGATGGGGTCGCCTTTTATGATCAGCGCCCGCGCGCATTCCTCGCACCAGTACTGGTAGTCGGGGTTGACCGGCTCCATGTCGCGGACGATGGGCGTTCCGCTCCCGCACCAGTCGCACTTCCGCCTGTGTGCACCCATTGATCAGCTCCAGCTGTGGCCGCAGGCCGTGCACACGTAGGAGATCCCGCCGTTGTCGCCGAGGACTTGCGCCACATGCGCGGAACCGCAGGAAGGGCAGCTCAGCCGGGTGGTCGTGTCCCGTATCAACGCCGCACCGAGGAGGTGGCCGACCTCCTCGAGGATGCTCGCAGGCATCGCTACTCCCTCCCGTCGGGCCGCGCCCCCTTCCGGCCGTTTGATTCTGCCACGACCGGACCAACACGGTCAGCGACGCCTCAGTACCGGTCCGGACACGGGCTGCCACCGCGGCCGTTCCCGCCGGCACCGGGCGCACCGCGAGAACACCTCGCCGACGTATACGGCCGCGGGGCGCCGGACGCTCAAGGCGGCCCCGGAACGGTGTGGCGAAGGGCACGCGGGCCGAGAACCCGTGCCCGACGGGCGCGGGAGGCGAGAACTTCGTCGGCCGCCGAAAGCAGAAGATCCCGCCCCCAGAGGGGACGGGATCCTCATCACCGATCTTCGACGTCTCGACGGAGAGTCGATCAGTGGAGCTAAGGAGAATTGAACTCCTGACCTCCTGCATGCCATGCAGGCGCTCTACCAACTGAGCTATAGCCCCGGGCGCCACGCGGCGGACCGCGTGTCCTGTGTCGCCCCGCTCGGCGGGGCGAACAAGAAGAACTTTAGCCTGTGACCTGCCGGAAAGTGAAATCCGGGCCGCGCGGCCGCGGAGGCGGTCAGTCGTCGTCGCCGAGGACGGGCTCCGGGAGGGTGCCCGCGTTGTGCTCCAGCAGGCGCCAGCCGCGGGCGCCCTCGCCGAGCACGGACCAGCAGCAGTTGGAGAGGCCGCCGAGGCTCTCCCAGTGCCGGGAGTCCAGGCCGAGGAGCCGGCCGATGGTGGTGCGGATGGTGCCGCCGTGGCTGACGACGACGAGGGTGCCGTCCTCGGGCAGCTTCTCGGCGTGCCGCAGCACGACGGGGGCGGCGCGGTCGGCGACCTCGGTCTCCAGTTCGCCGCCACCGCGTCGGACGGCGTCACCGCGCTTCCAGGCGGTGTACTCCTCGCCGTGGCGGGCGATGATCTCCTCGTGCGTCAGGCCCTGCCAGACGCCCGCGTAGGTCTCGCGCAGGGCCTCGTCGCGGGTGACGTCGAGGCCGGTCAGCTCGGCCAGCTCGGCGGCCGTGTCCGCGGCCCGCCGCAGGTCCGAGGCGATGATCGCGTCCGGCCGCAGCGAGGCGAGCAGCCGGGCCGCGCGGCGTGCCTGGCCGACGCCCGTCTCGGTCAGCTCGACGTCCGTGGTGCCCTGGAAGCGGCGCTCGACGTTCCACAGGGTCTGGCCGTGCCGCCACAGGATGATGCGGCGGCCCCGGCCCCTGCGGTCGGACACCTCGCCGGTGGCGCTCATCACCACTCCCCGTCCGGCTCCTGGTCGGCCTCGTCGGCCTGCAGCTGGGCGTGCTCCTCGGCCTTGCCGCGGGTGGCCTTGGCGTCGGCGGGCAGCTCCAGCTCGGGGCAGTCCTTCCACAGCCGCTCCAGGGCGTAGAAGACGCGCTCCTCGCTGTGCTGGACGTGGACGACGATGTCGACGTAGTCGAGCAGCACCCAGCGGGCCTCGCGGTCGCCCTCGCGGCGGACCGGCTTGGCGCCGAGTTCCTTCTGCAGGCGCTCCTCGATCTCGTCGACGATGGCCTTGACCTGGCGGTCGTTCGGGGCGGACGCCAGGAGGAAGGCGTCCGTGATCGACAGCACGTCGCTCACGTCGTAGGCGATCACGTCGTGGGCGAGCTTGTCGGCGGCCGCCTGGGCGGCGGTGTTGATGAGTTCAAGGGAACGGTCGGTGGCGGTCACTACATGGCTTTCCGTCGGCGGGCTTTTGACCTCAAGGGTCTCACGGACCGCCCGCCGCACCCCACGTGATTACGGCATCACGCGGGGTGCCCCGGCCGCGCGCCCCGCCGAGGGCGGCCGGGGGGTCAGGACGCGGGCGGCTTGTAGTCGCCTCCGAGGACCACCGAGACGTCGGCGCCGGAGGAGACGCCGCCCTTGGTCACGGAGCCGGCGGGCAGGCCGAGGGTCTTGGCGACCTCGGCGGCGTCGGCCTGATGGGCGGCGTCCGCGTAGAGCACCTGCGAGGTGGCCCGGGTGCCGGCGGCGCTGCCGCCCTCCAGGAAGGTGAAGCCGCCGTTGAGGAGGACCACGCGGGCCTTGTCCGTGTCGTCCTTCACGCCCGTGGCGTTCTGGACGGAGACCCGGACCGCGGAACCCGCGCCGGGGCTCTTGGCGGTGCCGCCGAGGATGTCCTTCACCACGCTGTCGCTGGTCTGCGCGCTCAGCGTGCCGTCGGGCTGCACGGGCAGCAGGGCGGTCTTGTAGGCGCCGCCCTTGGCGAGTTCGGCGAGCTTGGCGAGGAAGGCGCCGAGGTCCTTGTCGGTGAGCGGCGGGTCCAGGATCTGGGCGAGGGTCTGCACGGTGGTGGTCGCGGACGACGGATCGGAGGACACCTTGCGCAGCACGCCCTGCATGACCTGGCCGAACCGCTGCAACTGGGCGTTCTCGGACTCGCCGGCGGCGCGGTAGGTGGCGTAGGCGACGGCCATCTTGCCGCTGAGGGTCTGGCCACGGCCCTTGTGGACGAGCGGCGCCGTGCCCTTCTTCTTGGCGTCCGGGTCGGGCACGTCGGTGTCGGGGTCGATCTCGATGTTGCCGACGAGGTCGACGAGGTTCTGCAGATAGGGGGTGTCCAGCCGCCAGGTGCCCTGGATGCTGGTGCCGAGCACGGTGTCGAGCTGGTCGCGGGTGCCGGAGGTGCCGTCGTCGTCCACGGACTTGGCGAGGGTGGTGGCGGAGCCGTCGTCCCCGGTCAGCGCCAGGGAGTTGGGCAGCAGGACCGTGGTGCCCTGTCTGGTGGTGGTGTTGTCGACCAGCAGCGCCGTGGAGGTGCCGCCCTTGGCGGTGTTGTGCAGGTGGACGACGAGCACGTCGCGTTTCTGGGCGGCCGCGGGCGTGGTGGTGCCGGGCCTGCCGTCGGAGGAGGACAGGCCGGGCAGCTTGCCGGCGAACCAGAGGTAGCCGACACCGCCGGCCGCGACGAGGGCGAGGACGACGACGAGGGCGACGAGGCGGCTGCGGGCGCGGCGGCGGGCCTCCTCGCGGCGTTCGGTGCGGTTCTCGGTGAACTTCAGCCAGTCGATGACGTCCTCGGAGTCACCGTCGGGCTCCTCGACGAAGGCGAACTGCTCGGTGCGGTAGTCCGGTTCGTCCGGCGCGGTGGGGTGGCCACGGTCGTCCGGCCCGGTCCGGCGGTCCGGCTCGCCCGGTGCCCGCGCGGGCTCCTGCGGGGCCCGCGCGCCCTCGGCGGGGCCGGACTGCTGGGGGATGTAGGCGGTCTGCTCGGCGACCCGGGGCTGCTGACCGCTGCTCGCCGTCTGCCCGTAGGGGTCGTGGCCGGGGGCACCCTGGGTGCCGGGGGTCCCGGTGGCGTACGGGTCGTAGGGGGCCCCGGAGCCGTAGGGGTCGTAGGCCGGCTGCTGCTCGTAGGAGGACGGCTGCGGCTCGTAGGAGGACGGCTCCTGCTGCCGGCCGGTGGCGTACGGGTCGTAGCCGTAGCCCTGCTGCTGGGCGTACGGGTCGTAGGCCGGCTGCGGGAACTGCGGGTCCTGCTGTGCCGGGGAAGCCTGCTGTGCCGGGACCTGCCGGTACATGGGCCGGCCGTACTCGTCGTAGCCGACGAGTTCGTACGGGCCTTCTCCGTACCCCGCGTCGTATCGGTCGTTCACCGGTGCCCCTCTCGGCTCACTCGCCGCGGTACAGCTCGCGCTTGTCGATGTAGCGCACGACTCCGTCCGGCACCATGTACCAGATGGGGTCACCCTTGGCGACTCTCGCACGGCAGTCCGTGGAGGAGATGGCGAGCGCCGGCACCTCGACGAGCGAGACGCCGCCTTCCGGCAGGCCCTGGTCGGTGAGCTGGTGGCCGGGGCGGGTGACGCCGATGAAGTGCGCGAGGGAGAAGAGTTCCGCCGAGTCGCGCCAGGTCAGCAGCTGGGCGAGGGCGTCGGCACCGGTGATGAAGAAGAGGTCGGTGTCGGGGTTGAGGGCCCGCAGGTCGCGCAGGGTGTCGACGGTGTAGGTGGGGCCGCCGCGGTCGATGTCGATGCGGCTGACGGAGAACTGCGGGTTCTCGGCGGTCGCGATGACCGTCATGAGATAGCGGTCCTCGGCCGGGGAGACGTTGCGGTGGGACTTCTGCCACGGCTGGCCGGTGGGGACGAACACCACCTCGTCCAGCTGGAACTGCGCGGCGACCTCGCTGGCCGCCACCAGGTGCCCGTGGTGGATCGGGTCGAAGGTTCCGCCCATGACGCCCAGGCGCCGCTTTCCCGTGTGGACGGGACCGTTGCCCGGACCGTACTGCGGGTGCTTCACCGTGTCGTCGGCCGTCTCGTGCGCCGGACCGGTAGGCATGTCCTGCTCTCCCATGCGTGCAGACCCTACCGGCCCGGTCTCGTGCCTCCGGCCGGGGACGGGGTCCCTGCTCAGCGGTCGCGGTTGAAGCGGGTGGTGATCCACAGCAGCAGGAGCAGGATGATCAGCGCGCCGCCGCCGGTGACGGCCGGGTTCAGGCTGTTGTGGTTTCCGCCGTGCGGTTCGCCCTCGGCGGCGAGGGTGACCAACTGGGCTGCGGCGTCGTGGAAGCTCATCTTCGGCAGGACCTAACGCGTGTGGGCGGAATAAAGATGTCGACCCATCGTAAGCGGGCGGGCCGGTGGCGATCACGCCGACTCCGCCGTCGGGGCCCGGGGGCTCCGGCGGGACGCCCGCGACAGGGTGGTCCGGGGCCGGACGGCGGGGAACTTTCGCCGCTCGTCAGTCGTCCTTCCGCTTGTAGCCGCGCAGCAGGAACCAGGCGGTCAGCGCACA
The DNA here is from genome assembly GCF_009865385.1 of Streptomyces sp. SID486. GTDB lineage: Bacteria > Actinomycetota > Actinomycetes > Streptomycetales > Streptomycetaceae > Streptomyces. The sequence continues at coordinate 6,556 of NZ_WWJT01000102.1, read as the reverse complement.
GCCGAGGACCATCACGACGAGGACGACGCGGAGCAGATTGCCCGTCCCGTGCTGCTGGACGGCGCTCGTGGCGGCCTCGGTCAGCCAGGCGGCTGCGGGGTGGTGCTCCATGGCGTGGACTCCTTCGGGTGTACTGCCTGCCACGGTATCTCCGCCTAGGCTGGGCCCCGCCTCGGGGGCACAGTGGGCACTCAGACGCACATGGGGGAAGACATGTCCGACGACGGCCACCAGCGGACGGGGCACGAGCGCGTGCCGAGCAGGCAGCGCAGGCGCTTCCCGGGGATCTCCTCGCGGGCGTACGAACACCCGGCGGACCGCTCGGCCCTGGTCGCGCTGCGCAAGCTGAGCGGGTTCGACACCGTCTTCAAGGCGCTCAGCGGGCTGCTGCCGGAGCGGAGTCTGCGGCTGCTGTTCCTGTCCGACTCGGTGCGGGTCTCCGAGCGGCAGTTCACGCACCTGCACGACATGCTGCTGGACGCCTGTTACATCCTGGACCTGGAGAAGGTCCCGCCGATGTACGTGACGCAGGACCCGCAGCCGAACGCGATGTGCATCGGCCTGGACGAGCCGATCATCGTGGTCAGCACCGGGCTGGTGGAGCTGCTCGACGAGGAGGAGATGCGGGCCGTCGTCGGCCACGAGGTGGGGCACGCCCTGTCCGGCCACTCGGTGTACCGCACGGTCCTGCTGTTCCTGACGAGCCTGGCCCTGAAGGTGGCCTGGATCCCGCTGGGCAATCTCGCGGTCATGGCGATCGTCACGGCGCTGCGCGAGTGGTTCCGCAAGTCGGAGCTGTCGGCCGACCGGGCCGGTCTGCTCGTGGGCCAGGACGTCCGGGCCTCGATGCGGGGCCTGATGAAGATCGCGGGCGGCAACCACCTGCACGAGATGAACGTGGACGCGTTCCTGGAGCAGGCCGAGGAGTACGAGTCGGGTGGCGACCTGCGCGATTCCGTGCTGAAGATCCTGAACGTGCTGCCCCGCTCGCACCCGTTCACCACCGTGCGGGCCGCCGAGCTGAAGAAGTGGGCGGAGTCGCGGGACTACCAGCGGCTCATGGACGGCCACTACCCGCGCCGCGAGGAGGACAAGGACACCTCCGTCAGCGACTCCTTCCGCGAGTCGGCGTCCAGCTACGCGAGCGATGTGAAGGGGTCCAAGGACCCGCTGATGAAGCTGGTCTCGGATCTCGCGGGCGGCGCGGGCGACCTGGGCGGCCGGGTCCGGCGGGGCTTCGACGGCTTCCGCAGCCCCCCGCCGGCCAGGGGGGACGACGTGCCCGGCGGGGACGAGGGGGACGCCGCTCCCGGCCGGGACGAGAGGTAGGCGCCGGGCGCCCGCCCGGTCCCCGCCCGCTCGCCGCTCAGACGGTCGGCTGCGCCTTGGCGGACAGGGTTCCGCACAGGGCCGTGGTGCCGTCCTGGTCGTAGGGATCGCTGCCCGCCGGGCCGCCCGGCATGGCCGTCCGGCCGGCGAGGAGGGGCCGGAAGTAGGCCGAGGAGTCCTCGGCGCAGGCGAGGGGGCCCGCCTGCACGGAGGACGTGACCAGCCGGAGCTGGCGGGTGCGCAGGTCGTCGCCGTCGAAGCGGAAGGCCAGCTCGCGGCGGACCGTGAACAGTGAGGCGGGGGCGCCGGCGGCGGCGCCGGCGGGGCGCAGGGCGTAGACGAAGACGTGGTCGGCGGTCACCTCCAGCGTCGCCGGGTCGGTCTCGACGGCCCGCAGGCTGCCCGAGACCCGGATGCCGTCGTCGGCGAGCCGGGCGCGGGCGGGGTCGATCCGGACCACCCAGCCGGTGGGCGCGTGCCGGCCGTCGGCGGCCGGATGGTCGAAGCTCTGGTCGAACTGGGCGAGCTGCTCCGAGTCGACCAGGGCCCTGGCGGCGCTCGCCTCCCGGCCCGCGAGCACCTCGGGGTAGAGCGAGGAGCGGACGAGGTAGTCCTTGACGATGGTGAGGGCGGCCACCACCTGGCTGTCGGAGAAGTGGGCCGTGCTGCGCGAGGCCGGCAGCGGTATGCCCTTGGCGCCGACCGCGTACGAGGCGGCGGGGCTGTGCCGGTAGAGGCTGTCCGTGTCGGCCGCACCGGGCACCCTGCCCTGCGGGGCGAGCGGGATGACCGTCATGCGCAGGGGCTCGGCGGACCGACGGCCCTGCGGGGTGCTGTAGGGGTGGCGGACGCCCATGTAGAGCGCGGTGCCGAACGCCACGGCGATCAGGACGACGAGGATCAGTGCCTGCCGGGTGAGCCCGCGGTGCAGGTGCGGGCGGCGGCGTACGGCGGGCGCGTGGTCGGCCATCCGCTCCTGGGCGGAGAACTCCTGGAGGCGGGCAGCGCGGACGAACGACTCGTCGAAGACGACGGATCGGTATTCGTCCTCAGCACCGCCGGGGCCGCCCTCGGGTGTCCCCTCCGGTGGGTCTCCAGGCCCGCCCATACTTTCAGAGTAGGTCTCGCGGGCCCCGGGTAAACGCCCCGCCGCACGACAAGTTCTGACAGGTTCTCACCAAGCGCGGGCGGGGTGCTCAGGGGGAGCGGGGGATGGCCGAGGCGGCGGGCCGGGGGTGCTCGGCGGAGGCGGCGGGGGCGGACACGGAGTCCTGCTCCAGGCCGGTCGAGGCGGGGGCGGGAACCCGGTCGCGGGTGTCCGAGGAGCTTCCCCGGTAGACGGCGGCGAAGGCCAGGGCGACCATGCCGATGCCCATCACGACGGCGAGGATCCAGGCCACGGGACGGTGCCAGCGGACCTGCTTGCCGTAGGGGCTGTCGTCCAGGACGTAGGGGTCGTCCAGCTCGTCATGGTCGTGATCTTGGCCGAATGCGGCACCCTCGGGGCCGTAGCCGTCGTCGTAGCGTTCCCCGCGGGCGTGTGCGCGGCGGGCCTCCGCCTCGGACGCCTCGGCTCTGGCCTGGGCGGCGGCCAGGAGGCGTTCCACGGCGGTCGGCTCATGGACGGTGGCCGCCCGGACGAACGCCTCGTCGAAGACCACGGAGGCGAACTCTTCGTCCGGCACCCCGTGGTCGTGGTCGTCGTCGGGCTCCCAGCCGTCAGGGAACGGCGTGCCCCCCACGTCCTCCGGCACGGGTCCAGAGTAGACCTGGGGGGTCGGTTTGGGCAGGCGGTAGGGAAATTCGTCTGCCTGGTGAGACGTCTTTCGGCCGTGCCCCCGCGCCGGATACCGGGACAGGGGCGGGCAGGGCCGAACGGGTGAATCTCAGCGGCGGACGTGTCCGTCGCCGGTGACGATGTACTTCGTGCTGGTCAGCTCCGGCAGACCCATCGGACCGCGGGCGTGGAGCTTCTGGGTGGAGATGCCGATCTCCGCGCCGAAGCCGAACTGGCCGCCGTCGGTGAAGCGGGTGGAGGCGTTCACGGCGACGGTGGTGGAGTCGACCAGCTGGGTGAAGCGGCGGGCCGCCTGCTGGGAGGTGGTGACGATGGCCTCGGTGTGGCCGGAGGTCCACAGCCGGATGTGCTCGACGGCCCGGTCCAGGGAGTCGACGACGGCGGCGGCGATGTCGTAGGAGAGGTACTCCGCCTCCCAGTCCTCGGCGGTGGCCTCGACCACGGTGGCCTTGGAGTCCTTGGCGTAGGCCATGACGCGCTCGTCGGCGTGGACGGTGACGCCGGCCTCGGCGAGGGCGTCCAGGGCGCGGGGCAGGAACTCGGGGGCGATGTCCTGGTGGACGAGGAGCGTCTCGGCGGCGTTGCAGACGCTGACCCGCTGGGCCTTGGAGTTGATCAGGATCTCGACGGCCGTGTCGATGTCGGCCTGGGCGTCGACGTAGACGTGGCAGTTGCCGGTGCCGGTCTCGATCACGGGGACCGTGGACTCGTTGACGACGGTCCGGATCAGGGACGCGCCGCCGCGCGGGATGAGGACGTCGACGAGACCGCGGGCGCGCATCAGCTCGCGGACGGAGTCGCGGCTCTCGCCGGGCACGAGCTGGACGGCGTCGGCGGGCAGCCCGGCGCCGCCGACGGCGTCGCGGATCACCCGGACGAGGGCGGTGTTGGACTCGTAGGCGGAGGCGGAACCGCGCAGCAGGACCGCGTTGCCGGACTTCAGGCACAGGGCGGCGGCGTCGACGGTGACGTTCGGGCGGGCCTCGTAGATGATGCCGACGACCCCGAGCGGGACGCGGACCTGACGCAGGTCGATGCCGTTGGGGAGGGTGGAGCCGCGGACGACCTCGCCGACCGGGTCGGGCAGCTTCGCGACGTCACGGACGTCGGCGGCGATGGCGCGGACCCGCTCGGGGGTGAGGGTCAGCCGGTCGACGATGGCCTCGCTGGTGCCGTTCTCCCGGGCCTTGGCCACGTCCTTGGCGTTGGCCTCGACGATCTCGGCGGTCCGGACCTCCAGGGCGTCGGCGACGGCGAGCAGCGCGTCGTCCTTCACGGCGCGCGGGAGCGGCGCGAGGTCGGCGGCGGCTGCCTTGGCCCGGTAGGCGGCCTGGGTGACCGGGGACATCGAGTCGTACGGCGAGAGCGTGGTCATGAGGGAAGGGTAGTGCGCGAGGCGTCACGCTTCAGCGGTCGTCCCACACCCCGAGACACCGCAAAAGGGGAGAAGTCGCCGGCTCTCCCCCGGCCCGCCCGGTCAGAACGGGTGCACTCCCACCGGGGTCGCCGGCGGGGGGCCGTACCCCTCGGCGATGCGCTGGTGGTAGGTCTCGCGGTCGATGACCTCCAGGCCGACGATCTCCCAGGCGGGCAGGCCGGCGGTCTGCCGGTGCTCGCCCCACAGACGGAGCGCCACGGCGGCGGCGTCGTGCAGGTCGCGGGCCTCTTCCCAGTACCGGATCTCCGCGTGGTCGGGAGCGTATCTGCTGGTCAGCAGGAAGGGATGGTCGTGGGCGAGCTGTTCAAGGGCCCGCCGCAGCTCGGGCAGGGCGACCTTCTCCCCGGAGACGCTCAGGGTGACGTGCCACAGCCTGGGCAGGTCCTTGGGCTCCTCGTAGGTGTCCCCGGCCGCGACGCTCGTCAGAGCACCACGGGACGCCGTCCCAGGGCGCACTCGTCTCACGACGGCCTCCTTCACGCTTGGCTCGCAAGGCCCGCATGGCTCGCTCGGCCCCTTGACGGAACGTGTCCTTTCAACATGTCCCCGAGACAAAGTTGAGCAGGCCGCAGGGCTCCGCGTGGTGGTTTTACGGAACGTCCCCCACCGGGGGCGTTCCTTACGTCCTGCTTTACGAGCGGTTTTGCGAGAGTCAGACGTGCAGGAGCACCAGGTCGTCCCTGTGTACGACCTCGCGTTCGTAGCCGGGGCCCAGCTCACGCGCCAGCTCCCGGGTCGAGCGCCCGATCAGCCGGGGGATCTCGCGGGAGTCGAAGTTGACGAGCCCCCGGGCCACCGCACGGCCCTGCGCGTCCCGCAGTTCGACGGGGTCGCCGGCGCTGAACTCGCCCTCGACGGCGGCGATTCCGGCCGGCAGCAGCGAGGTGCGCCGCTGGACGACCGCGTCCACCGCGCCGTCGTCCAGTACGAGGGCGCCCTGGGGGGTGGAGGCGTGCTGGAGCCAGAGGAGCCGGTCGGCGGAGCGCTTCCCGGTGGGGTGGAAGTAGGTGCCGGTGTCACCGCCGGCCAGGGCCTCGGCCGCGTGGACGGCGCTGGTCAGCACGACGGGGATGCCCGCGGCGGCGGCGATGCGGGCGGCCTCCACCTTGGTGACCATGCCGCCGGTGCCCACGCCCGCCTTGCCGGCGCTGCCGATCTCGATGCCGTCGAGGTCCTCCGGGCCCTTCACCTCCGCTATCCGGGAGGTGCCCGGCCTGCTGGGGTCGCCGTCGTAGACGCCGTCGACGTCGGAGAGGAGGACCAGCAGGTCGGCGTGGACGAGGTGGGCGACGAGCGCGGCGAGGCGGTCGTTGTCGCCGAAGCGGATCTCGTCGGTGGCGACGGTGTCGTTCTCGTTGACGATCGGGAAGGCGCCCATCGCGAGCAGCTTGTCGAGGGTCCGGGAGGCGTTGCGGTGGTGGGCGCGGCGGCTCATGTCGTCGCTGGTGAGCAGGACTTGGCCGACGCGGACGCCGTGACGGGCGAAGGAGGCCGTGTAGCGGGCGACGAGCAGGCCCTGGCCGACGCTGGCGGCGGCCTGCTGGCGCGCGAGGTCCTTGGGCCGGCGGCGCAGGCCCAGCGGGGCGAGGCCGGCGGCGATGGCGCCGGAGGAGACGAGGACGATCTCCCGCTCTCCCCCGCTGCGGATCTTCGCCAGGACGTCGACCAGCGCGTCGACGCGGTCGGCGTCCAGGCCGCCCGTGGCGGTGGTCAGGGAGGAGGAGCCCACCTTGACGACGATCCTGCGGGCCTCGCCCACGGCCTGCCTTGCCCTTGCCACCTTGCCTGCCGCCCTCACTCGGTCCGCTGCGCCGCTCGGAAATCTACGGGAAACGGACCTCCCGCCGCACCTCGGTTCCAGCCCCCGGACACCGCCGGGGCCACTCGGGAGGAGGCCGCCGGTAAGCGGTCGTGCGGCGCGGCGCGGCTGTGCGGGCCCGGCGGCTGTGCGGGGGCCCGCGGCTGCGCGGGGGCCCGGTAGCTGTGCGACG
>NZ_WWJT01000101.1 GCF_009865385.1 Streptomyces sp. SID486 | reverse complement strand
CGCGCGACGGCCCCCGGTCGTTCCGCCGCGCCGGACCGCGAACGGGCACCGCGCCGCCCGGCGGTGGCCGCCGGACAGGCGCCGGCCGACAACGGCTCGGCCGCCTTCCTGACCGTGATCTGCGGCGACACCGCGGCCTGGCCGCGCGACCCCGAGCAGTACCGGCGTGACGCGGTCCGGGACAAGGCCAGGTATCCGCTCTACGGCGACTTCGCCTCCAACATCATGCCGTGCGCGTTCTGGGACAAGCCGGCCGAGCCGGTCACCCCGGTGCACAACGACGTCGGCCTGCTCACGGTCCAGAACCAGTGGGACTCCCAGACCCCGCTCGTCAGCGGTCTCGGCATGCACCGCGCTCTCAAGGGCTCGCGCATGGTGTACGTCCGGGGCGGCGAGGGCCACGGTGTCTACAACGGCGACACGAGCGCCTGCGCCGACCGCGCCGTCAACGCCTACCTGAGCACCGGGCGGCTCCCGGCAGGCGACATCACCTGCACGCCGCCGGCCCGCCGTCCGGGCACGAGCCGGCTCATCGCCCCCACCCCCCAGGGCACACCGGAAGCGCCCCGCTTCTGAGAGGCACCACCGCCGCGCCCGTCCCCGTCACGCCGGTCGCCCGGGGGAAGTCCCTACGCGACCGCGTACCGTGCCCCACCCCCGCCACCGCACGGTGGCGGGGGTGGCGGCACCTTCCGGTAAGCCGATCCGCCGGTAGGCCGACCGGCCGGTACGTCGATTCGCCTGTACGCCGACCGGCCGGTACGCGATCCGCCGATCCGCCGACCCGCCGGCCCGCCGAGGGGCACCGGGCCACCTGCCACCCGCCCGTTCCCCGCTGCCGGGGCACCGGCCGGCGGAGCCGCCGAACGCCTCACGCCGGCTCGGCCGGCGGAACCGCCGAACGCCTTACGCCGGTACGTCCTGTCCGGCAGACCGGGCGGCGGCCCCCCGGGCGAGCAGCAGAAGGGCGTCGACCAGGTCCTCCGCGGGGCTCCCGGTGGCCAGGCGTCGCAGTTGAAGACCCATCACCACGGCGACCGTGGTGGCCGCCAGCCGCTCCGCGTCCGGGACGCCGAGCGCACCGAGGATGCGGGCGGCGAGCCGGTCGTAAGCCCGGAACGCCTCCGCCGCCGCCTCCCGCAGCCGCTCGTCGCGGCCGGCGTGGATGTACAGCTCGAACGGGGCGAGATGGGCACTGTCCAGCGCCCCACCGCACGCGACCTGACCGGCCAGGGACGCCGCGTCCTCCACCCCGATGCCCTCGGTCTGGCACTGGTCGGCCAGCTCGGTGAAGTGCCGCGCCTCCTCGCGCACGAAGTGCAGCAGGCTCTCGCGCAGCAGGTCGTGCTGGGTCTCGAAGTGGTACGTCACCGAGCCGAGCGACACGCCCGCCTGCCGGGCGATCCGCCTGTTGGTGACCGCCGCGACCCCGTCCTCGCCGATGATCTGCAGGACGGCGGTGATGATGCGCTGGCGCGTCGAGGCGGCTGAGGCGGCGTTCGGCATGCCAGGCATTGTTCCATCACCCGCGGCCCACCCCGGACCGCGCCCGAGCACGGCCGGGACATCCGGTGGTGACGCCGGGTCAGCTCGTGCGGAGTGCCGGTGGACAGAGACCCACGCCGTCTCTATTGTTCGTTCGAACGAACAGATTGGGAGGACTGCCGTGCACATCGCAGGGGCAACGGTTCTGCTCACCGGCGTCACAGGCGGCATCGGCGGCGCCATCGCCGCGGAGATGGCGGCGCGCGGCGCGCGGCTGATTCTCACCGGCCGGCGGCGCGAGGCGCTGGAACCTCTCGCCGATCGCTACGGCGCGCGCACGATCCTCGCCGATCTCGCCGACGCCGACGACGTCCTGCGCCTCACCGAGGAGGCCGCCGGCACCGACATCCTCGTCGCCAACGCGGCCCTGCCCTCCAGCGGGGACCTGCTCGACTACACGCCGGCGCAGATCGACCGGGCGCTCGCGGTGAACCTGCGCGCGCCCGCGGTGCTCGCGCGGATGCTCGCACCCGGCATGGTGGACCGTGGACGCGGCCACGTCTGTTTCGTCGGGTCGCTGTCGGGCATGGCGGCCACCAGGTCGTCGTCCCTGTACAACGCGACGAAGTTCGGGCTCCGCGGCCTGTCCCTCGCTTTCCGGCAGGATCTGCACGGCACCGGTGTCGGCGTCTCCATCGTCCAGCCCGGTTTCGTACGTGAACTCGGCATGTTCGCCGACACCGGTTCCGCCACACCCGGCGGCGTCCGTACCGTCTCCCCCCGGCAGGTCGTCAAGGGCGTCACCCGGGCGATCGAACGTGACGTCGCCGAGATCAACGTCGCCCCGCTCGAACTGCGTCTCCTCACCAGGATCGCGTCGCAGTTCCCGGGGTTCGCCGAGCGGGTCCAGCGGCGTGCGGGTGCGGAGAAGACCATGGACGCGATCGTGGCGGCGCAGCGGACGGCCCGCTGACCGGCGCCGGTCAGCGGGCAGCCGGGAGGGATCACGCGCGGGGCTTGAGGAGCAGGGCGGAGGACCGCTCGACGAGGTCCCGCAGGATGCCCAGGTACCGGTCGTGGCCGCCGAGTTCGTCGAGGACGCGGTGGGCGCGGCCGCGGAAGTCGTCGATGGTCCTCTCGTAGCGGCCCAGCACCGCCGGCGTGAGCATCAGGTCGCCGAGCTCCGCTCGGGCGGAACCCGAGTGCCTCGCGGCGGCGTGCAGCTCCAGCACCCGCTCCGTGGCGTCCGCAGTCGCCTCCTCCAGGGCGCAGGCGAGCAGGAGCGTCACGGTGCCGTTGCGCAGATCCTCGTCGCGGCCGGAGAGGATGTCCTCCTGGTCGTTGAAGATCTGCCACAGCACGCCGAAGACGTCGCCGAACTCGCGCCACAGCTCCACGCGTTGCCGGCCGGCGCCCGCCAGTGCGGCGGCCATCGCGGTGATCATGCGGTAGGGGGCGCCGGACTTGCCCAGGTACGCCTCGACCACCGAGGCGCAGGTGGCGGCTTCGGCCCGGCCCTGAAGGTCCCTCAGCTGTCCCTCGGTCGCAGCGGTCCAGCATCGTACGACCTCGGCCGCCAGCGGGCCGCGGACCGGCTCCCGGATGCGGTCGGACTGCACGATGCGAAGGGGGAGCGGTGTTCCGGCGATGACGACGGCGAGCAGCGCCGCGCTCTGGTCGAGGTCGCCGGCCCGGTGGCCGTCCGGGGAGTCGGCGAGGTCGTCCAGGCAGCACGCCGACGTCCACCACAGCTCGTGGACGACGGCCAGGGGCAGCGCGGGCTCGACCGCTCCGGTCTCGACGGCGTGGACGATCAGCGGCAGCACCGACAGCGGATACCGGAAGGTGCGGTGGGCGAGGAGTTCGGCGACGACCGCGCGGACCGCCGGTGCCGACGGGCCGAGCAGGTCGAGTGCGGCTTCTCTCTCCGCGTCGATCGCCGGGGCCATCAGCCGATGCAGATCCTCGTACGTCACCGCCGTCACGCGAACTCCCGCCCTTGCCGAATCTGTTCGAGCACCGATTCGATCATTGTCCGCAACGGGGACACCAGACCGAGTTCCGGCCATGGCCGGTTCACCCGGTGGCCGCCTGGACTTCCGGGATCGAGTGCGCGCGCCTGTGGGAGTGTGGCACCGTGGTGCCTGGCCGGGCCCGTCACCTTCCCCCGTGGTGACGGGCCCGGTCTCGTGCGCGCGCGCCCGACGCTCCGGCAATATATTGTCCTTCCGGCATGGCGCCGCCGTGTGCTGTCGATGCGTGAGGTGTGCGATGTCCGATGAGACGGCCCTGCTGGTCGCCGACGTGTTCGAGGCCGCCGGTGCGCTGCGCCGTCTGGGCGAGGAGACCGCCGGTGCCGAGGGCCTCACCCAGGCCCGGTGGCAGGTGCTCAGCGCCGTGTCCGCGGAACCGCTCACCGTCCCCCAGACCGCGCGCCGCCTCGGCGTCAGCCGGCAGAACACCCAGCGGGTCGCCAACGACCTCGTCGCTCTGCGGCTCGCGGCCTTCGCACCCAACCCCGATCACCGCGGCTCCCCCCTGCTGACGCTCACGCCCCGCGGCAGGGAGTCGCTGGCCCGCGTCACGACCAGGGCCGAGGACATCCACCGCACCCTCTTCGCGGCCATCCCCGACGAGGAGATCCGCGCCACCCGGGCAGCACTGCGCCGGCTGCTGACCGAACTCGACCGGCACGAGGGAACGACCGGCAAGCGGTAGCCGCCGGCCGCCCGGCGGTGACGCGGTCAGCCCCTCCGGCAGAGGCCCTGTCCGGCCCACCGGCCGGCACGACACACCGCCGCCCCCCCCGGGACAGCCGCGCCGCACCACCCTGTCCGAGGAACCGAGGTGCCGGGCGCGGACCCTCGTGCGGGCCCCGCTCAGCCGCCGTCGCGGACCGTGGCCAGGCCGTTGAACACGCCGACGTAGGCCGTACCATCGGGCCCCAGCGTGATCGGCGCCCAGTTGTTGTCGTACCCGATGCCGGTGCCGAGGAGCTGCTTCCACCGGGTCCGTCCCGAGCGGAAGTCCACGGCGGTCAGGTACCAGGCGTCGATGCCCAGAGCGTCGGGGTCCTTCGTGTACAGGTAGATCAGCCCGTTGCCCGTGGACAGCTTCGGGACGACGGAGGGCGACCGTTCGTCGCTCACCCACGCGGTGTCGCAGCCGCTGCCGTCCCGGCGGACGTCGATCCGCGTGACCCCGCCGACGACGCTCCGCCCGAAGGTGAGGGAAGTGATGTCCTCGTAGCCGTAGTTGTTCTCGACCACGAGACTGTCCCCCCAGCTGATCAGGGAGTTGTCCGTCGTGGAGGCTCCGGAGCCGAAGACGGGGATCTCGCACACCAGACGCCGGCCGGCGGGGACGTCCGTGCCGCGCCGGTAGACGAGGACGTGCATACGGTCGTCGGCGTTGTCGGTGATCGCGACGTACCGGCCGCCGTCCCCGAAGATGTCCGGTGTCGTGCCCGAACCCTGGTTCACCGAACCGGGCTTGGTGCCGGTGCCCCGGTCGTAGGTCTGTCGCCACACCACGGCAGGAGTACCGTCCGCCGCGGCGGTGAACTCGTACAGCGCGTGGTCGGAGACGATCGACACGCCGTCCGCGGCGACGGAGAAGGAGTTCTGGATCTCCTCACCCGGCAGCCGGACGGACCGGATGGTCCCGGTGGCGGGATCGACGGTGCCGACGCGGCCCTGCCGGGTGACCCACCAGATCCGCCCCTGCCAGTCCGGCATGACGGAGGTCACCGGATCACAGGTCCCCGTGGGGTGCAGGTCGGTCCACGTCACGCAGTCGTGGGGCACCTGTCCGGTCAGGTCCCAGGCGTCGGTGACGGTGAACTCCCAGCGCCCGTCCGCCTTCTGCCGGTGGGAGAGGCGGAGGATGTGCTGCCGCGAGTCCGCGAGCACCAGGCGGTCCTGGTCGTCGAGGTACGAGTAGGCGCCCCCGGAGGTGTCCTTGAAGATGCGCGAGAAGTCCAGCCGGGTGATCGCCTCCACCGTGGACGGACGCTGCGGCAGCTGGTACTCGGCCAGGGTCGCGAGGGAGTGCGGGTCGAGCAGCTTGACCAGGAACCCGCTGAAGGTCCCGCACACGGTGACGATCCGCCCCGACCGGTCGAAGGTCACGTTGGCGCACTCGCCGCCCAGCAGTGCCATCCGCTCGCTGCCGGTCTGCGGGTGGTCCCCGAGCGGCCCGGACCACGGGTAGGTGGCGCTGCCCCAGCCATCGGCATGCATGCCGGAGCGTCCGTTCGCCGCGAGGTACGGATGCTGCGGGGGCTGGGCGCCCGGCAACGGCTGCGCGGCGGCCGGGGCACCTGAGTAGTCGTCGACCAGACGGTGGCCGGGCGCCTTGGGGATGGGGGCGGCCGGCGCGGAGGCCCCGGCCGCGGCCGTGCCTGCGGCCAGGGCCAGGACGAACGTCAGGGCCCGGCTGAGTGTCCTGCGGGACATGCGGCTCCTCGGGAAGTGTGCTCGGTGGTCGCGCCGCCGCGACCCTAGGAGCGCCCCACCGAAGAGTCCATGGAAACCTGAGGATTGTTCACGATCCCGCAACGCCCGAGCGGCCCGCCACGCGCCGCGGCCAGGCCCGCCCGCCGCGGCCAGGCCCGCCCGCCGCGGTCATGCCCGCCCGGCCCCCCGGAGCGGCCGGCGACCGGTCAGGGGCCCTCGGTGCGGCAGCGGTCCGGCCGTGTGCGCCCGACGCTCTCCAGACGGCAGAAGCACGACGCCTCGACCGGTACGTCCGCCAACGCCACGGCGATCTTCAGCTGCTGGGCCACGAGCCGGGCCTCCTCCTTCCTGCCGAGCCGTACGAGGCATTCGTGGAAGCCGTGCAGGGCCCACACGTTGCCCGGGTGCTGCTGCGGACGGGGCAGTGTGTCGTCGAGTCCGAGATCCGCTCGGTAGACGGCCTCGGCCTCCGTGACCAGGCCCTGTTCGAGGAGCAGCGCGCCGTACGCGTGCCGGGTCGGCTGCATCCACCCCCACGGCTCGTCGTACGGCAGGCCGTCGTCCAGTTCGACCGACCTGCGCAGGGCGGCGAACGCCGCCTCGTACGCGCCCCTGCGGTAGTCCAGCTCCCCGTCCAGCATGTGCGCGGCGATCGCCAGGATGTCCGCACAGGTGTTGTTGAACAGGGTCCGGGTCTCCGGGACCCGGGCGACCGCCTCGCGGAAGAGTGCCCGTTCCGCCTCGGCCGCCTCGATCCGGCCGGTGGCGGCGAGGGCCACGCCGCGCGCGTAGTGCAGCATGGCCGTCGTCACGCAGTACAGCCGGGTGTCCGAGGGCAGCGGCAACGCCAGGATGTCGGTCCAGCGGCCGAAGCGGATCAGCACGTGCACGCGCATCGCGAGGAAGCCCTCCAGCCAGTCCGCCATCGGCGGACTCTGCACGCACAGCAACTCCTCGGGCACCGCCGCCTCGAGCCGGTCCGCCGTCTCGATCGCGTCCTGGTAGCGGCCGAGGAACATGGCACCGTAGATCTTGAAGTGGAGGTTGTGGCAGCGGTAGAGGGTGTAGAAGTTCATCGCGCCCGCCCTCGCGTGGAACTTCTCGTCGGCGGCGATCGCGTCGGTGTTGTCGGAGATCACCCGGCGGTAGTCGCCGCAGAGCACTTCGAGGTGCGAGGGCATGTGCAGGAGATGGCCGGCGTCCGGTACCAGACCGCGCAGCCGTTCACCGGCGGGCAGCGCCGCCTCGGGTGTCGGGGACATCTCCATCAGGTGGACGTACAGGTGGAGGAGGCCCGGGTGCCGGGCGCCCGCCTTCGTGCCGAGCGCCCGCTCGAGCACCGACCTGGCCTCCGTGGTGCGCGCGCCCGGCGCCGGCCGGCCCGTGCGGATGTCCCACAGCTGCCAGGGCGTGAGGTTCATCAGCGCGTCGGCGTACAGGGTGGCCACGTCGAGGTCGTCGGGTGCGAGCCGGTGGACGGCCCGCATGCTGTCGGCGTAGCCGGCGCTCCACACACCGCAGCGCTCGGCGTCCGGGGCCGTGGCCTGCGGATAGCGCGCCGCCAAGGCGTCGACGAGCGCCCGCTCGACGGCGGTGGCACCGGCCGCCTTCGACTGCGCGCGTCGTACGGCGGCGTGCGCACGCTCCACCGTGCGTGCCAGGTCCTGCTCGTCGAAGGACTCCCAGGGCTTGTTGTAGTTGGGGCCGAGTGCGTGGGCCACGCCCCAGTCGGCCATGGCACAGCCGGGATCCGCCGCCGCGGCGGCCTCGAAACAGCGCACGGCCTCCTCGTGGTTGAAGGCGTACGTCCACACCAGCCCGCGATCGAACCACGTCTGCGCCTCGGGAGACGACGTCGTCACGGGCCGGCCGTGACTGCCGAGGTCGTAGTAGCTCATACACGCTCCTCAGGGCTGGCGGCCGGCGGCTCCGGAACCGGGCGGCACGGCGGTGACCGGTGCGGTCGACGCTAGCGAAGGCCGCCGCGCACTCCGCCCGCCACAGCGGGAATTCACCCGGGCGTGCGCCCGAGGGCATCGAGACCTGCCGCTGCCCGAGGACATCGAGACCTGCGGCTGCCCGAGGACATCGAGACCTGCGGCAGGCCGAGGACATCGAGACCTGCGGCAGCCCGGGGAGGACCCGGCTCCACCGCGGTCGTGCCGGACACTAGGTTGACCACATGACTGACTTCGGCATTCTTGGTGACGACGCGGGCAGCGCTGAATGGCGGCGGGACTACGAGCGACGGCGCCGCGCCTCGTACGCCGCGGCGGGACTCGACCCGGCCGCGGCACAGCGCATGCTCGAGGAAACGAGCGCGGGTGTCGCGGACTGCACCGTCGCCGAGATCAAGGACGGCGGGACACGGGTGGGACATGTCGCCGTGGCCGTGACGGACGACAGCGACGGCACGGTCGCGGGCCGCATCGCCGACCTCCACATAGCGGCGTCCCACGCCGGCCGGGGGCTCGAACGAGCCGCCCGGGAGTGGGCCGAGGCGTGGTGCGCGGCGCGTGGCGCGCGACGCGTCGACGTACGGCTCGCCGGGGACGACGGCACACTGTTCCCCGACTACGGCGTCCGCGGCCAGCTGAGGGCGCGCCGCGTGGTCTCCGCCCCGGAACCGCTCGACGGGGTCACCGCACGGGCGATGACACCGGCCGAGTACCCCGGGTGGCTCGCCGCCGAGAAGGCCGCCTACGTCGTCGACATCGTCCGGTCGGGCGCCATGGGCAAGGAGAAGGCCGTACGCAAGTCCGACCAGGACTTCGCGAAGCTGATTCCCGAGGGCCTGGCGACACCCGACAACACGTTCCTCGTCCTCGAGGCGGCCGGCGAACGGATCGGCACCGGCTGGCTGAGACACGGCCACCTCCCCGGGGTCACCTACGGGTACTCGCTGTTCATCGAGGAGCGGCACCGTGGGAAGGGGTACGGCCGGGCCGCGATGGTGGCCGGCGAGCAGGCCACGCTCGCGGCCGGCGACTCGATGCTGATGTTCACCGTGTGGGGTGGCAACGAGGTGGCCATGAACCTGTACACGAGCGCCGGATACCGCGTCGTAGAGGAAAGCCGCTCCCTCGGCCTTCCCCGCCGGGCGGCCTGACGCGACGGGGCCCGACAACGCCCTTACCTCGGCGGTAATCGCGCCGTGCGGCACGACGCGGCAAGGTGAGGTCATCGGGTTCCGGGCCGGCGCACTCCGGTCCGGGACCCGGCCCTACCAGCCTGTGGGGAAGACCCACTTCACCCGGAACGGGAGTCTCACCATGTCGATCTACGCCGCCGCCGTCACCCGCTACCTCGAGGCGTGGAACGCCACCGACGCCGACGTGCTCGCCAAGGCCGTCGCCGGCGCGTGGACCGAGGACGGCACCTACACCGACCCGCTGGTCGACGTGCGCGGCCACGAGCAGATCGCGGCCGTCATCCAGGGCGCTCACGAGCAGTTCCCCGGCTTCGAGTTCAGGCTGGCCGGTGACGTGGACGGCAACCACCACATCGCCCGCTTCTCCTGGGAGCTGGTGTCCACCGCCGACGGCTCCGCGCCGGTCGCCGGTTCGGACGTGGTCACCCTGACCGAGGACGGCCGGATCACCTCCGTCCTGGGCTTCCTCGACCGGGTCCCCGGGGCCTGACCCCGCCCCGGGTGCGGACGGCCCGTGGGGCGCGCCGTGGACACGGCCCGTGGGGCGGACCGTGGACACGGCCCGCCCCACGGGGGTCCGCCTACTCGATGACGAGCTTGAACGTGCTGGTCCTGTTGCGGATGTCCTCCGCGTTGCCGCTCATCCGCAGATTGCGGAACGTGGCCTCACCGACTGCCGGGCCCTGGCCGGGTTCCGGGAGTTCGTTGGCCCAGATGCCGAAGCCGGACTTGGCGTCGAAGGCGTCCCCGCTCTTCCTGGAACCGGTGATGGAGATGTCGGTGAAGATCGTGTCCTTGACCGGGAACTGCGGCTGGCCGCCGACGTAGTTGGTCTGGAACATCACGCCTCCGTAGGTGGAGTCGTCGATGTCGACGTCGTTGACCCGGATGCCCTGGAAGACCTTGGAGGCGGAGAACGCCCAGATGGCCGGGAAGACCTGCGAGCCCCAGAAGTGCCCGCCCGTCCGGTCCAGGGAGACGTTCTCGATCGTCGTGGGCCCGGTCCCGAAGCCGTTCATCGGGTAGCCGAAGTCCAGTGAGGAGATCGTGATCCCGGAGTAGACCAGGGTGTCCGCGATCCGGATGTTGCGGAAGGTGTTGTCGTAGCCGCCGTAGACGGCCACGCCCGCCGCTCGCCATGTCAGGGTCGAGGTGAGGTTCTCGTAGAGGTTGTTCTTCTCGTCGGCACCGCCCGCGTCGATGGCCGAGAAGAGGGCGAAGCTGTCGTCACCCGTGGCCCGCGCGTCGTCGTTGACGACGTGGTTGTCCGTCGAGCCGTTGGTCATGTTGATGCCGTCGGCGAACATGTCCCGGATACGGGAGTTGCTGATGGTCATGTTGTCGGTGTTGGCGCCCCAGTAGAGGCACACCATGTGCTCGACCCAGACGTTGTCGATGGTGATGTCGGAGACGTTGGAGAAGTCGAACACCTTGCCCGGACCGTCGATCCGGGACGTGTAGTTGCCGAAGTAGGCGAAGCCCGAGAACGAGGAGCCCTTGGCGCTCGCCTCGGCCCGGAAGCCCACATCGGTGTTCTCCTGCGAGGACGGCGCGTGGAAGCGGGTGAACCACGGCCCGGCGCCGACGACCTTCACCGCCTTGCCGTAGACCTGGAACTTGCCGGAGGTCTCGTAGTCGCCGGCGGGCAGGTAGACGCCGACGAGCTTGCCCGTGGTGTCCATGCGGACCTTGTCGAGGGCGTTCTGCACGTCCTGGTGCGAGAAGCCGGCCGGGACCGTGTAGGCCGCCGGGTCCGGGTTCGCGGCGGCCGTCGCCTGCTCGGTGTCGACGAAGTCGATGGCGTAGCTGGAGGTGTTGGCCGCGTCCTTCTGGAGCCGG
This sequence comes from Streptomyces sp. SID486, assembly GCF_009865385.1. Classification (GTDB taxonomy): domain Bacteria; phylum Actinomycetota; class Actinomycetes; order Streptomycetales; family Streptomycetaceae; genus Streptomyces. Next base: position 19,934 of record NZ_WWJT01000101.1, on the reverse strand, counting down.
ATCTTCGAGCCGGCCGGAACGGTCTTGCCGAGCAGCAGGTTCGCCTCGTCGTAGATGTGCCGCGGGGCTCCGGAGCCGGGTGAGTTGCCGGGCGAGGTCTCGTTGCCGTACAGCCAGGCGTACTTCGAGGTCAGGTCGATCGCCTTGAGGAACTGGCCGTCCACGTAGACGTCCAGCGTCGTGGTGGTGCCGTCCGGGACCGAGAAGCGGGTCACGAGGGTGTTGGTCGCCGCGCGGGTGGTCCATTCGACGTACTGGCCGGTCCCGGTCAGGGTCACGGCCTTGCGGCCGCTCGCCTCACCGGCGAGGTCGCCGATGGTCCGGTTCGGGCCGACGACCTTGGCGCCGCCGCCGAGCGTGCCGTCCTCGGCCTCGTACGTGTCGTACGGCATGTCCGCTCCGCGGCCGACGAACAGCGGTTGCGTGGTGGTGTTGTTGGCCCGCTTGACGGGCAGTTCGTCGGCGTCGTCGGCGATGACCGTCCTGACGGTGTACTTGCCGTTGCCGGCCGTCCACGAGCCGAGGCTGACGGGCGCGGTCGTCTGGCCGGCCGCGATGACCCCGTTGTAGGAACCGCTCAGCGTCTTGACGGTGGCGCCCTTGGCGTCCTGGACCGTGAGCGTCACGCCGTGCGCGCCGGAGGCGGAGCCTGTCGTCCCCTGGTTCTTGATCGCGACGGAGAACTTGATCTCGTCACCCGCCGAGGCGCTGGACGGCGTCCAGGAGACCGGCGAGGCGACCAGGTCGGAGCTGGACACGGGCTTGACGACGAGGGCGTCGGGGCGGATGAAGGCGTTGTTCGCCTCGTTCTGCTCGATGACCTTGTTCGACGGGTCCGCCTCGGCGCCGACCGGATAGCTGCCCGCGTCCCTTGTCCCGATGCTCGCCGTGACGGTCTTCGTCTCACCCGATGCGAGGGCGGGGACGTCGGCGCCGGCGACCTTGGTGCCGCCCAGCGTGAAGTTCAGGTCGGTGGCCTTCGCCGGCTTGCTGCCGCTGTTGGTGACGGTCGCCGTGAGGCTGACGGCGTCCGACTCCACCGGGGCGGCGGGTGTGCTGGTGATGCCGGTGACCTTGAGGTCCGGGTTGGCGGACGGTGTGCCGATCACCTGGAACTCCGCGACCTGTGCGCCCGGTGCGCCGGTGTTCTTGGTGAACTTGAGCTGGATGTCGGCAGCCGAGCCGGAGACCGGGATGGTCACCGTGTTGCCGCTGCCGGGGGAGAAGGTGTAGTCCTTCGCGGCCGCGAGGCTCGTGAAGCCCGTCGCGTCCTGGTCGCGGCCGAGCACCTCGATGTTCTGGGTGCGCGTGGACCAGGCGGCGTCCGGGTTGAGCTTGACGACGATCTGGCTCAGGTCCGCGTTGGCGCCGAGCCTGGTGGTGAGGGTGGCCGGGTAGGCGCCGCCCGCGCTCTCCCAGTAGGTGCTGGTCAGGCCGTCGTTGGCGTTGGCGGCGAGGTAGGTGAAGGTGTCCGAGGATGCCTCGATCGGCTTGCCCTGGGCGAGGTCGGAGCCGGGACCGCCGGGCGAGCCGGGCCGGGTGATGCTGTTGCTCGGCGCCGACACGTTGCCGGCGGCGTCCTTCGCCTTCACGTAGTAGGTGACCGTGGACGTCGCCGGCGGACTGTCGGTGTACGTCGTGACGTCGCCCGCCACCGACTTGACGAGCTGGCCGCCCGCGTAGACGTCGTAGCCGGTGACCTTGACGTTGTCGCTGGACGCCTGCCACGTGAGCTTCACGTCGCCGCCGGACTGCGTGTAGGCGAGGTTGCCGGGTGCGGTGGGAGCCTGGGTGTCGCCGCCGCTTCCCTTGCGGGTCACGCTGTTGCTGTCGGAAGAGACGTTGCCCGCCGCGTCCTTGGCACGGACGAAGTACGTGATGTCGCTGCCGGCGGGCTGGGTGTCGGTGTAGGTCAGAACATTGCCGGCGACGCTCGCGCGCAGCTGGCCGCCCGCGTAGATGTCGTATCCGGTGACGCCCGTGTCGTCGGTGGCCGCGCCCCAGGTGAGCTTGATCTGCCCGCTGCCGGGCTCGGTGTAGCTCAGGTTCGTGGGGGCGGTGGGCGCCTGGGTGTCACCGGTCGCCGGCCCGTACACCTCCAGCTCGGACAACTGCCCGGCGGGCCAGCCCGTGTTGGCGGTGACGAGCACGCGCACGTACCGCGTCGTGGTGGTGTCGAAGCTGATCGTCGCCGACTGGTCGTCGCCGCTGTCGAAGGTGTACGCCTTCGGCGCGGTCAGATCGGTGAAGTTCCGGTTGTCGGTCGACCCCTGGATCTTGAGCGTCTGGCTGCGGCTCGGCCACCCGCTGGGCAGCCGCAACGTCACCTGGTTCACCTTGACCGAGGAGCCGAGATCGACCTGCACCCACTGGGGGAAGGCGCTGTTCGTGCTCTCCCAGTAGGTCGCGCGGTTGCCGTCACCGGCGTTGGCCGCCCCGTAGACGTCGGCGTGCCCGCTCTCGCTGAAGGGCTTGCCCTGGGCGAGGTTGGGCGTCGAGGAGGCGGTGGTGAGCACCTGCATCTCGGCGAGCTGAGCCGTCCCGGTGACCGAGTTGCCGCTGAAGTCGGCCCGGACGTAACGAGCGAGGGTCGCGGGGAAGGAGATCTTCACCGTGTTGCCGTCGCCGGGGCTGAAGACGTACTGCGCCGACGACTTGAGCGTGGCGAAGCTCTTGCCGTCGGCGCTGCCCTGCAGCGCGAGGGTCTGCCTGCGGGTCTGCCACGCGGTGGGCAGGCGCAGCACCACCTGGCGGACGCGTTCGGAGCGCCCGAGGTCGGTCTGCACCCACTGCGCCGACTTCTTCCCTGCCTGCCAGTAGGTGCCGGGGTCGCCGTCGGTCACGTTGGCGGCCACGTGGGTGCCTTGCGCGCTTCCGGACCTGGCCGGGGTGCCGGCGGCGGCGTCCGGGCGCCCGGCCGCGTGCGCGCCGAGGGCCGGCAGCCCGAGGACCATGACGGAGGAGACCAGCGCGGCGGTTGCCGTACGCCGTCTCCGCGAGCTGGGTTTGTGTCGAGTCATGCGGGGTCACTCCCTGCGGAGGCTCGCGTACCCGCTCGGGGCGCGCGAGGGCGGCTCGTTTCGGGGCAGAGCGGTGGCGCGGTTCGGGCTGGACGGTCAAAAGGGCACGGTGTCCGTCCGGGAGACAGCTGCTCCGGCCTCTCCCAGGACCGCGGAAAGCCGGCGAGGCACGCGGCGCGCCCAGGAACGGGCGGAGCACGCAGCTTCTTGCATTGATTCATCGCAATATTGCAGACGCTCCACGGGTCCGTCCACGGTCGCGGCAGCACGAGTTTCTTCCGACGCGGTCAGAGGACCGGTACGAGGGGCCGCTTCCGTGCCTCCGTGGTCGCGATCCGGTTCGTGCGTCACCATCCGTGGCGAGAAATGCCCGGCCGCCAGGCGGTCGATAATTTGCGTAATTCGAAGAAATTATTGCGTCAGTCGCGCACCGCAGCGCAACGGCTTGCGCGCGGCGAGGTACGTTCGCGGGGCCGACGGGGGCCCCAGGCGGCCGGTCGGGCGCTCATCCCACGGCTTCCGCCGGGAGCACCACGCACACCTCGTAACCACCGTCGGCCGTCGGGCCCGAGCTCATGGTGCCGCCGAGCAGCTCCGCGCGCTGGCGCAGGCCGATCAGGCCGTGATGGGCACCGGGCAGCGTGAGGGGCGGCTGGGTCGGGGCGGTGTTGGTGACTTTGACGTGGACGGAACCACCCGCCTGGAACAGGTCGATACGGGCCGTGGCGCCGGGCGCGTGCTTGCGCGCGTTGGTCAGCGCTTCCTGGACGGTGCGGTACACCGCGCGCTGGACGGGGGGCGGGAGCCCTTCGGGGAGGTTCATCCTCAGCTCGGTCTCGATGCCGGAGTTGTCGGCCAGCCGCTGGAGGTCGATCAGCGCGGGCTGCGGTGTCAGATCCGTCGGGTTGCCACCGGAGGCGCGCAGGACGCCGACCATGTGGCGCAGCTCGTCCAGCGTCTGCACACTCAGCCGCCGGATCGTCGCCGCGGCCTCCTTGGCGTCCGGGTCGCTCGTGCCCACCTGCAGGGCCCCGGCGTGCACGGCGATCAGGCTGACCTGGTGGGAGACGACGTCGTGCATCTCCCGGGCGAGCTGGGCGCGCTCCTTGGCCAGCGCGGCCTGGGCGGTCAGCAGCTGCTGGTGATCGCGCGCCTGTGAGATCTCGGTCAGGCGCAGCGACAGGTCGCGCCGGGTCTGCACGAGCTGCCCGAGGAAGACGGCGGCGGCCGCCGTGGCGGTGCTGTAGCCGAGCGCGATCAGCGTCGGGGGCGCGGTCAGATCGAGCTCCGGCGACGGCAGGGACGTCGTGTCGGCGAACGCGAAGGCGAGGGAACCCAGGACCAGCAGCGTCCGCGGGCACCGGAACGAAGCGAGCGTGTACAGCGCGGCCAGGCAGGCGACGACGGCGTCGGACAGCAGCACGGAGGGCAGAGTGAGCAGGAAGGTGAGCATCGGCCGGCGCCGGCGCAGCAGCAGGGCGACGGCGGCGGCCAGGCCGCAGGCCATCCGCAACGGCTCGTGGACGTCCCAGTGGGCCCACACGTCGAGGAGGGCCAGGGCCACCGCCGCGCCGTCCAGGAGCAGCGGGGGTGGACGCCGGGTCATCCCGTGCCCTCCGCGAGGAGCCCGGCCCGCTGGGCGAAGAGGGCGGCCTGGACCCGGCCGCTGACCTCCAGCTTGGTGAGGATCGCGCTGACATGGTCCTTGACCGTGCCGGTGCTCAGGTGCATCCGGGTCGCGATGTCGGCGTTCGACAGGCCCTCGGCGACGAGGACCAGCACCTCACGCTCACGGTCGGTCAGCCGTTCCAGGGCCTTCGGCGGGCGGTCCTGCGATCCCGCGCTGAGGTAGCCGTCCACCACCGTCCGCGTGACCTTGGCCGACAGCACCGTGCCGCCCTCGGCCAGGCTCTGCACCGCCAGCGGCAGCGCCTCGGGATCGGTGTCCTTCAGCAGGAATCCGGCGGCACCGGAGCGCAGGGCCGTCTCCACGTACTCGTCCATGTCGAAGGTGGTCAGCATGGCCACGACCGGGGGCTCCGCCAGCCGGCGGATCTCCCCCAGGACGGTCAGCCCGTCCACGTCCGGCATCCGGATATCCAGCAGGACGACATCAGGGTGCGTCTCGCGCACCGCCCGCATCGCCTGACCGCCGGAGACCGCCGCGACGACCTCGATACCGTCGGCGGCGTCGAGGATGCTCCGGAAGCCCGTGCGGATCAGCGCTTCGTCGTCGACCACCAATACCCGGATCACGAGTGCTCCAGCTCGTATCGGACCACTGTCCGATTCGTACCACGCCGGGCGCCGCTCCGCCGCCGGGCGGGGTGCGATCCGTCGCCCCCGGGCTTCCTCCGCCCGCGATCACGCCACCACGGCCACGGTACGGCCGGGACGCGGGGGTGCACCCCCGGGCTCCCCGCGATCAGGCCGTCACGGTGACGGTAGGGCTGGGACGCGGCGGGGGCGAAGGGCGCCGGGCCGGGGAGTCACGGGCGGCCGGTGAGGCACATGCGCCGTGGAGCGGCCTGCACGGTCAGCACCGCGACCGGTGCGGAGCCGTCGGTCGGCTCGCGCTGCTGCGGGGTCGCCAGGCGGCCGAGGCGGGCGGTCCAGTGACCGTCGCACATGGTCAGGGTGACCGCGGAGAAGGACGGCACGTCCAGGTGCCAGAAGGAGCGGGCCGGTACGGCCAGGGCGTGGACCAGCGCGGCCCGGATGACGGAGCCCTCGGTGATCGCGAGCACGGATCCCATGCCGGGGGGCAGGGAGTCCAGCCACGCCGCCGTCCGGCGGCACAGCCGGCGGACGGACTCGCCCCCGTGCGGTGCGGCGTCGGGATCCGTCAGCCAGGAGGAGAGGGCGTAGGGGTCGTCGGCCGCGATCTCCCGGAGCGGGCGGTGGGCCCACGTGCCGTAGTCCAGATCGCGCAAGGCGTCCTCGGGCGTGGCCTCGACGGCCAGGGCCTCGGCGATGCGGGCGCAGCGTGCGGAGGGCGCCCGGAAGGCGAGTGAGTACGGTGGCAGAGCGGCTCGCGCGGCCACGAGTTCGAGGCGGTCGCGTGCGCTCAGCGCGCCGTCACCGAAGACCTGGTCATGGCGGCCTTCCGCGGCGGTCGCGCACAGCATCGTCAGTCGCACCCTCACGATCCGACCTCCTTCTCCGATGGGACGGCACCCGCCGCCACGGTCACGTGATCAGCGGCCGTTCCGGCGGCGCTCCGAGCTACGTCCCGTGCCCGGCTCTCGACGGCCGGTGGGGGAGAACACCCTCGTGAACCGCTGGGCGGGGCCGAGAAGTCTCCCATTGGTCACCAGAGTCCCGGAAGGGTGCTGCCGCAACCATCCGGCACACGGCCGGACCACCCCCGCCGGTCGGCGGATCCTCGCCCGCGGACGGTCGGGCCGGCGCGGCCGTGCGCCCGGGACGGCTGTGCGGGAGAGCTACGGCAGGAACGCGAGATCGCACTGGTACCAGGTGCCGCGCTTGCCGCCCAGGTCCTCCTGGCCGGCCGGCCCGATCGGGACGAAGCCGGCTTTGGTCAGCACCCGGTGCGAGGCGGTGTTGTCGTGGGCGCAGGCCGCCCGCACGGTGCGCAGTCCGTGCCGCTGCGCCGCCAGGCGGCACAGCTCCCGGACCGTCGCGGTGGCCACGCCCCGGCCGGTGACGTGCTCCGCGACGCGGTAGCCGAGCTCCGCCGTGCGGTGCTCGATGTCGATGAGGTTGAACCTGCCGAGCACCGAGCCGTCCTCGGCGACGAGCACGTAGAAGGCGCAGACGCCGGCCTCCTGCTCGGCCAGCAGGGCGTCGTACCGCTCCGTGAACCGGTCGAAGTAGTCGTCGCCGCGGTCGGGGACCGAGGCCGCGAAGTAGGTGCGGTTCGCCAGCTCGAACGCCAGGACCGCCGGGGCGTGGGTGGCATGCAGCCGCTTCAGCTCAGGCACCGCCCGACTCTACCCGGACCCGCCGTCGCGGCCACCCGGCCTGCGCCGTCGCACCCGCACCCGATCACCTTCCGGGGACACCCCGGCGGCCGGGTGTCACCTGTCCGGAGGTACACATTGAACGATCTTGCTACATATGCTCGACAACATGCACTTTTCCCCGCTCTCCCGGACCGGTTTTCGCGTGGGATCCGTCGTACTCGCGCCCGTCTTCGCCCTCCTGCCCGCCGCTGCGACCTCGGCGTCCTCCGGCCTGGTCAGGGCGGAGGTCGGACTCGGCTGCGACCCGGACACCTGGCGCGTGCAGTACACCGCGAGCAGCTTTGGGCACGTCCCCGGTTCGACGGTGACCACGCGGGTCGACGTCGCCGTCGTCGACGAGTACGGGCCGGACGAGGTCACCGGCGAGGGCCCCTACGGGCTGGGGAGCGCCGCCACGACCGGGGACGTGAGCCGGAAGGCCGACGCGGCGGGCGCGTGGTCCGTCCACGAGGTCCTGAGCCGGGGACCGCGCCCCTCCGGCCACCCTCGCTCGCACACCCGGACCACCACCGTCACCGTCCACGTGTCCGACCACACCGGTACGGCGACGGCCGAGGGCACGTGCACGCTGGCGGTGTACTGAGCGGCGACGGGGCGGGTCACATACCGCCGGATCCGCTCACGGGGATCTGCTGCGCCGACGGGACGTAGTGGTAGGCGAGGCCGGCGTCCCGGTGGGGGTGAGCGCGGCGGTGGGCCTCGGGGTGGTCGTACTTCGCGAGACGCCGGCGGCCGGACACGACGGCCCGGACGAGCTCCGCTCCTCGGGTGAGCAAGTTCCGCATGTGTGTTCCCCTCGTCATGGTCTGTCTGTCGGAAGTATGCGCCTGGCGGGGCGCGAACAAAGCGCAGTTGAGGGGAACTTGAGCCTGCTGTGGAGCAGGTGCCGGGCCGGGGCGGCCGGGGCGGCCGGGGCGGCCGGGGCCCGGCGGGCCGCCAGCAGGGTCAGCCAGGTGGCCAGCGTGCTCCTCAAGTCCCGCACCGGTACCACCGCGTCCGCCGAGCCGACGGCCGTCTGCGCCTCGGCCGTGTACGCGCACGGGTCGGCGTCGGGTGGCCGGACGCGGGAGCCGGCGAAGCCCACCTGGGCGCCCGGCAGGGCCAGGACGACGTCGGCCCCCGCGCCCAGCGTGGCCCAGCCGCCGCCGGTCGTCGGGTCCCGCACCACCGCGACCTGGGGCAGCCCGGCCTGACGGGTGAGCACGGACTGCCGGGCCACGCGCTGGAGTTGGGTGAGCGCGAGTATGCCCTCCTGCATCCGGCTGCCCCCGGTCGCGATCAGCGGCACCACGGGCAGCCGGTGTTCGCGGGCATGGACGTACGCCGCCACCAGCCGGTCCCCGGTGCGCTCGCCGAGCGAGCCGCCCAGGAAGCCGAACTCGAAGGCGATCAGCACGGCCCGGGTGCCGTCGACGCTCGCGGTGCCGCAGACCACCGACTCCTGCTCACCGGTGCGTTCGGCGGCGCGGGCGCGGGAGGCGTCGTAGCCCCGCCAGGCCAGGGGACCGTCGGGCCGTGGGTCGCCCGGCGGCGCGGGCAGTTCGCGGAAGCTGTCCGCGTCCGCCACCAGCGCCAGGACCTCGCGCGCCGAGAGCCGCTCAGGCACCGGCCAGGGCCCGCTTCATGATCTTCCCCATGTCGTTGCGGGGGAGCGCCGCCAGGTGGCGGACGACGCGGGGGCGCTTGTGCGGGGCGAGCCGGCGGGCCACGTGGTCCGCCAGTTCCTCGGCCGAGGGCGGTGCCTGCGGGTCCGCCGGGACGATCCAGGCCACGATCCGCTCGCCCAGGTCGGCGTCCGGTTCCCCGGTCACCGCGGCCTCCCGCACCCCCGGGTGCTCCAGCAGCGCGTTCTCGATCTCACCGGCCCCGATCTTGTAACCGCCGCTCTTGATCAGGTCGGTGGCCTTGCGCCCGACGATGCGGACATAGCCGTCGGGCTCGCGCACGGCCATGTCGCCGGTGCGGAAGAAGCCGTCGGCGGTGAACGCGGCGGCGGTCGCGTCGGGCCGGTTCAGGTACTCGGTGAACAGGTTCGGGCCGCGCACCTGGATCTCGCCGACGCTCTCCCCGTCGTACGCGGTGATCTCCGTGCCGTCCTCCTCCACCAGCCGCAGCTCCACGCCCGGCAGCGGCACCCCGACCGTCCCGGCCCGTGCCTCCCCGTCGGCCCGCACGCTGGTGTTCATGAGCGTCTCCGTCATGCCGTACCGCTCGATCACCCGCCGCCCGGTGGCCGCCGCGATCCGCTCGTGGTCGTGCACCGGCAGCGCGGCCGAGCCCGAGACCAGCAGCCGGGCCCGCCCGAGCGCCTTCGCCAGCTCCGGGTCGTCGGGCAGGGCCTCGGCGATGCGGTGGTACATCGTCGGCACGCCGAACAGCATGGTCGCGCCGTCGTTCAGCTCGCGGGCCACGCCCTCCGGGGAGAACCGCCCGAGGTGCCGCACCGAGCCGCCGCGGCGCAGCGGGCCGAGGACGCCGAGCACCAGGCCGTGCACGTGGAACAGCGGCAGTCCGTGCACCAGCACGTCGTCACCGGTCCAGCCCCAGGCGTCGGCGAGCGCGTCCAGGGTGGTGGCCAGGGCCCGGCGGGGCAGCACCGCGCCCTTGGGCGGGCCGGTGGTGCCGGAGGTGTAGACGACCAGCGCCGGGTCACCGTCCGCGGCCCGTTCCGCGGGGACGGCGACGGGACCGGCGGCGGGGGCGGACGCGTCCACGTCGATCCGGGTCAGGCCCGCCAAGGCCGGCGGCAGTTGCGCGCCGGGCGCGGCCAGGACCAGGTCCGGCGCGCTGTCGGAGAGGATGTGCGCCAGCTCCTTCTCGCCCGACCTGGGGTTCAGCGGCACCGCGGCCACCCCGGCGAGCAGCGCGCCGGTCACCGCGACGGCGGTCTCCAGCTCGGGCGTGGCCCACACGGCGACCCGGTCCGCCGTCCCGATCCGGGCGGCGAGGGCACCGGCGGCGCCCGCGAGTGCGCGGTACGTCAGGGTCCGCGGCCCGAACCGCAGGGCAACCTTCCCCCGGCCGTCGTCCGGGGGGACCCCCGTCTCGCTGCGCTCACCGGGGCCGTCCGTGAGGGCGGGGAAGAGAGAGGACACGCGGCGCACTCCTTTTGCTGTCGACGGTGCCGACTGCCTTGACGACAGCACCTTCCTACACCAGGAACGGCGCCTTCCGCGGGCGGGCTTGTTAGCCTCGCAGCCGCACCGTCCGTCGAACCGCCGTACGAACAGGGAGATCCGCCGTGCCCCGCGTCGCCCTCGCCACCTACGACCCCGGAGCCGAACCGGGCAAGGACGCCGACCTGCCCGTGCTGGTGCGGGCCCTCAGGGACGCCGGTGCCGAGGCCGAGGCGCGGTACTGGGACGACCCGGCGGTGGACTGGGGCGGCTACGACCTGGTGGTCATCCGCTCGACCTGGGACTACAGCTGGCGGGCCGCCGAGTTCACCGCCTGGGTGGAGCGGACCGGCGGCGTGACCCGGCTGGCCAACCCGGCCCGGGTCGTGCGCTGGAACACCGACAAGCGCTACCTCGGTGAGCTGGCGGCGGCCGGCGTCCCCACCGTCCCGGCCCGGTACGCGGCGCCCGGCGAGCCGGCCGACCTGCCCGACGGCCACGAGTTCGTGATCAAGCCGACCTCGGGGGCGGGCGCCCGGTTCGCCGCGCGCTACACCCCCGCCGAGCACGAGGGCGCGCTGCGGCACCTCGCGCGGATGCACGCGGAGGGCTTCACCGCCATGGTGCAGCCGTACATGCCGGGCATAGACGTGCGGGGGGAGCGGGCGCTGCAGTTCTTCGGCGGACGGCTGCTGCACGCCAGCCGCAAGGGCGCGGTCCTGAAGCCCGGCACCCCTTACGACGCCGACAAGGTGGCCCACCCCGACCTGACGCGCTGGCAGCCCACGGACGCGGAACTCGCCCTCGCCGAACAGGCGTTGGCGGCCGTCCCCGGCGCGCCGGAGCTGCTGTACGCGCGCGTGGACCTGGTGGACGGTGACGACGGCGAACCCCGCCTGATGGAACTGGAGCTGGTCGAGCCGAACCTGTTCCTGTGGCTGCACCCGGACTCGCTGCCCCGGGTGACGGAGGCGATCCTCGCGGCGGCCGGCCGCCCGGCCCGGGGCCTCAGGTGCGGGCGGCCGTCCGCTGGAGCAGCCCCCAGGTGAACTCGGCGACCACCTCGTGCCGTACGCCGTCCCGGTCGGGGGCGGTGAAGACCAGCCCCCACCGGGTGGGCGCGGTGCCCTCCAGCGGCCGGGCGGGAGCGAAGGCGCGGGCGGCCTCGTCGACCGTGCAGGACCACGGGGTCAGGTCCTCCAGGGTGCGCAGGTGCGGGGCGGGCGCGTCCGGTGCCCGTACCAGCCATTCGTTCCACACCCCTCCGTCGGGACCGACGAGCGCCTCGAAGCGCAGGCCGGGCCAGAGCGGCAGGGCCCAGCGCCGGGCCTCGCAGTCGACGTCCCCGAGGCGGCGGGGCAGGACCGACTCGGGTTCGCCGAGGACGGAGCGGTAGCGCGCGGCGGCGCCCCGGGCCCGGGGCGAGCGGACCATCGCCTGCCAGCGCTTGTTGGCCTCCCGCATGTCCGCGACCGACGCGCCGAGCCGGCGCCGGGCGTCCTCGACGAGGTCGGGGTTGTGGTCGGCCATGCGGCGCAGCAGCACCAGCTGGAAGTCGAGAGACATGACACCCATGCTGCCCGACCCGGACACGCCCACCCGCCGGCCCCCGCCGTCGCCCACCCGTCGCCCGCGCCCCGTGAGCGGCCCGGCCGGGTGGCCGCCGGGCCGGTCGGCGGTGGGCCTGTGATCACTCGTGCAGGGCGACGCTCTCCGCCGGGACGGCCGCCCGCGCCCGGACCGCCTCGATGTCGTCGCAGCGGCGCAGTTCCCGGGAGACGGCCCCGATCCGCCGCAGCAGCCCGGTGGTGTCCGGCCCGGCGGCCGGCCCGGGCGGCCGCGGTGCACGGGCCCTCGCCGTCACGGCGTCCAGGACGCACACCGCGGCGGCCAGCGCCCGCGCCCGCTCGGGCGGGTGGCCGAGGGCGAGCGCGGCGTCGTACGAGCGGCTGCCGAGACCGGCGTCGATGTGCCGGGCCAGCGGCAGCAGCACGTCCCGGATGAACGTCTCGCGCCGGATGAGCCGCAGTTCGGGCGTGGCGCGCAGCGCGAACGGCACGCCCTCGCCGTGCACCTCGCGCATCAGCCGGTACAGGGGCCGCAGTTCGCGGTGGGCGAGCCGGATCCGCCAGCGGTCGTGCAGGTACTGGCCGGCGTGCGGCAGGATGAAGCCGACGGCGATGAGGATGGCGGACAGGGCGGCGACGGGCGGCGCCAGGTCGGTGCTCAGCCAGTCCAGGTCCGACCCGGACCAGCGCGCGGCGACGGCGGTCAGCTTGCCCGCGTCGAAGACCAGGTTCGACACGTAGCCGGCGCCCAGCAGCCGCAGCCCCCAGCGCAGCCAGGCGTCCAGGCCCTCGGCGCGCACCCAGTTCCGGATCAGCCGGGCGGTGATCAGACAGGCCACGGCGTGCGCGCCGAGGTAGAGCAGGATCTCCTCGCGCAGGAACGGGGTGGTGGCGTAGTAGGTGTCGAGGTCCCGCAGCCGCTCCTCGTGCGGACCGGCGAGCAGGAACAGCGCCCACAGGGCGACGATGACCCCCGCGTACGCACCGACCACCCAGCGCCTTACGCGGCGGGTGGCGGCCGAGCGCCCGGCCGGGCCGTTGCGCCAGGTGATGATGAGCAGCAGGCAGCAGCCGCAGAACGCCGTGATCAGTGAGTAGCACCAGGGCGCCGCGAAGTTGGGCACCCCGGTCAGCCGGTTGACCCGGGCGATGGTGGACGGGGTGCAGAACACGAACACCGCGCAGGCGAGCAGCAGCAGCCCGCCGACCGCGCGCATCAGCGGGTCCCGCCACAGCCGGATGATCGAGGGCAGCTTGATCACCAGGGCTGCGGTGAGCACGGCCGTGGGGATCCAGAAGGAGATGTAGAACTCGCTGAGCACACCCGAGGGGTCCGGCACCGGCTCGGTCACCGCCGGGCTCCCCGGCTCCGGGGCTCCCGGTCCGCCTGCTCGTGTCCGCGGTAGCCGAGGGCCCGCTGGAGGGGGTCCGGCGGGCCGGGGCGGCCGCCGGAGAGCCGGCCCCGGAACAGGGTGGCCAGGCGGTGCCCGAAGTCGTCGGCCTCCGCCTCGTCGGTCTCCCGGGAACCGTTGCGGGCGGCCACCGTGAGGGCCTCGCGCCAGCCGGGCGTGCCGGCGAAGGCGCGGGCCGCCGCGCTGCCGGCGAGGTGGTGGTGCCGGTGCCCGGCGTGCAGATGCCACAGCTCGTGCCCCAGGATGACCAGCTGCTGCACGTCCTCGGCCCGCTCCTCCACGATGACCAGGTCGAAGTCGGCGAACTCGACCCACAGTCCGGTGACCTCGATCTCGTCCGGGAACCGTTCGAACCGCAGCTCGACCGGCCGCCCGTCACGCAGCCCGCTCATCTCCTCGCACAGCGCCCGGCACAACGCCCGTACGCCGTCCGGCGGCTCGGGCCGGGCCCGGACGGCGGCGGCGAGGTCGCCGGCCAGGGAGCGCATCGCCGAGCCGGCGCCGGGGCGGCGCAGCCGCGAGGCGAGCCGTGCGGCTCGCTGTCGCGCGCCCGCGATGCCCATCGGTCCCCCTCTTCCGCCGTCGGCAGCCTTCGGCGGTCTGCTCCGGCCTTCTCCCGGCCGGTCACGGCCCGGTCACGGCTGGTCCGAGGGTACGCGCCGGGATGTGTCCGCGTCATGCCTTCCCACGGCCGTCGTTCAAGGGGAAACGACCGGGGCGACCGGTACCCCGCCGCTCGCCCTGCCGAGCAGTGTCAGGCGGGCCGACCCGGGCCCCGACAGCGTGGTGAACTCCGAGAGGACCGCCAGCGCGAGGGTGTTGGCGCCCCGGGTGCGCAGGATGCCGTTCGGCAGCACGAAGGTGTGCTGCGGGCCGACGTCGTTGATGTACTGGCCCAGGTTCCAGCCGTTGAGGAAGATCTGCGCGCGGTAGGCCCGGTAGGGGTCGTCGTCCAGGGTCAGGCCGACCGACGCGTCGACGTCGGCCGGCACCGACAGCCGGAACGTGGTCCGGTACCAGGTCACGCCCTGGTAGCGCGCGGCACGCGGGAAGTCCACCCGCTCCCAGTCCCGGTCCTCGAAGCCGGGCAGGTGCCAGCCCTCCCGCTCGCCGTACAGGCCGCCGTTGTTCAGCGGACCGCGCACGGGGTCGGCGGGGCCCTCGCCCTGGATGCGCCAGCTCACCTCCGGGTCCGCGCCCGTGAAGCCGACCGCCGTCAGACCGCGGGCCGCCTTGTGCGTGTCGAGCGCCTTGCCGTCCTGGTCGTGCTGCATGCGCCGGACGAGCACGGACAGCACGTGCCGGCCGGGGGAGCGCAACCGCTCGCCCACCGGGAAGACCGCCGTGGCCGTCCAGCTGCCCTGGCGGACCGTGGTGCCCTTGTCCGGCACGGGCATCCGGTGCGTGCCCAGCGGCTCACCGTCCAGCCAGGCCATCAGCAGGCCCTGCGTGCCGGTGCTGTAGGCGAGCGACACCTCCTCGACGTCGCTCGTGCCGTCGACGGCGCCCCGGTACCAGACGTCGCCGTAGTGGAAGCCGTAGTCGTCGGCGAACAGCACCGGCCGGCCGGCCGGGACCGCCGTGGTGCTGGACGACGACGTCCGGTCGGCCTTCTTCCACGAGGAGTCGTCGAAGCCGGGACCCGCCTCCGGGTTCTCGGTCCGCATCCGCCAGCCGCCCAGCTCGGGCAGCCGCACCTCGGGCACGTCCGGCACCATGTCGGTGGTCATCAGGCTGCCGGAGCGGGTGGTGCGGGTGGACAGCCGGCGCCCGTTCCACACCAGGGTGTCGATCCCGCGCGGTGCCCACACCTCCAGGGTCGTCCGCTCGGTGACGTCACCGGTCAGGCGGACCTCCGAGCCGCGCAGTTCCGCGTGCCGCAGCAGCGCCGGACCGTAGGCCAGCACGGTCCCGGAGGGGGTGTCGTACGGGAACAGGCGGACGGCGGTGGCGTCGTCGGCGAACAGGAGCAGCAGCGAGCTGTCGCTGTCGCCCTGCTGCACCAGCACCCGGGTCAGGCCGCCCTGCCCGAGGGGGGCGTTCACATGCAGCTCGCCCCGGTCGTAGGCCCAGCCGGCCTCCGGGTCCAGCCGTTCCACGTACGGCTCGGTCGAGCAGTCCAGCACCAGCTCGGCCATGTCGTCGCGCCGCCCGGTGAACACGGCGATGTCCCGCCGGCCCGCCGTCAGGCACAGCATGGGCTGGGCGGTGGAGTACTTCAGGGTGCGCCGGCCCAGCGACAGCCCGGTGGCCAGCAGCTTGGCGTCCTTGCCCGGCACGGTGACGGGCAGGGCGCCGGCGTCGGTCGGCAGGGTGGTGGTGACCGCCTCGGTGCCGTCGTTGCGGACGACGTAGACGTGCGCGCCGGTGTCCTGGTTGGTGAGGTGATAGACCTTCAGACCCGCGACCGTGACGTCCGCCGCCCGGTCCAGCCGGGCGAAGTCGGGGACGCGCTGGAGCAGGTGGCCCAGCTGGTGCATCGGGGCGATCTTGTCGGTGACGTTGCGCCCCTCGTCGATCGCGGCGCCGTAGTCGTACGACGTGTAGACGACCGGCGCGGGCAGCCAGCCCCACGAGGTCCCGCCGAACGTCATGTACACGTTGTGCAGGGTGAGTCCGTTGGCCAGGTTGGTCAGGTAGAAGCGGCGCTCGTAGGCCGCGTCCCGGGTGCGCCGCGACTCGGCGTACCCCTTGCCGTCGAACTCGGCCCCGCCCCAGGGGTCGAACCAGCCGCCGCCGAACTCCGGCACGAACCCGGGCGTGGCGGGCGAGGCGGTGGCGCCGCCCTTCAGCCCGCCGGGGCCGTAGTGCCCCCAGTCCGGCGGGGTCTGGGACGGCGAGGGGTAGCCGTCGAACCCGTACAGCCAGCCCCCCTTGTCGCCACCGGTGTCGAAGGTGCCGGGGATCCAGTAGCCGTTGCGTCCCTTGTCGTTGTGGAACAGCGGGACGTCGATCCCGTCGGCCCGCACCTTCCGGTAGAGGTGGGACATGTAGTTCCGGCCGGTGGCCTCGCGGGCGTGGGCGTCGTACTCGTTCTCGATCTGGTACAGCAGGACCGTGCCGCCGCCCCGCGTGTACAGGTGCCGGCGGACGATCCGGTTGACCTGGGTCAGCCACTCGTCGACGTGCGCCAGGTACGTGGGGTCGTCGGTCCGGGCGGCGCCCCGGGTCGCGGTCAGCCAGCCGGGGAAGCCGCCGCCGTCGACCTCGGCGTTGATGTACGGGCCGGGCCGCAGGATGACGTACAGGCCGGTCTCGGCGGCCATGCGCAGGAACAGGCCGAGGTCCCGGACGCCGGAGAAGTCGTACACGCCGGGAGCGGACGAGTGGTAGTTCCAGGCCACGTAGATGCTGACGGCGTTGTAGCCGTGCGCCCGCATCTTCTGCAGCACGTCCCGCCACAGCGAGGGGCTGGGCAGCCGGAAGGGGTGCAGCTCGCCGGACCACACCACCAGCCGCCGCCCGTCGACGAGCAGCGAGTGGCGGTCGTACCCGATGGTGTGCCGCTCGCCGTCCGCGCTCGGCGGGCCCGGTGCCGGACCGGTCCGCGCGCCGCCGCCGGCGTAGGCCGAGAACGCGCCGGGACCGTTGCTGCCGCCCAGGGCGAGGCCGAGCGCGGCGGAGCCGGCCAGGGCACTGAAGGTGCGTCTGCTGAGCGCCAAGGTGGGTCCTCCGGGCGAGCTTGCGGGGCGCGGGTCCGGCCATTCTCCACGGCGGCACGCCCCACAATGGATCCATGAGGATCTCGGCGCGGGCGGATTACGCGGTACGGGCGGTTCTGGAGCTGGCCGTACGGCAGGGTAACGGGCCGGTGAAGGCCGAGGAAATCGCCGCCGTGCAGGACATTCCCCACAAATTCCTGGAGGGCATCCTCGGTGATCTGCGGCGGGCCGGGGTGGTGGACAGCCGGCGCGGCGGTGGCGGCGGTTACCGGCTGTCCCGGGAGGCGGCCTCGGTCACTGTGGCGGACGTCATCCGGGCGGTCGACGGACCGATCGTGTCGGTGCGCGGCGAGCGCCCGACCGGTCTCGCCTACACGGGCACGGCCCGGCCCCTGCTGCCGCTGTGGATCGCGCTGCGCGCGAACGTCCGCCGCGTCCTGGAGGGCGTCACGATCGCCGACCTCGCGGCGGACGCCCTGCCGGAGCCGGTCCGGACGCTGGCGGCGGAGCCGGCGGCCTGGGAGAACCCGTGAAAACCCGGAAGTGAATGGCCGGAGTTCACCCTCCCGGCCGTCGGTGGGGCTTCCTACGATGCCCACGCCTCCATCGCCGGTTCACAGGTGGCGCACAAGTTCTTCACCTTTGAACCAGTACGGCGGGAGGTCCACCCCCCACTCGACAACCGGGAGAAACCATGGCTGGTGGGCTCCTCCTGAGCGGTGCAGTGGCCGCTCTCCTCACCACCGCGCTACCCGCCCAGACCTCGTCCCCCGTCTTCGACGACCCGCCTCCGGACAAGATCGTCATCGACGTCGCCACGGTGAACGGCTCCGGCTGTCCCTCGGGCACGGCGGCGGTCGCCGTCTCGCCGGACAACACCGCGTTCACCGTCACCTACAGCGACTACCTGGCCCAGGCCGGCGGCAACTCCGACCCCACGGCCTTCCGCAAGAACTGCCAGCTCAACCTGGTGGTCCACGTCCCCCAGGGCTTCACCTACGCCATCGCGAGCGCCGACTACCGGGGCTTCCTCTCCCTCCAGTCCGGCGCGACGGCCACGCAGAAGGCGTCGTACTACTTCCAGGGTTCCTCGGCGACGGTGCCCATCACCCACCCGTACCGGGGCCCCTACAACGACGACTGGCAGGCCACGGACACCACGGACTGGGCCCAGATGGTGTGGGCCCCGTGCGGGGTGCTGCGCAACTTCAACATCAACACCGAGCTGCGGGTGAACGCGGGCTCGGCGCCGTCCAAGGTCAGCTTCATGACCATGGACTCGACGGACGGCGACATCAGCACGACGTACCACTTCGCGTGGGACCACTGCCCCAAGTAGCGGGCTGAGCAGGCGGGACGGGCGGGTCCGTACGGGCCCGCCCGTCCACGTCACTCACGCACCGGCGTACGCGACGAAGGCCGACCAGGTGGCGGGGGAGAGGGCGAGGTGCGGGCCGCGCTCGGCCTTGGAGTCGCGGACGTGGACGGTGGCGGGGGCGCTGCTGTGGGTGGACTTGGGCCAGGTGAGGGCGACCTCGATGCAGTCGCCGTCGCCGCTGCTGCTGTAGCTGCTCTTGAACCAGCTCAGTTCCGGGGCGCTCATAGGTCTCCTCGCATCCGCTGCAACAGGCTCAGGGAGTCCGCGATGGTGAGAGCCTGCGAGCGCATCCTGGCATACCGCTGGTGCAGGATGCTGATCTCTTTCGGGTCGGATACGAGTAGTCCGCCGCGTTGCCCTTCGCAGTACGCGTACCACTTGTGCTTCGGCGTTTCGAGTAACTGCACGGGGCCGGCGAGACCCGCATGTGATTCTCGTGCTGCCGGCATGATCTGGATCTCGACGTTCCGCAGCCCGCCGACTTCGAGTAGGTGGTCGATGAGTTCTCGTGCGGTGTCGACTCCCCCGGTGCGCCGCTGAAGCAGATGCTCCTCCATGATGAAGCTGAAGGCTGTGTTCGGCCGATCGCGCAGCAGCGACTGACGCTGGACTCTCGCAGCCCAGTTCTTCTTGATCTGCGCGTCATCCAAGGGCGGAAGCTGATCAGTGAACAGCACCCGGGCGTACCGCTCCGTCTGCAGCAGGCCGGGCACCATCCTGGATTCGTAGGTGTAAAGGTTGATCGCGACCTTCTCCAGTGCTGCCCACCGCTGGAACCACGCGGCCAACCCCGGTTGCCGCCCGAGGAAACCCGCCGCTCTCCGCAGTGCCCCCGTGTTGCCCAGTGCCCCCTCCGCCGCCTCCACGAAGTCCGCGTCCGGCATGCGGCGGCCGAGCTCCACCGACGCCACCGTGTGTCGGGAGTAGCCGACGAGCCGCCCGAACTCCTCCCGGCTCAGCCGGTGGTACTCGCGCAGCGCCTGTACGACCGCTCCGAACGTCCGCATACTGTCCGACGACTCCGGCTCACCGCCGCTTCCCGTAGCCATGCACAGGATCGTCACGGACAGTCACTCGTACTGTCCACCCCGTGACCGCGTACGCTCGCGCAGCGTACGCGGGGCAACCCTGGTGAACGCCGTCGCGCGCGCCCCACATTGAGGGGCATGCACGTACTTCCCCTCTCCGCGCCCCCCTTCACACAGCGCCTCAGCCCCACCCCGCGCGGGGCCCGGCTCGCCAGGCGGCTCGCGCTCGCCCAGCTGGACGCGTGGGGCGTCCCCCTCGACAGCTCCGTGGCCGAGGCCGCGGGGGCCATCGTCGCGGAACTCGCGGCCAATGCCGTGACGCACGGCCGCGTACCCGGGCGGGACTTCGAGCTGACCCTCGCCCTGCTGGTCGGCAGCGTCCGGATCGAGGTGAGCGACACCCTGGACGAGAGGCTGCCGCCCGGCCCGGGGCAGCTGGCCGGACCCGAACCGCTCGCCGAGGGGGGCCGGGGACTGTTACTGGTCGACGCGCTGGCGGACCGCTGGGAGGTGGTGCGCCGGGATCCTCCGGGCAAGACGGTGCGGGCGGAGGTGGACATGCCGTCGTGGAGGACGCCGGGCTCTGCCGCCCGGCCCCCCGTGACCGGGCGGCGGCGCGTCCCGCGGTCCGGCTAGCCCGCTTGAACTGTCCCCGCCGCGTTCGGCCAGCTCCGGGCGTTCGGCCAGCCGGTGGCGGGGGCCGGGGTGAGACCGTCAGGGGGCGCCGGGGCCGTCATGCCGCGGACCTGGGCCGCGGTGAGTCC
>NZ_WWJT01000100.1 GCF_009865385.1 Streptomyces sp. SID486 | reverse complement strand
CAGCCGGGCGCGGACCGCCTCCACCAGGGCGTCCCGTACGGCGTCCACGGCGCGGCCGGGCTCGGCCGGGGGCGCCGCCACGGCGAGGGAGGCGACCGGTTCGTACCCGGCGACCTCGCGTGCCCCGGCGCGCAGCACCAGCGCGTGGCCCGGCGGGATGCGCCGTACACCCTCGTACGGGGTGGTGTCCCGCAGCGCGGCCGGGACGTCCGGCGCGGCGAGCAGCGCGGCGAGATGGGTGAAGTCCAGGTTGGCCTCGACGAGGTCGGCGAGGGGCAGCGCGGCGGTGGCGTAGGCCGTACCGCCGGCCCAGGAGGTGTGGAACACCGGCCGGGCGCCCGCGAGATCGCCGCAGACGGTGATGCGGCGGCCGGCCCGGACGACGGCCGTGTAGCTGCCGGGCCAGGCGGTCAGATGGCGTACGGCGCCCCCGCGCGCGGTGACCAGGCCGCGCCGCAGCTCCTCGTCGGTGGCGCCGCAGATGCCGAGGACGGCGATCCGGTGCTCCGCGTCGGCGTGCACCACGCGCACCTCGTCCGGGCGCCAGTCGCCGACGGCCCACAGCGGGTCCGGGTCACCCCACAGAAGGTGGGAACCGACCGGGTGCAGGGTCTCGCCCTCGTACCCGACCGCGCCCGCGGAGCCGATCCCGGCGGCGCCCGCGGCGGTGCTGCTCCACCCCACCAACCACCGCATCGACGCCTCCACAGGCTGTGGACAACCAGTGCACCGTAGGAACCGGACCCATGCTGCCATGAAGCGCACGTCGGAGAGGCGCGGTGGCACCGCCTTCGATCGAGGGAAGTTCGCTTGGCGGACCGGGGGAGTTGACGGGTGGCCGACGCGCGCCGGGTGGGTCCGGCGGGGGTGACACCCAAGGGGGGCGGCGCGAATGCGCCCCCAATGCGCTCCCCCAAAACTCCCTCTGCGCCCTCAAGTTGCATGGTCGTAAAGGAAATTCACCCCATCCGCAGGGGGTCGATTTTTGGCCAAATCGCTGGCGGCAGCCGGGCGATGAGCACGCTCCGTACAGGGCGGCGAAGGGCGCGGCGGCCCGCACACACGCACAGTCCGGGAGGCGGAAGACGCCTCCCGGACCGGTCCGCCACCCGCGGGGATGAAGGCGGCGGTGTCCCCCAGCCCACTGGATCCAGTACAGCGGGCCGACCCACGCAGGAGCCATGGAACCGCTCCCCCGGTGGCCGGAGAAGAGCGCACGGACGGGCGCACGGCCACACGCACGGGGGCACGGGGCGACAGCCCGTGCACGGTGCGTGCAGGGCGGGCGCTCCCGTACGGACCACAATCCCGCCATCCGGAACAATGCCCCTTAACGCTTGGGATGCGGCGAACTACGCTGGGTTTACGAATGCCGCATGGTTATGCCAGCGCGGCAGCCGTCTGTGTCGAGGGGTGGCTCATGTCCAGGGAGCAACGCGGGCCGAACGAAAAGCTCGGCGCCGTTCTCGCCCTCGCGGGAATCAGCAACGCCGGGCTCGCCAGACGCGTCAACGACCTCGGCGCGCAAAGAGGGTTGACGTTGCGCTACGACAAGACGTCGGTGGCGCGCTGGGTGTCGAAGGGCATGGTGCCGCAAGGTGCGGCACCGCACCTCATCGCCGCCGCCATCGGCCAGAAGCTCGGCCGTCCGGTGCCGCTCCACGAGATCGGCCTGGCCGACGCGGACCCCGCACCCGAGGTGGGCCTCGCCTTCCCCAGGGACGTGGGACAGGCCGTGCGGTCCGCGACGGAGCTGTACCGCCTGGACTTCGCCGGCCGCCGGGCCGGCTCCGGCGGCATCTGGCAGTCCCTCGCCGGATCGTTCGCGGTGAGCGCATACGCAACGCCCGCCTCACGATGGCTGATAACCCCCGCCGACAGCTCGGTCGCGCGGGAGGCGGGCTCCGCCGAGGGGTCCGGCGCACCGATCAAAGTCGGCCACAGCGACGTGCAGAAGCTGCGGGAGGCCGCCGAGGACGCCAGGCGGTGGGACTCCAAGTACGGCGGCGGGGACTGGCGTTCCTCGATGGTCCCGGAGTGCCTGCGGGTGGAGGCGGCACCGCTGCTGCTCGGCTCCTACTCCGACGAGGTCGGCCGCGCCCTGTTCGGCGCCTCGGCGGAACTCACCCGGCTCGCCGGGTGGATGGCCTTCGACACCGGACAGCAGGAGGCCGCGCAGCGGTACTACATCCAGGCGCTCCGGCTCGCCCGCGCGGCGGCGGACGTCCCGCTGGGCGGCTATGTGCTGGCCTCCATGTCGTTGCAGGCGACGTACCGGGGGTTCGGGGACGAGGGGGTCGACCTCGCGCAGGCCGCGCTGGAGCGCAACCGGGGGCTGGCGACCGCCCGCACCATGAGTTTCTTCCGGCTGGTCGAGGCACGGGCACACGCGCGTGCGGCGGACGCGCAGGCCGCGGGCGCGGCGCTGAAGGCGGCCGAGGGATGGCTGGAGCGCTCACGCGAGGGCGACAACGACCCCTCGTGGCTGGGTTTCTACGGATACGACCGGTTCGCCGCCGACGCGGCCGAGTGCTACCGGGACCTGAAGGCGCCACGTCAGGTGCGCCGGTTCACCGAGCAGGCGCTGTCGAAGCCGACGGAGGAGTTCGTGCGCTCGCACGGGCTGCGGCTGGTCGTCTCCGCCGTCGCCGAGCTGGAGTCCGGGAACCTGGACGCGGCGTGCGAGCAGGGGGTGCGGGCCGTGGAGGTCGCGGGGCGGATCTCGTCGGCGCGGACCACGGAGTACGTGAAGGACCTGCTGCACCGGCTGGAGCCGTACGGGGACGAGCCCCGGGTCGTGGAGCTGCGGGAGCGGGCCAGGCCGCTGCTGATGGCCGCTCCGGCGTAGCGGAGCGGCCCGGGGGGGGCCGCCGGGCCGGTGCCGGCGGCTCGCCGGGCGCGGCCGTCCGCGCGGTTCCCCGTGACCCCGTCGGGGTGCCGGCCCCTTCCGGTGTTTGAAGCCGATGTCAGTGGCGCAGTGCACTATCGATGGCGGAGGTGGTGCAGGTGCGGACCGGGGCGTACGACTGCGATGTGCTCGTGATCGGCGGGGGGATCGTCGGGCTGTCGACGGCGTATGCGATCACGCGCGCCGCGCCGGGTACGCGCGTGACCGTGCTGGAGAAGGAGCCCGGCCCGGCCCGGCACCAGACGGGCCGCAACAGCGGGGTCATCCACAGCGGGGTCTACTACCGTCCGGGCTCGCTCAAGGCGCGGTACGCGGTGCGGGGCGCCGCCGAGATGGTGAAGTTCTGCGCCGAGTACGGCATCGCGCACGCCGTCACCGGCAAGCTGATCGTCGCCACCGAGCGGGAGGAGCTGCCCCGGCTGCACGCACTGGTGCAGCGGGGCCGTGAGAACGGCATCCCGGTGCGGGAGCTGGGACCCGCGCAGATCAGCGAGTACGAACCGGAGGTCCAGGGCCTCGCCGCCATACACGTCGCCACCACCGGGGTGTGCGACTTCGTGGGGGTCGCCCGGGAACTGGCGCGGGCGTCCGGCGCCGAGATCCGGTACGGCGCCCGGGTCGTCCGGGTGGACCGGCGGCCGGGCCTGGGCGTGGCCGTGCTCACGGCGGCCGGCGACGTGGTCCGCGGCCGGGTGCTGGTGAACTGCGCCGGGCTGCACTGCGACGAGGTGGCCAGGCTGACCGGCGACGACCCGGAGGTGCGGATCGTGCCGTTCCGCGGGGAGTACTACGAGCTGGCGCGGCCCGAGCTGGTGCGCGGACTGGTCTACCCGGTGCCGGACCCGGCGTTCCCGTTCCTCGGGGTGCACCTGACCCGCGGGATCGACGGCGGCGTGCACATCGGCCCCAACGCGGTGCCGGCCCTGGCCCGCGAGGGGTACGGCTGGGGGGTGGTCCGGCCCCGGGAGCTGGCCGGGACGCTGGCGTGGCCGGGCTCGTGGGCCATCGCCCGGCGGCACTGGCGGTACGGCGCGGGCGAGCTGCACCGCTCGGTGTCCAGGGCCGCTTTCCTGAAGGCGGTGCGCAGACTGCTGCCCGGGGTGGCGGCGACGGATCTGGTGCGGGCCCCGGCCGGGGTGCGGGCGCAGGCGGTGCTGCGCGACGGGACGCTGGTGGACGACTTCCTGATCCGGGAGGGAGCGCAGGCCGTGCACGTGCTCAACGCGCCCTCCCCCGCGGCCACCGCCTCGCTGCCGATCGGGCGGGAGATCGGGCGCCGGGCGCTGGACATGCTGGGGTCGCTGTAACGACTCGTGCGGACCTTCTAAAATTGGGCTCACTGTGTCTGACTCGCCGAACACTCCCGACGCCCCGCTCCCGGCCCCCGACGGCTCCGGTGACTCCCTCCGGCACACCCGGGCCAAGGGTGAGCCCCGCTTCCCCGACGGGCCCAGGGCCGATCCCGCCGGCTCGCACTTCGAGCGGCGGATCCGCAGTTTCCAGCCGCGGCGCAGCCGGGTCACGACCGGGCAGGCCGACGCGCTGCAGCGGCTGTGGCCCAAGTGGGGCCTGGACATCGACGGGCAGCGCGTCATCGACTTCGGCGAGCTGTTCGGCAACGACCGGCCCGTGGTCCTGGAGATCGGGTTCGGGATGGGCGAGGCCACCGCGGCGATGGCAGCGGGCGACCCGGACACCAACATCCTCGCCGTCGACGTGCACACCCCGGGCCAGGGCAACCTGCTCAACCTGGCGGACCAGGGCGGCCTGTCCAACGTCCGGGTGGCCAACGGCGACGCGATCATCCTGCTCCGGGAGATGCTCCGCCCGGACTCGCTGGACGGCCTGCGCGTCTACTTCCCCGACCCGTGGCCCAAGAAGCGGCACCACAAGCGGCGGCTCATCCAGCCCGCGTTCCTCACGCTCGCCGCGACCCGGCTGAAGCCCGGCGCGCTCGTGCACTGCGCGACCGACTGGGAGCCGTACGCCGAGCAGATGCTGGACGTGCTCACCGCGCACCCGGACTTCGAGAACACCCAGGCGGACGGCGGGTTCGCGCCGCGCCCGGAGTTCCGGCCGCTGACCCGTTTCGAGGGACAGGGACTGGACAAGGGTCATGTGGTGAACGATCTGCTGTTCCGGCGCGCCCCGCACAGCCGGGACCGATAAACCGATCAGCCCCTCGCCCCGTCACCGTTAGGGTCGATGCCGTGGCCACCAGTCCTCCGTTTCCGATGCGTCCCCCGAGCCCCGGCGACGGCGCGCTCCGTCACCCGCACTGGTGGCAGCGCAGGTGGGTGAGGTACGGGGCGCTGACCTCGCTGCTGGCGCTGTCCGGTCTGGTCATCCTCGCGCTGGTCCGGCGGCAGACCGGCACGGAGGGGTTCCTCGTCGGGCTCGGGCTGGCCGTGCTGCCGGTGCCCTGGCTGATAGCCGCGTTCCGCTGGCTGGACCGGGTGGAGCCGGGCCCCTGGCGGAACCTGGTCTTCGCCTTCGCCTGGGGGGCCTGTGCGGCGGCGCTGATAGCCATCGTGGCCAACAGCTTCGCGACCAAGTGGATCGCCACCTCGACCGCGGACCCGGCCGGCGCCGACACGCTCGGCGCCACGGTGATCGCGCCGATCGTGGAGGAGTCCGCCAAGGCCGCCGCCGTGCTGCTGGTGTTCCTCTTCCGCAGGCGCGACTTCACCGGGATCGTGGACGGGGTGGTGATAGCGGGGGTCACCGCCACCGGCTTCGCGTTCACCGAGAACATCCTCTACCTCGGCACGGCCTTCGGGACCGACCAGCTCACCGGCGACCGGGGCATCGCCTCCGTCACCGCCGCCACCTTCTTCGTGCGCATCGTGATGTCCCCGTTCGCGCACCCCCTGTTCACCGTCCTCACCGGCATCGGCTTCGGCGTCGCCGCGCTGTCCGCCGAGCGGCAGCACGTCCGGCGTCTCCTGCTGCCGGCCGGGGGCCTGCTGCTCGCGATGGGCATGCACGCCTTCTGGAACGGCTCCGCCACCTTCGGCGAGTACGGCTTCTTCGCCGTCTACGCCGCCTTCATGGTGCCCGCGTTCGCGCTGCTGACCTGGCTGGCGGTCTGGACCCGGCAGCGCGAGCTGCGGATCGTCCGGGCGGAGCTGCCGGCGTACGTGCTGGCCGGGTGGCTGGGGCCGGCCGAGCCGTCGGCGCTCGGGTCGATGCGGGCCCGGCGGATGGCCCGGGACTACGCGCGGCACCACCACGGCCGCCCGGCGGCGCGGCAGGTGGCGCGGTACGAGGCGTGTGCCACCTCGCTGGCGTTCCTGCGGCAGCGGGGCCGCAAGGGGAAGGCGGGCGCCGACTTCGTCGTACGGGAACGCGAGCTGCTCGACGAGCTGTGGAGGCACCGCGGCGTGGCCCGTCCGGCACTGGAGTACGCGGCGCGGACGGCCGCCCCGGCCCGGCCGGTGTACGCGGGTCCGCCGCCCGCGGCGCCCTGGCCGGCGTACGGCCACCCGACGGGGCCGTACGCCCGGTACAACCCGTACCGCTCGTAGCCGTACCGGACGGGCCGGCCCCGGCCCGGGGTCGCCGTGGGCCGGGGTCGCCGCGG
>NZ_WWJT01000099.1 GCF_009865385.1 Streptomyces sp. SID486 | reverse complement strand
CGACAGCGGGGAGTAGGCGAACCAGCCGAAGTCGGCCGCGCCGTCCGGGGTGAGGAAGCCGCCCACCGCGATGAGCGAGCCGAACAGGTACAGCCAGTAGGCGAACATGTTCAGCCGGGGGAACGCGACGTCGGGCGCGCCGATCTGCAGCGGCATGATCCAGTTCGTGAACCCGGCGAACAGCGGCGTCGCGAACATCAGCAGCATCACGGTGCCGTGCATCGTGAACAGCTGGTTGTACTGCTCGTTCGAGATCATCTGGATGCCGGGACGGGCCAGCTCGGCGCGCATGATCAACGCCATCACGCCGCCGAACAGGAAGAACGCGAACGACGTCGACAGATACAGCGTCCCGATCGTCTTGTGGTCGGTGGTCGTCATCCACTTCACCACGACATTGCCGGGCTGCTTGCGCCTGAGCGGCAGCTCACTCTCGTAGGAGTCGCCGGCTGCCTCGGCACCGCCCTGGGGTTCGTTGAGGATGCTCACCAGTCGTCCGTCTCCCGATGCTCGCCGTGCGCCCGCGCCGCGTCCGTCATCCGCCATCCTCAACCGCGCGGGGGCGCCCCCGGGCACCCATGGGGGCCGACGCGCGGCCGTTCGGATGACGGATGCACCCGGACGGAGCAGCCGGGGCGGCCGCCACGGCCCCCAGGACCGCCCGGCCCGCACCCCGGAGCGACGGACCGGCCGCCGGCTCACGGGGACGCCGGCTCAGGGGGACGCCGGCTCACCGGGCCGCAGGTCCTCCTGACCGCCGGCCCTCCGGAGGAGCCGGAGCCAGGTCCCGGGCCGCCTCGCGGGCGACCTCTCGGGCGAGGGTCTCGAAGAGGCGTACGGCCGGCTGCGCGGCCCCGGACCGCCGGACCACGCCGTACCGCAGGGGCCGGTCCTCCTCGACCGGCACGTAGGAGACCCCGGGACGGCCGTGGTAGCGGGCGATGTGGGCCGCCACCAGCATCGCCCCCCGGCCGCCGGCCACCAGTGTCAGCGCCTCCTGGAGGTTGGTGACGGCCTGCCCTTGCGGGATCGGTGTGCCGCCGGGCGTGCGGGCCGGCACGCGATACCGCCGCCAGTGCTCCGGGAGGTCGCCCTCGACCGTCAGCAGGACCACGCCGGCCAAATCCTCCGGCGTCATCGCGTCCCGCCCGGCCAGGGGATGCCCCGTCGCGACGGCCAGCACCCGGCCCTCGGTGAGGAGGGTGGGCCCGTGCACCACGTCGTCCTCCCGCGCCGGCGCGTCCGGCGCCGGGAAGTCGGTCAGCTGCACGTCGAAGTCACCGGCGCGCAGCATCCCGTACGGATCGGTCCAAGGCACCTCGCACACCTCGACGGTCAGCCCGGGACGGCCGGCGCGCAGCCGCTCGGTCACCTTCATCACCAGTTCCCCCGCCAGCGGGGTGGAGAAGCCGACGTGCAGGACACCGTCCAGCGCGCGCGCCGACGCCACGGCGCGCGCCAGCGCGTTCTCGATACCGCGACGGTGCGGTTCGAGATCGTCACGCAGCCGGCTGCCGAGGCTCGTCAGCGCCACCTGCCGGCTGGTGCGGGTGAACAAGGGCGCTCCGACGCGGCGCTCCAGCCGCTGGACGAGCTGGCTCACCCTGGCCCGGGAGAGCCGCAGACGGCCGGCGGTGCGGCCGAAGTGCAGCTCCTCGGCCAGCACGAGGAAACAGTCGAGTTCGTTCTGGTCCACGCCACTCCCCGGGCCTGCGGACATGGGCACCCGGCACCGATCGGTAAGCCTGGCTGAACGAACGTTGCGATCATCGCTGTTGTTCCCGGGCGGGCGTCGGCGAACGCTGGGGGGACCGACAAATCCCCCTGCTGGCGAAGGAGTTCACCATGGCCGGAATCCCCCGCGCGGCGGCTGGGCCGGGCATCCGCACCCGGGCCGTCCTGTTCGTGCTGTGCGGCGCCATCTTCCTCGAAGGCATCGACGTGGCCATGCTCAACGTGGCCCTGCCGTCCATCCGCGCCGATCTCGGCATGTCCACCGGCGCGCTGCAGTGGGTGATGAGCGCCTACGTGCTCGGATACGGCGGTTTCATGCTGCTCGGCGGCCGGGCGGCCGATCTGTTCGGGCGCCGGCGGATGTTCGTGCTCTGGCTCACCGTCTTCCTGCTGTTCTCCGGGCTCGGCGGCCTCGCCACCGAAGGATGGACGCTGATCCTCGCCCGGTTCGTCACCGGTGTCGCCGCGGCCTTCATGACCCCGGCGGGCCTGTCCCTCGTCACGACGAGCTTCGCCGAGGGCCCCGCGCGCGACCGGGCGCTGCTCGTCTACTCGGGCACCGCCGCCGCCGGCTTCACCGTCGGCCTGGTCGCCGGCGGGCTGCTCAGCGCCGTCCACTGGCGGTGGGTCTTCTTCGCGCCGGTCGTCCTCTCCCTCGCCGTCCTTGCCGCCGCCGTCGTGTACGTCCCGAAGCAGGCGCGTCCCGACCGGGCCGGGGGCCGGGTCGACGCGCCCGGAGCGGTCACCGTCACCGCCGCGCTCGTGCTGATCGTGCTGGGCGTCGAGCGCGCGGCCCACGCCGGCATCGCCGGCACCGCCGGCACGCTGCTGGGCGGCCTGGCGCTCCTCACCGTCTTCGTCCTCGTCGAACGGCGTTCCCCGGCGCCCCTGGTGCGCCTCGGGATCCTCCGCCGCGGCCCCCTGGTGCGGGCGAACCTCGCGGCCATGCTGTTCGCCGCCGGGTTCTTCGGGTTCCAGTTCCTCGTCGTGCTCTACCTCCAGGAACTGCGTGGCTGGTCGGCGCTGGAGACCAGCCTCGCGATGCTGGTCGCCGGTGTCGACGCGGTCCTCTCGCCGACCCTCACCCCACGGCTGGTGGGCCGCTTCGGCCACGCCCGGGTGATCTCCGGCGGCCTTCTCCTCGCGGCGCTCGCGTACGGCCTGTTCCTCCCGGTCGGGGCGGACTGGACCTACGCGATGATGTTCCCGAGCCTGCTCGTCCTCGGTCTGGCCTTCTCCCTGGCGTACGGCCCGCTCACGATCGTGGCCACGGAGGGCGTCGCGCAGGAGGAGCAGGGACTCGCGGGAGGGCTGCTGTACACCTCCTTCCAGTTCGGTGCCGCCCTCGGTCTCTCCGCCGTCACCGCCGTCAGCACGGCCGCCGCCGGCCCGGAGACCCCCGCCGGCCTGCTGGAGGGCTACCGGGCTGGTCTGGTCGTGCCGTTCGTGGCCGCCCTCACGGCCACCGCAGTCAGCCTCCTGGGCGCCCCCTCCCGCCGCTCCGCCCCGGCCCAGCCGACGTCCCAGGCCGCGTCCTCGGCCACGCCCCCGGCCGCCACCTCGGCGGACGCCGGCACCTCCCGCTGACCGCGGCCCCCCACTCCACACCGACCGTGGCCACACCCCACACCGACCGCGGCCCCCCACCCCGCTGACCGCGTCCATACGTCCCACCGACCGCGGCGCCCACCCCGCTGACCGCGTCCCACCCTCTTCCTCCACCGACCGCTGCCCAGCCGGGCCCCCAGCCGGGCCCCCCGCCGGGCCGCCGGTCCCGCCGAGGAGCGGCCCCGCGAAATCGGTCGGCCCGACCCCGTAACGCCTCGGCATCCTCACCGCGTGTAAGAGATGGACGTCGACCACGAGAGGACACACGGTGAGGGAAGCTCCCGCGGACTACCTGGAGTTCGCAGTCGCCCGCAGCGGGCCGCTGTTCCGGACCGCCTGCCTGCTCACGGGCGACTGGCACCTCGCCGAGGACCTGGTGCAGGAGACCCTGGCCAAGATGTACCGCTCCTGGCGGCGGATCAGCCGCGCGGAGTCCCCGGTGGCCTACGCCAACACCGTGCTGGTGCGCACCTACATCTCCCAGCGGCGCCGCCGCAGTTCCACCGAGCGCCCCAGCGACCGGCTGCCCGACGCCGCCGGACCGGCGCCGGACGCGGAACTGCGGATGGCCCTGCTCGACGGCCTGGCGCAGCTGACGGCCAAGGACCGGGCCGTGCTGGTGCTGCGCTACTGGGAGGACCGCTCGGTGGAGGAGACCGCCCACGTCCTGAAGCAGTCGCCGGGTGCCGTACGGACCCGGAGCACGCGCGCCCTGCAACGGCTGCGCGCCCTGCTGGGCACCGAGCTGGCCGACCTGGCCGCATGAGCGGCCCCCGGCCGTACCGAGAACAACCGCATCCGATCCCGGAGGAACGGAGACCTGCCATGTCCCCCGACGAGGAGTTCGAGACCAGGATGGCCCGCGCCTTGGGCCGGGCCACGGTCGACTTCCCGCCCCACTCCGCCGACCTGGTGCGGCGTTCCGTCGCCCGGGGCCGGCGGATGCGGCTGGCCACCGCCGTCCGGATCGCCGGCGCGGCCACCGCCGTGGCCGCGCTGGGCGGCGGCCTGTTCGCCACCGGTGCTCTCGGCCACCCCGGCCCCGGCTCCGCCGGCGGCCCGGCGGCCTCCGGGCACGGCCGTACCGGCGAACGCCCGGCCTCCCGGACGGCCCCACCGGTCAGCGGGGCGGAGATGGTCCGTACGCTCCGGAGCCTGCTGCCGCCCGGCGGTACCGTCTCCGCGGCCTCGGGCACGGGCACCCAGGACGGCGGCCACGGCGTCCGGCCGTCCGCCCGGCTGACCTACACCACCGCGCGGGGATCCTCGGCCGTCGACTTCACCCTCGCCAGGCTGGACCCCGGGATCCCCCGCGACCAGCAGGGCGACGGCGGATGCCTGCCCGTGGAGGTCCGCCCCTTCGACAAGTGCACCACCGAGAAGCTCCCGGGCGGCGCGGTGCTCGACATCACCAGGTCGTTCACCTACCCCAACGCTGAGACCGGCCAGAAGCGCTGGTACGCCGTGCTCACCACCGCCGACGGCGTCCAGCTGTCGGTGCAGGAGTTCGGCGGCGGCGGCGAGAAGGCGTCGTCCGGCAGCGCCGATCCGCTGCTGTCCCCGGCCCGGCTCACCTCGATCGTGCGCAGCCCGGCGTGGCACAAGGCGATCGCCGCGCTGCCGGCCCCGCGGCGGGCCCCCACCGGCCCCGCCTCCACCGGCGGCCGGCAGGCACCCGGCCCCCGGCTGAGCCGGGTACTGAAGGCACACCTGCCCGGGGGCGGGACCGTCTCCGACGAGAACGCCGGGGACGGACTGGTCCAGCTCGTCTACGACGACGGCCACGGCAAGAACATGGTGGAGGTCGATGTGCAGTACGACATGACCGCCGACCTGGCCGGGCACATGGGCTGCGCCGATGTCACCGGTCACTGCGAGGCCGCGCGGCTCGACGACGGCACCCTGGTCAAGAAGGTCCGCGGATCGTCGGAGAAGGGCGGTGCGGCCCAGGTGTGGCTGGTCGACGTCCTGTACCCGGACGGCCGGCGGGTGGCGGCCCGGGAGGTCAACTCCTATGCCGAGAGCGCCCCGGTGACGCGTCCCCGACCCGCCCTGAGCATGGACCGGCTGGCCGGCATCGCGCTCGACAAGCGGTTCTTCACGGGCTGAGCGGCGCGGGCCCGCCGGGGCGTGAAGCGGCCCCCCGCACCCCGGGCGGCCGGGGGCGGCGGGGTGACGCCCGGTCCGTTGACTCCGGCCGAACGACCGTGCGACGGTGAGGGCGCGCTCGTCTCGGGAACCCTGGGGAAACTGGAGGCAAACCGCTGTGTCCTTCGGAAACGACGACTCCCGCCCGGCCATGGAGCGAGACCTCACCCCGGATCAGCTGGAGGCGTTCGAGAAGGAGTTCGACGCCCGTCCCGCGAACCGGCTGATGCAGAACGCGGTCACCCGGACACCCGTGGACGACGTCGCCCTGGACCGGCGGATCCTCACCGGCATCGACCACTCCGTCTCCCACCACCTGGACGACTGGAAGGCCACCGACCAGAAGCAGAGCGGACGCTGCTGGATGTTCGCCGGGCTCAATCTGCTCCGCGTCGGCGCGGCACGCGAACTGGGCGTCAAGGACTTCGAGTTCTCCCAGAACTATTTGCTCTGGTGGGACAAGTTCGAGCGCGCGAACCACTTCCTCGAGGCGGTCGTCGACACCTCGGACCGGGACGTGGACGACCGTACGGTGGCGCATCTGCTGGCCGACCCGATCGGTGACGGCGGCCAGTGGAACATGTTCGTGGCCCTGGTCGCCAAGCACGGCCTGGTGCCGAAGTCGGTGATGCCGGAGACGGACAGCTCCTCCTCGACCCGGGCGATGAACCGCTCCCTGCAGACGCTGCTCCGTCAGGGCGCCCGCGACCTGCGCGCCCTGGCCGGCGCGGGGACGGACGCCCAGCGCGAGCGCAAGCGGGAGGTGCTGTCCGCCGTCCACCGCGTGCTCGGCATCCACCTCGGCACCCCGCCGCGGCGGTTCCTGTGGCAGTGGGAGGACAAGGACAAGCGGTTCCACCGCGACGGCTGGCTCACCCCGGCTCAGTTCG
This sequence comes from Streptomyces sp. SID486, assembly GCF_009865385.1. GTDB lineage: Bacteria > Actinomycetota > Actinomycetes > Streptomycetales > Streptomycetaceae > Streptomyces. Next base: position 1,255 of record NZ_WWJT01000099.1, on the reverse strand, counting down.
CCGCCTCGTACGTGCGGCTCCCGCTGGAGGAGTACGTCTGCCTGGTGCACGACCCGCGCGAGTCGAGCCCGGTCGGCCGCACCTTCACCGTCGAGTACCTGGGCAACGTCGTGGACGCCCCGCCGGTGGTCTACCTGAACGTGCCGGTCGGGCTGCTGAAGCAACTGGCCATGGACACGATCGTCGGCGGGGAGCCGGTGTGGTTCGGCTGCGACGTGGCCAAGATGATGCACGCGGACGCCGGTGTCTGGGACGCCGCGCTCTTCGACTACGCCGCCGTCTACGATGCGCCCTTCACCATGGACAAGGCCGACCGCCTGCTGCACCACGACACACAGATGACCCACGCGATGCTGTTCACCGGCGTCGACGTGGTGGACGGCAGCCCGCGCCGCTGGCGGGTGGAGAACAGCTGGGGTGAGAAGAAGGCCGACAAGGGCTTCTGGACCATGAACGACTCGTGGTTCGGCGAGCACGTCTTCGAGATCGCCGTCCGCCGCTCCGCCCTCCCGGCGGACCTGGCCGACGCCCTCGGCCGGCCGCCGATCGTCCTCCCCGCGTGGGACCCGATGGGCGCCCTCGCCGGCTGAGGCGGGTCAGCGCGGCAGGGCGAGGACGCCCAGGGCGTAACCCTGGTCGTCGACGACGGGGGACGCGTCCAGCGTCCGGACCCGCATGGCGGCCTCCGCGTCGTCGAGGATGGTCGCGGACGAGGTGAACGGGCCGCGGTCGAGCGGGATGTCCCGCAGCCGGGTCCGGTCGGCGTACCAGTGACCGCCCCGGTGCGCCGCGAGCTGGGCCCGGGTGACCAGACCCGTGCACCGGCCGTCCTCGTCCCGCAGCAGCAGGTGCGGCACGCGGGCGCCGATGAGGACGGACAGGGCCACGTCGACCGTCATGTGCTCGTCCACCTGCGGCCCGGGGGCGTGCATGACGTCACGGGCGGTCAGACCGGTGCTGTAGACCCTCCCGGCCGGGTGGGCGCGGGACGGGACCTGCTGGGGGCAGGCCGGCAGCTTCGGGGAGCAGGACATGGACGACGTCAAAGGCTTCTCCTCTGCGAGAACGACGGTGGTGTCTCTCCACTCGGAGGAGGGGAGCCGAGTGAGGCGGTACGAAAACGGCTGGGGCCCGCACCCCGAGAGTGCGGGCCCCAGCCACGTGACGTGCGAGCCCTGGGCTCGCGACGCTCGCGTCAGGCGACGGTTCAGGCGGGAACGATGTTCTCGGCCTGCGGGCCCTTCTGGCCCTGCGT
>NZ_WWJT01000098.1 GCF_009865385.1 Streptomyces sp. SID486 | reverse complement strand
CCGCTGACACCGGCGGTGACGATGGCTCCCTCGGCGAGCAGGCACACCCCCTCGGCCACCGGAACGCCGGTGGCGCGCACCCAGGCCGCCAGCTGGTCGTGGAAGGCCCGCTTGTGGGCCCGGACCTCGGCCAGGACCGGCGCGGACGAGGTGCCCAGCTCCCCGTGGACGTTGATCCAGGCGCAGCCGCGGAAGCCGGGCTCGGCGAACCACGCGGCGAGCCAGTCGAAGACCGCCAGCACCCGGCCGCGCGGGTCCGGGACGTCCGCCACGTGGGCGGCCAGGCTCGCGCGCCAGCGCCGGTCGCGCCGCCGGAGCACGGCGACCACGAGATCCTCCTTCGTGGCGAAGAGCCGGTAGATCCGCTTCAGGGGCAGCCCGGACTCCTCCCGGATCCGGTCCATGCCGACCGCCTGGACGCCGTGCGCGTAGAAGAGCGCCTCCGCCGCGTCGAGGAGCGCTTCGCGGTCCAGGCGGGTCTGTTCCTCGGTGACGGGGGCGGGCATGCGTGGCTCCTTGACGGCGAGAACGGTCGTTCTCTACCTTAGTCGCCATGATGGAGAACGCTCGTTCTCGACCTGAGGAGGTCGCCGTGCCCGAAGGCCGCCCGCCCTGCCCGCCGTTCACCCCGGAGACCGCCCGCCAGAAGGTGCGGGCCGCCGAGGACGCCTGGAACACCCGCGACCCCCACCGGGTCGCCCTCGCCTACACACCCGACTCCGTCTGGCGCAACCGCGACTGGTTCATCACCGGCCGGGAGGAGATCGTCGCCTTCCTGACCGACAAGTGGGCGCGCGAACGGGACTACGCGCTGCGCAAGAGCCTCTGGGACTTCCACGGCGACCGCATCGCCGTCCGCTTCCAGTACGAGTGCCGGGACGCCGAGGGCCGGTGGTGGCGCAGCTACGGCAACGAACTGTGGGAGTTCGACGAACACGGCCTGATGCGCCGCCGCGAGGCGAGCATCGACGACGTGCCGATCCGCGAGGCCGACCGGCGCATCTTCGGCCCCCGGACCGCCGACGACAGCGACGCCGACCTCCCGCTGCGCTGACCCCGCCCCGGCCGGGACCGCCCCTCGGCACCCCGCCCGGATGATGGACGGGGGACCTGCGCGCGACGGCGTGGCCGGTAGGCTGACGTGCGGGCCGTGACTGGCGCGCTGGGATGGGACGGACCATCAGGGAGCGGCCCGATCGGGAAGAGTGCCGTGCGCCTGGGCCGAACGTGAATGCCGTACGCACACCGTCCGGAGGTCCCCATGCCCGAGAATTCCGCCCCCCTCTCCGCCGAGTCCACGGCCTTCCGCGCCGCGCTCGACGTGATCCGCGCCGTCGAGCCGCGCGTCGCCGACGCCATCGGCCAGGAGGTCGCCGACCAGCGCGAGATGCTCAAGCTGATCGCCTCCGAGAACTACGCCTCCCCGGCGACCCTGCTCGCGATGGGCAACTGGTTCAGCGACAAGTACGCCGAGGGCACCGTCGGCCGCCGCTTCTACGCCGGCTGCCGCAACGTCGACACCGTCGAGGCCCTCGCCGCCGAGCACGCCCGCGAACTGTTCGGCGCCCGCCACGCCTACGTCCAGCCGCACTCCGGCATCGACGCCAACCTGGTCGCCTTCTGGGCCGTCCTCGCCGACCGGGTCGAGGCCCCCTTCCTGGAGAAGACCGGCGTCCGCCAGGTCAACGACCTCACCGAGGCCGACTGGGCCGAGCTGCGCCAGGCCTTCGGCAACCAGCGCATGCTCGGCATGTCCCTGGACGCCGGCGGCCACCTCACCCACGGCTTCCGCCCGAACATCTCCGGCAAGATGTTCGACCAGCGCTCCTACGGCACCGACCCGGCCACCGGCCTCATCGACTACGAGGCGCTGCGCACCCAGGCCCGCGACTTCAAGCCGCTGATCATCGTCGCCGGCTACTCCGCGTACCCCCGTCTGGTGAACTTCCGGATCATGCGCGAGATCGCCGACGAGGTCGGCGCCACCCTCATGGTCGACATGGCGCACTTCGCCGGCCTGGTCGCGGGCAAGGTCCTCACCGGCGACTTCGACCCGGTCCCGCACGCCCAGATCGTCACCACCACCACCCACAAGTCCCTGCGCGGCCCGCGCGGCGGCATGGTCCTGTGCGACGACTCCCTCAAGGACCAGGTCGACCGCGGCTGCCCGATGGTCCTCGGCGGCCCCCTCCCGCACGTCATGGGCGCCAAGGCCGTCGCCCTGGCCGAGGCGCGGCAGCCCGCCTTCCGGGACTACGCGCAGCGCATCGTCGACAACTCCCGCGCCCTCGCCGAGGGCCTCATGCGCCGGGGCGCCACGCTCGTCACCGGCGGCACGGACAACCACCTCAACCTGATCGACGTCGCCACCTCCTACGGCCTCACCGGCCGCCAGGCCGAGGCCGCCCTGCTCGACTCGGGCATCGTCACCAACCGCAACGCCATCCCGGCCGACCCGAACGGCGCCTGGTACACCTCCGGCATCCGCGTCGGCACCCCCGCGCTCACCACCCGTGGCCTCGGCACGGCCGAGATGGACGAGGTGGCGGCCCTGATGGACCGCGTCCTGACGACGACCGAGCCGGGCACCACCAAGTCGGGCGCCCCCTCGAAGGCGGCCCACGTCCTCGACGAGAAGACCGCGCAGGAGATCGCCCAGCGGGCGACGGACCTGGTCGCCGGGTTCCCCCTGTACCCCGAGGTCGACCTGGGCTGACCGGCGCCCTCAGGGGCAGCCGACGCAGGGGCGCGGGGAACTGCGCGACCGGCCACCCACGGCCCGCAGTCCCCGCGCACCGCGGCGACACCGCCCCCGCAGCGGGGGCCGACCCCACCCGCAGCCTCTGAGAGAATGGGCAGCATGGCTTCCGCTGACCGACCTCGCGTGCTCTCCGGCATCCAGCCCACCGCCGGCTCGTTCCACCTCGGCAACTACCTCGGCGCCGTCCGCCAGTGGGTGGCCCTGCAGGAGTCCCACGACGCGTTCTACATGGTCGTCGACCTGCACGCGATCACGGTCGCGCAGGACCCGAAGGAACTGCGGGACAACACCCGGCTCGCCGCCGCCCAGCTGCTGGCCGCGGGGCTCGACCCGGACCGCTGCACCCTCTTCGTGCAGAGCCACGTCCCCGAGCACGCCCAGCTGGCCTGGGTGATGAACTGCCTCACCGGCTTCGGCGAGGCGAGCCGCATGACCCAGTTCAAGGACAAGTCCGCCAAGCAGGGCGCCGACCGGGCCTCCGTCGGCCTGTTCACGTACCCCATCCTCCAGGTCGCGGACATCCTGCTGTACCAGGCCCACGAGGTGCCCGTCGGCGAGGACCAGCGCCAGCACATCGAGCTGACCCGCGACCTCGCCGAGCGGTTCAACGGCCGCTTCGGCCCGACCTTCACCGTCCCGAGGCCGTACATCCTCAAGGAGACGGCGAAGATCTACGACCTCCAGGACCCCACGGTCAAGATGAGCAAGTCGGCGTCCACGCCGAAGGGCCTCGTCAACCTCCTCGACGAGCCGAAGACCACGGCCAAGAAGGTCAGGAGCGCCGTCACCGACACCGACACGGTGATCCGCTTCGACACCGAGAGCAAGCCGGGCGTCTCCAACCTGCTCACCATCTACTCCACGCTCACCGGCAGGACGATCGCCGAGCTGGAGCAGGACTACGAGGGCAAGATGTACGGCGCGCTCAAGACCGACCTGGCCGACCTCATGGTCGAGTTCGTCACGCCGTTCCGCGAGCGCACCCGGCAGTATCTGGACGACGCCGAGACGCTGGACTCGATCCTCGCCAAGGGCGCGGAGAAGGCGCGCACCGTCGCCGCCGAGACCCTCGCGCAGGCGTACGACCGCGTGGGCTTCCTCCCGGCCAAGCACTGAGGCGTACGACCGCACGGGTCCGCACGGGCAGAGCGCTGCACATCACTTCCGCCGCGCCTGCCCACAGGACATCCGTGGCCGTACAGTCGATATCCGACGGCCGGGACGAAGACGGCCGAGAAGACGACAGACGCGACGACAGGAGACGACGTGGGGACCGTAACGATCGGCGTGTCGATCGCGGTCCCGGAGCCTCACGGCAGCCTGCTCCAGGAGCGGCGCGCGGGCTTCGGCGACCCCGCGGCTCAGGGAATCCCCACGCACGTCACGCTGTTGCCGCCGACCGAGGTCGACGCGGCCGACCTGCCGGCGGTCGACGCGCACCTCGCCTCGGTCGCCGCCGCGGGCCGGCCGTTCCCGATGCGGCTGTCCGGCACCGGCACCTTCCGGCCCCTGTCGCCGGTGGTCTACGTACGCGTCGTCGAGGGCGCCGAGGAGTGCGGCCGGCTCCAGCAGCGGGTGCGGGACGCCTCCGGGCCGATGGCGCGCGAACTGCAGTTCCCGTACCACCCGCACGTCACCGTCGCGCACGGCATCGACGACGCGGCGATGGACCGCGCCTTCGCGGAACTGGCGGGCTACGCCGCCGAGTGGCCCTGCACCGGGTTCGCGCTGTACGAGCAGGGTGCCGACGGCGTCTGGCGCAAGCTGCGCGAGTACACCTTCGGGGGATGCGTCGTACCGCCCCAGCCCGGCCACGCCGACATGTACGTCCCGCGCGTGGCGCCGTGACGGGTGACGCGTCCGGCCGCTCAGCCGAGCCGGCGCATCAGTGCCCGCGGCGCGTGCCGCAGCGCCGACGCCACCAGCCGTAGCGCGCCCGGCACCCAGACCGTCTCCGAGCGCCGGCGCAGGCCGAGTTCGACGGCGGTGGCGACCGCCTCGGGCGTGGTGGCGAGCGACGCCGGCGGCCGTTCCGCCGTCCGTCGCGTGCGCACGAACCCGGGGCGTACGACCATGACGTGCACACCGGTGCCGTGCAGGGCGTCCCCGAGGCCCTGCGCGAACACGTCGAGACCGGCCTTGCTGGAGCCGTAGATGAAGTCGGAGCGGCGAGCGCGTTCGGCGGCGGCGGACAGCACCACGAAGGACCCGTGCCCTTGGGACTGGAGGGCCCGGCCGGCCACCAGGCCCGCCGAGACGGCCCCGGTGTAGTTGGTCTGCACGACCTGGACCGCGCGGGCCGGATCACGTTCGTCGTGCGCCTGGTCGCCGAGGACACCGAACGCGAGCAGCACCATGTCGACGGGGCCCTCGGCGAAGACCTTGCCCAGGGCGGCGTCGTGGGAGCCGGGGTCGAGTGCGTCGAAGGCGACGGTGCGGGTGTCCGCGCCGAGCGCGCGCAGACTCTCGGCGGCCTGCTCCAGGGCGAGGGACGGGCGGCCCGCCAGCCACACCGTGCGGGTGCGGCGGGCGATCAGCCGGCGCGTGATGGCCAGCGCGATCTCGGACGTGCCGCCGAGGACGAGCAACGACCGGGGCAGTGCGGTGGGCGGTTCGCAGACATCCTTCATGACAGCTGACCGTATCGCCCGCATATGACCGTTCCGACGGAGAAACGCGGTGTTGGCGCTCCCCTGCAGCGGGCACAGTCGGATCATGGACTGGCTGAAGAAGCTCCCCGGCATCGGGCCGATCGTCATCCGGCTGACGGCCACGCACGCGTGGCGGTCCTACGAGCGACTGGACCGGGTGAAGTGGGCCCGGCTGGCCGCCGCCATGACCTTCGTCAGCTTCGTGGCGCTCTTCCCGCTGCTGACGGTGGCCGCCGCCGTCAGCGCCGCCACACTCAGCCCGGCCCGGCAGAAGACGGTGGAGCACAAGATCGCCGAGCAGTTCCCCGGCGTCCTCTCCAGCCGCCTCGACCTCACGTCGCTCGTCGAGAACGCCGGCACCGTCGGCGTCATCGCGGGCGCGGCCCTGCTGCTGACGGGCATAGGCTGGGTCGGCCAGGTGCGGGACTGCCTGCGTTCGGTGTGGGAGCTGCCGGACCGCGAGGAGAACCCGGTGCTCACCAAGGCCAAGGACGCCGGCATCCTGCTCGGTCTCGGGGGCGCCCTGCTGGTCACCCTCGCCGCGTCCATCCTCGCCTCGGCCGCCGTCGGCCGGCTGTCCGGGGAGGCCGGACTGGACGAACACGGCTGGGGCAGCGTGCTGCTGAGGGTCGCCGCGTTCGTCGTCGCCGTCCTCGCCGACTTCCTGGTCCTGCTCTACGTCCTGACACTGCTGCCCGGGGTCGAGCCGCAGCGCCGCCGCCTGGTGGTCGCCGCGCTGCTCGGCGCGATCGGCTTCGAACTGCTGAAGCTGCTGCTCAGCGGCTACATCCAGGGCGTCGCGGCGAAGAGCATGTACGGCGCGTTCGGCGTCCCCGTGGCCCTGCTGCTGTGGATCAACTTCACCGCGAAGCTCGTGCTGTTCTGCTCCGCCTGGACGGCGACGGGCAGCAAGGAGGAGGAGGGGGTCGAGCTCACGGACGTGTCCGGCGGCGCATCAGGTCCGGCAGCGGCCACCGGCGGTTGACCAGGAACGCCCCGCCGCCGAGCAGCACCAGCACACCGCCCACGACGGCCAGCGCGATCCCCACACCGCTGGAGCGTGTCCCGGCGGTGGCACTCGCCGCCGGGGTGGCCCCGGGCCCGCCGCCGGCACCGGGCGACGGCTGCGCACCCTGCCCGGGGGACACCCCGGCGCCCGGCCGCGCGGTGGCCGACGAGGCGCTGCGCGGCGCGGCCAGCTCGCCCACCGCGTCGACCTTGCCGATCGCCTGGAATCCCCAGTCGAACAGCTTCGCGGTCTCCTTGTAGACCTCGTTGTGCTCGGGCTTCTGCGGGTTCATCACCGTGACCAGCAGCACCTTGCCGCCCCGCTCGGCGACCCCGGTGAAGGTGGCGCCCGCGTGGCTGGTGTTGCCGTTCTTCACGCCCGCGATGCCCTGGTAGACGGGGACGTCGCTGTCACCGCTCAGCAGCCGGTTGGTGTTCCGGATCGTGGCGGAGCCGAACTTCGCGCTCACGGTGGAGCAGTAGTCGCGGAAGTCCTTCTTCTGCAGCCCGGACCGGGCGAACAGCGTCAGGTCGTACGCCGACGACACCTGCCCCGGCGCGTCGTAGCCGTCGGGGGAGACCACGTACGTGTCCAGCGCCTGGAGTTCCTCGGCGTGGGCCTGCATGTCCTCGACGGTCTGCCGGACCCCGCCGTTCATCGACGACAGCACGTGCACGGCGTCGTTGCCCGAGCGCAGGAAGACCCCGAGCCACAGGTCCTGGACCGAGTAGGTGCCGCCCTCCTTTATCCCGACCACGCTGGAGCCGGCGCCCACCCCCTTGAGGTCCGAGGGGGTCACCTTGTACCGGGTGGTCCGGGAGAAGCGGGGCAGCACCGTGTCCGCGAACAGCATCTTGAGCGTGCTCGCCGGGGGCAGCCGCCAGTGCGCGTTGTGCGCGGCGAGGACCTCGCCCGACTCGGCGTCGGAGACGATCCAGGAGCGGGCGGTCAGGTCCTTGGGCAGCACCGGGACGCCGGGGGCGAGATTGACCTGCGTGCCCGGCTGCCCGAGCCGGGCGCCGCCGAGCGTCGACATCCGGGCCGGGGGCGTGGCCGTCGGACTCGTCGAGGGGGCCGGCGCGGCCAGGGCGGCGGGGGCGGTGACGGACAGGGAGAGCGCGGTGGCGGAGGTGACCAGCAAGGAGCGCCGGCCGGTCTTCTTCGGTGCGGGCACGGTCGAGAACGTACCGGCAGCCGACGGTGAAGTCCCGGCCGCCCCACCCCCGGCACCGGACCCGGCGGCGGACGGCGATACTGGGGACATGAAGCTCAGCCGCCCCGTCTCCTGGTTCCTGCTCGCCTTCGGGGTGTGGAGCTGGGTCATCTGGGTCACTTTCGTCAAGAATCTCGTCAAGGACGGCAGCGGGCTCGCCTTCGACGACGGTCGTCCGACCGCGTACTTCTGGGTGCATCTGCTGCTGGCGGTCGTGTCCTTCGTATGGGGGACGGTCATCGGCGGCATCGGGTTGCGCGGTCTGCGCGCACTGCGCCGGACGTCATAGCGCGGGCGGCGCGGGGCCGCCTCCCCCGGCTGTGAACGAGCTGTGGAACCCGGCGGAAACCGGGCCTCGGTAAGTTCTTCCACAACTGGTCAGAAAGCCCTTCCCCACGGTGAAACCCGTGTGATTAGGTGAGCCGCGTCACTCATGGGGGAGTGGCCGATTCGTGCTGGGCCAGGGGTAGGGCCTCGACGGCCCTGGGGAGGGCACCACCGTGCGATCTGTTCGCATGCGGATTCTTCTGACGCTGCTCGTGCTCGCCGTCGTGGGGGTCGGCGCCTGGCAGCTGCTGCCGTCGCAGGGGGGCGACGACAAGGCCATCACCGTCGGTACGACGGACGCGGTCACCGCACTCGACCCGGCCGGTGCCTACGACGCCGGTTCCTGGGCGCTGTTCAGCAACGTCTTCCAGTCCCTGCTCACCTTCGAGCCCGGCGGCGTCGAGCCGGTCCCGGACGCCGCGGAGAGCTGCGCGTTCGAGGGCAGCGGCCTGAGGACGTACCGGTGCACCCTGCGCTCGGGGATCACGTTCCCGAGCGGGCGCGCGATGACGGCCGAGGACGTGAAGTACTCCTTCGACCGGGTCAGGAAGATCAACTCCGACACCGGTCCGGCATCGCTGCTCGGCACGCTCGCCTCGGTGAGCGCCGACGACGAGCACACCGTCACCTTCCACCTGTCGTCCTCGGACGCCACCTTCCCGCTGAAGGTCGCCACCGGCGCAGGTGTGATCGTGGACAAGGAGAAGTACCCGGCCGACACTCTGCGCACCGACACCGGTGTCGACGGCACCGGGCCGTACACGCTCACGTCGTACACCAAGGGCCAGAAGGCCGACCTCCAGCCGAACGAGCACTACCGGGGGTACCTGAGCGGCACCGGCCGCCCGATCGAGCTGCGCTACTACGCCGACTCCCAGAAGCTGCAGCGCGCCTGGAAGGGCCGCCAGGTCGACGTCGCCACCAGGACCCTGCCGCCGGACGTGCTCTCCGAGCTGAACCCGAGCGACCCGGACCAGCGCGTCACCGACTCCGACAGCGCCGAGACCCGCAACCTGTACCTCAACACCCGCTCCGGCTCCCCGCTGCACGACGCGCGCGTGCGCCGGGCACTGGCCTGGCTGGTCAACCGCGAGCAGCTGGCCGCGACGGTCTACTCGGACACGGTCGATCCGCTGTACTCACTGATCCCGACCGGCATCACCGGCCACACCACCTCGTTCTTCGACAGCTACCCCGAGCCGAGCCCGCAGAAGGCGCGGGAGCTGCTCACCGAGGCCGGGGTGAGCCTGCCGGTGCGCTTCACCTTCGGCTACGGGATCAACCGGGAGGCGAGCGCCGAGGAGGCCGCGCGGCTGAAGAAGCAGCTGGAGGCGGGCGGCCTGTTCAAGGTGGACGTCAAGGGCTACGAGTGGACCGACTTCCAGAAGCGCTGGGCGGCCGGGAAGATGGACGCGTGGTCGGTCGGCTGGGTCGCCGACTACCCCGACCCCGACACCTTCGGCGCCGCGCTGGTCGGCACCGGTTCCACCATGAGCACCGGGTACAGCAACAAGCTGGTCGACCATCTCATCCTGGACAGCCAGCAGTTCGCCGACCGCAGCCGGGCCGCGAAGGACTTCGAGGAGATCCAGCGGGACGTCGCCCATGACGTCCCGCTGATCCCGCTGTGGCAGCGCAAGGAGTACGTGGTCAGCACCGAGGACGTCGGCGGCGCCCAGTACCTGGTGGACGGCACGGGTGTCTTCCGGCTGTGGCGGCTGGGCTGGATCTGACGGGCTGCGCGGCGACGGTGGCCCATGCCCCGGCGGGTAGCGCGGAGACGGCGGACCATCACCCGCGGGGCTGGGCGGCGACGGTGGTCCATGGCCCGGAGGGTTGCGCGGCGACGGCGGTCCATGGCCCGGCGGGTTGCGCGGCGACGGTGGTCCATGGCCCGGCGGGTTGCGCGGCGACGGCGGTCCATGGCCCGGCGGGTGATCACTCCTCCCGCTTGCGCCCCGGGTCCGGCAGTGCCCTGGTCATCCCCGGCAGGAAGTCCGTGAACAGTTCGTGGATCTCCAGCACCAGCGGGCGCAGGACCCGGAAGCGGGCCAGGGAGACGCCGCGGGCGGTCAGCCGGGCCCCGCGCCGGGCCAGCCGGTAGCTGCGCTCCCGTTCCTCGGTGCGGTCGAAGACCCAGTACAGCACCAGTCCCATCTGGGCCAGCCACATCAACTCCGGCAGTACGTCCCTCAGTTCGGGGGCCACCTTGGACTTGGAACCGGCCAGCACCTCGCGGTGCACGCTGATGGCCAGTTCGCGCGCGTGCTCGCTCTCCGGGGAGAAGGGGCTGAGCGGGCTGTCCGGGTCGGCGGCGTTCTTGAAGAACTGGACCGCGAACTCATGGTACGGCCGCGCGATGTCCAGCCACGCGGTGAGCACGCCCGCGAGCCGTGCCTCCAGATCGGTCTCCCGCTCCAGCACCTCCCGGGCCACCGCCCGGTGCTCCGCGGCGATCCGGTCGTAGAACCCCTGGATCAGGTGTTCCTTGCCCTCGAAGTAGTAGTAGGCGTTGCCCACGGAGACCCCGGCCTCCGTGGCGATGGCCCGCATGGTCGTCTTGTCGTACCCGCGTTCCTGGAACAACCGCATCGCGGTCTCCAGGATCAGCGCACGGGTCTGTTCGGACTTGCTGCTCTGGGGGCCGGCCTCGGGGCCGTCGTTCTTCGCGGGCACGGTAGAAGAGCCTAACGAGTGGCGGCGGCGCCGGAGCAGGACGGCGGCTCGTAGCTCCATCCCGTGCCCGGGCGGTAGCTCCAGCCGTCGTCCCGCCGGTACACCCGCTCGCCCCGTCGCGTCTCCTCCCGCCACTTCGCCGCCGCGAGCACCGCACCCCGGGCCAGCGGTGCGCCGGCCGGCGTGGCGAGGCGGTGGGCGAGCGGGCGGTACGCGCGCAGGGCCCACAGGACGACGATCCAGGCCCGCGAGCCCCGGTAGACCTGCCCGGCGTCGCCGACGACGGTGACCTCGTCGAGGGTGACGGCGTGGTCGAGCCCCGGGAAGCGGGCGCGCGCCCCCGCCGAGCCGGCCGGCACCAGCTCCAGCGGGACCAGCTGCGACTGGCGGGCCAGCCAGTGGCGCAGATGGGTGCACAGGGCGCACCCGGCGTCGTACAGGACGGTCAGCCGGCGGACCGGAGCGCCGGCGGCGGCCCGGTCCTGCGCGCAGGTGACGGCGGACATGCCCGTCACGCCCCGGCCGTCGGCGCGATCCACTCCTGCGGCCGGACCGGGGGCACCTGCTCCCGTTCCTGCATCCCGCGCCGGCGGATCCGGCTCAGGACGTAGACGTTGGCCAGGTGCATCACGCCGAGCACCAGCAGGACCACGCCCAGCTTGGTCGACAGGGCCTCGAAGACGCCGCGGGTGTCCTCGATGGTGTCGTCACCGCTCAGGTACAGGGCCACGAAACCGAGGTTGACCAGGTAGAAACCGACGACCAGGAGGTGGTTGACGGCTCCCGCGAGCTTCTCGTCGCCGCGCAGCACGTCGGCGAGGAAGATCCGGCCGTTGCGGCTGAGCGTGCGGGCCACCCAGACGGTCAGCGCGATGCTGACGACCAGGTAGATGACGTAGGCGATGACGGTGCGGTCCATGCCCCACCCCTTCTTGAACGCGTTCAAAACGCTGACAGGAGAGACTGTAGACCTCTTTTTGAACGCGTTCAACCGAATGGGGGAGTCAGCTTCTGCGGCCCAGTGCCGGGCGTTTGGTGTAGTCCGTGAAGCCCAGGACGTTCCCCCAGGGGTCGGCGATCTCCACGGTCCAGCCGGTGACCGCCTGGGACAGCTCGTCCAGCGGCTCGATGCCGGCGGCGGCCAGTTCCCGCGCCGCCACCCGCGCGTCCGGCACCTCCAGCCAGACCCGCGGCGCGGGCCAGTGCGGCGGCCGGTGCCCGAGGCCCTCCTCGGCGCGCAGCAGGATGCCGGGTGTCTCCCCGCCGACCTTCAGCTGCGCGATCCCGGCCTCGTCGAACCGGAACCCCACGGTGAACCCGGCCCGCCGGTAGAAGGCGACGGCCTCGCCGAGGTCACCGACGGGGAGCAGCACGTTGTCGAAACCGAGCAGTTCGTACGACTCTTCGTCTGACATGTCGTCAGATTAAGAGCCGCCCACCCGGTATGCGAGGAGCCCCACCGGAACGGACGTCCGGTGGGGCTCAGGGGTGGTCCCGTCAGCGCATCACGACGGGGCGCCGGGTACCCGCGTTCAGTAGCGGCGCGTGATCAGCGCCCGCTTCACTTCCTGGATCGCCTTGGTGACCTCGATACCGCGCGGGCAGGCGTCCGTGCAGTTGAAGGTCGTGCGGCAGCGCCACACGCCGTCGCGGTCGTTGAGGATCTCCAGCCGCTGCTCACCGGCCTCGTCACGCGAGTCGAAGATGAAGCGGTGGGCGTTCACGATCGCGGCCGGACCGAAGTACTGGCCGTCGTTCCAGAACACCGGGCACGAGGACGTGCACGCGGCGCAGAGGATGCACTTCGTGGTGTCGTCGAAGCGCTCGCGGTCCTCGGCGGACTGCAGCCGCTCACGCGTCGGCTCGTTGGTGTCGTTCGTGACGAGGAACGGCATGACGTCCCGGTACGCCTGGAAGAACGGCTCCATGTCGACGACCAGGTCCTTCAGGACCGTCAGGCCCTTGATGGGCTCGACCGTGATCGGCTTCTCGGGGTTGATGTCCTTGATCAGCGTCTTGCAGGCAAGGCGGTTCTTGCCGTTGATCCGCATCGCGTCCGAGCCGCAGATGCCGTGCGCGCACGAGCGGCGGAAGGTGAGGGTGCCGTCGACGTCCCACTTGATCTTGTGGAGGCCGTCGAGGACCCGCTCCTTGGGGTCGATCTCCAGCTGGAAGTCTTCCCAGGTCGCCTCGGCCGAGACCTCCGGGTTGTACCGGCGGATCCGGAAGGTGACCGTGATGTACGGGGAGTCGGCGAAGCCGGGCTCGGGCTGGCCGGCCGCGTCCGCCTTGTCCAGAACAGGGGTAGCCATCAGTACTTACGCTCCATCGGCTGGTAGCGGGTCTGGACGACCGGCTTGTAGTCGAGACGGACGGTTTCCGAGCCGTCGGCGCCGACCTCGCGGTACGCCATGGTGTGGCGCATGAAGTTGACGTCGTCGCGGTTCGGGTAGTCCTCACGGTAGTGACCGCCGCGGGACTCCTTGCGGGCCAGGGCGGACACCGCCATGACCTCGGCCAGGTCGAGCAGGTTGCCCAGCTCGATGGCCTCCAGGAGGTCCGTGTTGAAGCGCTTGCCCTTGTCCTGGATCGACACGTTGCGGTAGCGCTCGCGCAGCTCGGCGATCTTCTCGACGGCCGTCTTGATCGTCTGCTCGGTGCGGAACACCATGACGTTGGCGTCCATGGTCTCCTGCAGCTCGCGGCGGATCGTCGCCACCCGCTCGTTGCCGGTGGAGTTGCGCAGCCGCTCGATCTGCTCGACGACCAGCGCCTCCGGGTTCTCCGGCAGCTCGACGAAGTCGGCCTTGTGGGAGTACTCGGCGGCGGCGATGCCCGCGCGGCGGCCGAAGACGTTGATGTCCAGCAGCGAGTTGGTGCCCAGGCGGTTGGCGCCGTGCACCGACACGCAGGCGACCTCGCCGGCCGCGTACAGACCGGGGACGACGGTGGTGTTGTCCGCCAGGACCTCACCCTCGACGTTGGTCGGGATGCCGCCCATCGCGTAGTGCGCGGTCGGCTGGATCGGGATCGGGTCCGTGTAGGGCTCGATGCCGAGGTAGGTCCGCGCGAACTCGGTGATGTCCGGGAGCTTGGCGTCCAGCTGCTCCGGCGGCAGGTGGGTCAGGTCCAGGTAGACGTGGTCGCCCTCGGGACCGCAGCCGCGGCCCTCGCGGATCTCCGTGTAGATGGAGCGCGAGACGACGTCACGGGACGCGAGGTCCTTCATGACCGGCGCGTACTTCTCCATGAAGCGCTCGCCGTCCTTGTTGCGCAGGATGCCGCCCTCACCGCGGGCGCCCTCGGTGAGCAGGATGCCCATGCGCCAGATGCCGGTCGGGTGGAACTGGAAGAACTCCATGTCCTCCAGCGGCAGCCCGCGGCGGTAGACCGCGGCCTGGCCGTCACCGGTGAGGGTGTGCGCGTTCGACGTCACCTTGAAGAACTTGCCGGTGCCGCCGGAGGCGTAGATCACGGCCTTCGCCTGGAAGATGTGGATCTCGCCGGTGGCCAGCTCGTACGCCACCACACCGGCCGACTTCTTGACACCGTCGACCTCGGTGATCAGCTGGTCCAGGACGTAGAACTCGTTGAAGAACTCCACGCCCTCCTTGACGCAGTTCTGGTACAGCGTCTGGAGGATCATGTGGCCGGTGCGGTCCGCGGCGTAGCAGGACCGGCGGACCGGGGCCTCGCCGTGGTTGCGGGAGTGCCCGCCGAAGCGGCGCTGGTCGATGGTGCCGTCCGGGGTCCGGTTGAACGGCAGGCCCATCTTCTCCAGGTCGAGGACGGCGTCGATGGCCTCCTTCGCCAGGATCTCGGCGGCGTCCTGGTCGACCAGGTAGTCACCGCCCTTGACCGTGTCGAAGGTGTGCCACTCCCAGTTGTCCTCCTCCACGTTGGCCAGCGCGGCGGCCATGCCGCCCTGCGCGGCACCCGTGTGGGAGCGGGTGGGGTAGAGCTTGGTCAGCACGGCGGTGCGGCTGCGCTTCGTCGCCTCGATGGCGGCGCGCATGCCCGCGCCGCCGGCGCCGACGATGACGGTGTCGTACTTGTGGATCTTCATGATTCTCGCAGCCCCGTGCCTAGCGGATGTTCGGGTCGAAGGTGAAGATCACCAGCGTGCCGAGCAGGATGGTGAACACCGTGGCGGTGTAGAGCAGCGCCTTCAGCCACAGCCGGCTGGTGGGGCGCTCCGCGTAGTCGTTGATGATCGTGCGCAGGCCGTTGGAGCCGTGCAGCATCGCCAGCCACAGCATCACCAGGTCCCAGACCTGCCAGAACGGGGACGCCCAGCGGCCGGCCACGAAGGCGAAGCCGATCTTGGAGACGCCGCCGTCCAGGAACAGCTGGATCAGCAGGTGGCCGAGCACGAGGACGACCAGCACGATGCCGGACAGCCGCATGAACAGCCAGGCCGCCATCTCGAAGTTGCCACGGGTGGACTTCGGGGTCTTCTTGGTGCGCCTGCGCGGCGCCTCGATCAGCGGGGCCGGGTTGTCGACGGTGTAGACGGGGGCGTCCTCGACGGGGCCGACTCCGGACGCGGTGGTTTCAGTCGCGTTGTTCGTCATTGGCGGCGTCAGCTCCCAAAGAGGACACGGTAGGCGTGGCCCAGGACCGAGTAGACCGATCCGATCATCAGCAGGAGCCAGACGACGACGACGGCCCGGAACATCTGCTTCTGGTAGCGCGGGCCCTTCGACCAGAAGTCGACGGCGATGACGCGCAGGCCGTTGAGCGCGTGGAAGAGGATGGCGGCGACGAGGCCGTACTCCAGCAGCGCGACGATCGGCGTCTTGTACGTGGCTACGACCTTGTCGTAGTCCTCGGGGGAGACACGCACGAGAGCGGTGTCCAGGACATGGACGAACAGGAAGAAGAAGATGAGGACGCCGGTGACTCGGTGAGCCACCCAGGACCACATTCCTTCCCGGCCGCGGTACAGCGTTCCAGCCGGCACGGAAGAACCCTCCGGGAGCGGGGACTAGGGCCGCGCCGGCTTCACTGTCGGTCGGGCCCGGCCGGGTACGGTCCACCGGCCCCCAGCATCGTAGCGAGGCGGTGCGCTGTGCTTTACAGGGGGCCTACCTGTGTGATCGAAGTGGCACGCGGTTGGGCTAGCCCGAGCGGCCCAGGAGCGGGCTCGGGGCGGGATCGGGGGCGAGACGTCCCGTTATCTCCCGGGTGCGGACGCGTTGTGGCTGGCCGCGCGGTCCCGCGCGCCGTCCAGCAGGCGCAGCAGCCGTCCTCGGGCCAGGCGGCGCAGCTCCTCCGCGGCCGTGACCCGCTCCTCCTCCCGATCGTTCGTCAATCGTGACCGGATGGCTTCCAGGATGCGGTCGATGGTCTCGGCGTGAGGGACGTCACCCAGATAGATGACGAACGCGTGTCCGAATCTCGCCTCGTACGCTGCGTGCGCCGCGCCGAGCGCCATGTGGGCCGCCGAGTAGGTGTCCTCCGGCAGCTCGGGCATCGACTCGCCGGCCAGCGCCTCGGCCAGGTCGGCCGGTGCGAGGTCGTACGCCGCCTCGTCCGCCGCCGCCAGCAGGGCCTCCGGGTCGGGATACGGCCGGTGGGCGGCGATCCGGTCGGACCAGCGCACGCTGTGCAGGCAGTGCAGCAGAAGGGCCCGTGCCTCGTCGGCGGGGGCCGTGTTGAAGGCGTCGAGAGGCGTGGGGAGATACGGCAGGTGGTGGGCGGGCAGCGTGGGTCCTCGCGTCACATGTGGTGTGGCAGGGGATGCTGTGAAATGTGTGTCGTCAGGTTATCGAGAGTGGTCATGCTGTGTCCGAGGGATACCTGATTTTCACTCGGACGGGAGAGTTTCGGTTCGTTCAGGTGACCACCGGTCCGGGGAGTGGTCGTACGTTGGCAGCGTGACCCAGCACAGGCACCGGGCTTCGGCGCGGCACGTGATACGCAAGCGGGCGGTCGTGGCCGCCGCCTTCGTCGGCACGATCGCGCTCGGCACGGGCGTCGGCGTGTGGGCCTCGTCGGACGGGGGTGGCGGCGAGCGGGCGGGAAGCGCACGGCACTCGTCCTCCGGCCGGGTCTCCGGCGCCGACCCGGCACAGCCGGCCGCGCCGTCGGCGAGCCCCAGCCCGACCCGGAGCTACCCGCTGTCCCGGACGCCGCGCACCATACCCGCGGTGCGCTCCCACACCGCGGCGCGCGGGCCCGGCTGGCGGCCGCGCGCCGGCGGACGGGTGGTCGTGAGCGACGCGGGGCTGGCCGACGAGGGGCGGCTCGTGGCCGGGGAGCTGGGGCTGACGTACGCGGGCCGTACCGACGCCGTGCGGGCGGGCGACGTGCGGCTCGCGCTCGGCGGGAGCGGGAACCGGGAGTCGTACACGATGACCGTCCGGGACGGGCGGGTCGACATCAGGGGGCCCGGCGAGGCGGGCGTCTTCTACGGCACCCGCACCCTGAAGCAGGAGGTGCACGGCGGGGGTACGGCACCCGAGGGCGTCGTACGGGACGAGCCGGCCAAGCCGGTGCGCGGGTTCATGCTGGACATCGCGCGCAAGCCGTACAGCGAGTCCTGGATCGAGGACCGGATACGCGAGCTGGGCGACCTGAAGTACAACGAGCTGGGCCTGCACTTCTCCGACGACCAGGCATTCCGGATCCAGTCCAGCACCCACCCCGAGATCGTCTCGCCGGACCATCTGACCAAGGCGCAGGTCAGGAAGATCGTGCGGCTGGCGGACAGCCGGCACATCACCGTCGTGCCCGAGATCGACTCGCCGGGACACCTGGGGGCCGTCATCGCCGCCCACCCCGACCTCCAGCTGCGCAACGCGAACGGGGTGGCGACCAGGGGCGCGATCGACATCTCCGATCCCGCCTCGGCGAAGATCGTCGACGACCTGCTCGACGAGTACGCCGGGCTGTTCACCGGCGGCCGGTGGAACCTCGGCGGCGACGAGTACCAGGCGCTGACGGTGCGTGACCCGCAGTCCTCCTACCCACAGCTGGCCGCCGCCGCCCGGCAGCGCTACGGCTCCGGCGGCACCGTCGCCGACCTGGCCACCGGCTGGCTGAACGACCGCGCCGACACCGTCCGCGCCCACGGCCGCACGATGCGGGCGTGGAACGACGGCTTCTTCCGGGACACCTCCGTGCAGCCCGCCAAGGATCTCCAGGTCGCCTACTGGACCGGCAAGGAGATCGGCGCCCGGCAGCCGGCGGAGTACCTGAGTGCCGGACGGCAGGTCGTCAACTACAACGACGAGTTCCTCTACTACGTCCTCGGACAGCCGCAGACGTTCGTCTACCCGACGGGACAGCGCATCTACGAGCAGTGGAACCCGCGGGTGGTGCGCGGCACGACCGCCGTACCGGCGCGCTACGACGGGCAGATCCTCGGCGGGACGTTCGCGGTGTGGGGCGACTTCCCCTCCGCGCAGACCCAGGACCAGGTCGCCGCGGGTGTGCGGATGCCGCTGCGGGCCACCGTGCAGAAGCTGTGGGACCCGGGCAGGCCGGCGCTGTCCTGGACCGACTTCCGGAAGCTGGCGGACCGGCTGGGCTGAGAACGGCCGAGAGTCCGGCGGAGGACCGGACCCGGCCGTGAGTCCGGCGGAGGACCGGACCCGGCCGTGAGTCCGGCGGAGGACCGGACCCGGCCGTGAGCCCGGCGGAGGACCGGACCTGGCCGTGAGCCCTGCTGAGGACCGGACCCGGCCGTCCTCGCCGTCGTGGTGGTCCTGCGGCTGACCCGGATACAGGAGCGCAAGGTCGTCTCCGACGAGCTGCCGACGCCGTCCCTTGGCTGAAAACCCGCGGCTGTGACACTCCCGCGCCGTCGCACGCAGTAAGGGGAAATGCGGGCTCCGTACCGGTCGGCGCCCTGGCGAGGGAGACATTCATGAGCCTGGTGGACCTGATCGCACAGGCCGACGAACGCGGACTGGCCGCCGGCGGCCTGGCTTGTTTGGATCGGTGTCTGCCGCTGCTCGGCGGCGACGACGAGCTGCTGCGCCCCCTGTGGGCGTGCCTCGCCGACGGCGCCGACTGGGCCGCCGCCCTGACCCTGGCCCGGGCCGCGCTCGGCCCCGTCGAGCCCGTCGAGCCCGTCGGCGACGAGGCCGTACGGCTCACCCGCAGCATGCTGGAGTCGGCCCCGGCCGAGCGCGGCGCCGCGGCGCTACGGCCCTGGGCCGACGCGTGCTCGCTCGCCTCGCTGCGCGTCCACCGGCTGCTCGACCCGGCCGCCGATGCCGGTACGGCCGCGGAGGCCCCGGACGCCGGGCGGGCCGGGGACACGGCCGACCTGCCCCCGCTCGTCGCGGCCGAGCTGCGCCGCCAGGCCGCGGTGCTGGAGCTGCTCGCCGGACACGGCGCCCAGGGACTGCGCGGGGCACTGGAGGTGTCGGTGGAGGGCCGCCGGGTGCTGCGCGCGGTGGTCTCCCGCCGGGCCCGCAGCGCCGCGGAACCCGGGGCGTGAGGGGGACCTGTGACCTTCCTGCGGTGGACGTGGGACGGTCCTGCGGCGGTTGGCGGAACGTCGGAGAAACGTTTCGAAATGCAGTGACAGAACGCGTCGCGGGCCCGCTCTCCCTTACATGACAGCCCATGCGACAGCCCATGTGACAGCTCACCCGACAGCCCGGTACATGACAGCGCAGCAGGTCACCAGGCCGCACGCCGCGACCAAACCCGTGCGGTGGGCCGCGGACACAGTGGCGACGATGCGTGAGGGCGCGCGGGTGCGGCTCGACTACTCGGCGCAGAGTCTGTGGCGGGTGGACCGGGTGATCGAGGACATACGCCGGGAAGGGCCTCCGTACGCGGCCGTCGAGAGCGTGCTGCGCGGCTTCGGCGCCTACGCCGGGGAGGTGATCGTCCGCCGGACCGGTGCCGAGTGGTGGGCGACCGGGGGCGAGCACTGGGTGCGCACCCCCGACGGCCGGCTGTGGGACCCGATCGACGAGGCCCGCCGCTGCTACGGCGGCCACGGCTCGCTCCGCCTGCTGTGCCGGGACGCGACGGCTCCCGGCTGACCGGCCGGCCGGCTGTGACACTTCCGCCTGGGCCGACGCTGGTGATCGTGGAGGGCGACGGACACGGCCGGAGCGAGACGCACCGGGAGGTGGCGCCACGCAGTGGCCAGGAACTCGGCACGAACGGGGACGGGCTCGGGCCAGGGAGGGCGGTCCCGCCGCCCGCAGCCGCGTGACGGCGAGCTGGGCGAGGCCGTCGCGCGGGCCCAGCAGGGTGACGAGACCGCCTTCGCGGTGGCCTACCGGATCGTGCAGCCCGGCCTGCTGGGCTACCTGCGGGGCCTGGTCGGCGAGGAGGCGGAGGACGTCGCCTCCGAGGCGTGGCTGGAGATCGCCCGGGACCTCGGCCGGTTCCAGGGCGACGGTGCGGGCTTCCGCGGCTGGACCGCGACCATCGCCCGGCACCGCGCGCTGGACCAGCTGCGCCGGCAGCGGGTACGGCCGCGGGCGGCCCGGCTCGAAGAGGACGCCCTGGAACTGCCGGACCGGCACAGCACCCACGACCAGGCGCTGGAGTCGCTGTCCACCGAACGCGCGCTGGAACTGGTGCGGGCGCTGCCCCGGGACCAGGCGGAGGCGGTCCTGCTGCGGGTGGTCGTCGGCCTCGACGGCGGCGCCGGTCACGCCCCGGCAGCGGGCGGTCCTGGACCGCGTGGACGGACTGCGCACGGCGGCCGACATCGCCCGGAATCTGGGCCGGCAGGCGTTCCACACGCTGGTCGACGTCCGCCGGCTGACGGCGGCCGGGCACATCGCGCCGACGGCACCCGCGCCACCGGCCCTCGTACCGCCCCCGCCCCACCCGGTCACCACCGACCCCGACATCGCGCTGCTGAAGAGGCTCAGGGATGCGCTGGAGGCGCTTTGAACGGCACCGCCCCGCCGAGAGGAGAGACCTGATGGTGGCCGAAGAGGACCTGCGGACCGTCCTGGACGAGCTGCACCGGCTGCGCACCCGGGTACCGCAGCTCACCGGCGCCCTCGCGGCCGGCGTCGACGGCCTCGTCGTCGCCCACGACACCCCCGGCGTCGACCCGGAGGGGCTGGCCGCGCTGACCGCCGCCTCGCTCGGCGTCGCCGTACGGGTCTCCGACGCCACCGGCCACGGCGGCTTCCGGGAGCTGCTGGTGCGCGGCGAGCGCGGCTACGTCGCCACCTACGCGGCCGGCCGTACCGCCGTGCTGACGCTGCTCGCCCAGGACCGGGTCAACGTCGGCCGGCTGCACCTGGAGGGCCGCCGGGCCGGCGCCCGCATCGGAGAGCTGCTGGACGCCGCCGAGGCCGCCGCCCGGGCCGTGCCCACGGCCGCGCGGATCCCCCCCGCACGCACCCGCGCCGCACGCGCGCCACGCACCACGACCGCCGAGACACGCACCCCCGAGACACGCACTGCCGAGACACGCACCGCTGAGACACGCACCGCGACAGACAGCTGAGAGGACCATCATGGCCAACACCGAGACCGCACTGAAGGAAGCCCTCACCTCGATCGAGGGCGCCACCGGCGTCGCCCTCGTCGACTACACCAGCGGGATGGCGCTGGGCACGATGGGCGGCAGCAAGAGCTTCGACCTGAACGTGGCCGCGGCCGGCAACACGGACGTCATCCGCGCCAAGATGCGCACGATGGAGATGCTCGGCCTCAAGGGCGACATCGAGGACATCCTCATCAGCCTGTCGGACCAGTACCACCTGATCCGCCTGCTCAAGAGCCGTGGCGGCAACGGCCTGTTCCTCTACCTGGTCCTGGACGCGAGCCGGGCCAACCTGGCGATGGCCCGGCACCAGCTGAAGCGGATCGAGGAGGAACTGGAGGTCTGACGGCCGCTCAGGCGACGGCCGCGGCGCGGCGGCGGGCCCCGCCCGGGGCCGCGTCGCC
>NZ_WWJT01000011.1 GCF_009865385.1 Streptomyces sp. SID486 | reverse complement strand
CGGCACCGCCGTGCTCCCCAGCGCCGCCTCCGGCACCGCCGTCTCCGACCCGGCCGCGCCCCACAACGCCCTCTCCGACCCCGCTGTCCCCCGCAGCGCCCTCCCCGGCACCGCCGTTTCCCGCACTGCCGTCTCCGCCCCCGTCGGCGCCGATCCCGTCGTCCCCGATCCCGTCGGCGCCGACCCCGTGGCCCGGTCCCGGGAGGGTTTCGCGGCCCTCGAACGGCTGGCCCCGGCGCTCCTCGAGCACCGGCTGCGACGCGCGGTCGGCTCGCTCGACGGCACGGTCGGGCAGCTCGCCGGCCGGCTGGGCGTCCAGCCCGCGTGCGAGCGCCTGTTCGACGCGCTGCTCGACGTCCTCGTCAGCGGCGGCCGGCTCCGCCGTACCGGCGACCGGCTGGAATCCCTCCCGGGCTCCCCGGCACCCGACGACGCCGATGGCGCCGACGACGCCCCGGAGGCCCGGTACCCCGACCTGGTCCCGCACGTGACGCTCCTGCGCCGTTGTGTCGAGGCGGTACCCGGCATCCTGGACGGCACCGTCCGGGCGACCGAGGTGCTCTTCCCCAAGGGGTCGGCCGACCTCGTGGAGCGGGTGTACCGGGGGCAGGCGTCCGCCGACTTCCACCACGCTCTCCTCGCCGAGGAGACCGCGGCCGCCGTGAGCCGCCGGCACGCGGAGCACGGCGGCCTTGTCAGGGTCGTCGAGGTGGGCGCCGGCACCGGGGCCAGCAGCGACTTCGTGCTGCGGGCCTGCGCGTCCGCGGGGGTGCCGGTGGAGTACTGGTACACCGATCTTTCCACCGCCTTCCTGCGGCGCGGCGAGGACGCCTTCGCCCGGTACCCGTTCGTGCGTTTCCGGCAGCTGGACATCGAACGCGCCCCGGGCGAGCAGGGATTCGAGCCGCACAGCGCCGACGTGGTACTGGCCACCAACGTGCTGCACGCCACGGCCCGCATGGACCGCACGCTCGGCCATGTGCGCGAGCTGCTGCGGCCCGGTGGCCGGCTGCTCGTCAACGAGGTCACCCGGGCCGCGCACTTCCTCACCCTCACGTTCGGCCTCACCCCCGGCTGGTGGCGGTACGAGGACGCCCATCTGCGCCTGCCGCACGCCCCGTTGCTCGGGCCCACGGCGTGGCAGGAACAGCTGCGGCGGTCCGGTTTCGCGCCGGTGACCGTGCGCGGATCCGCCGGTACCCCCGTGGCGGACCTCGAACAGTGCCTCTTCGTCGCCGACACCGCGCGGACCGGGGACGACACGGCTTCCGCCCCGGTGGCCGACGCGCCCGGCCGGAGGGACGTCCGGGCTTACGTGCGCGCGGTGTTCGCCGAGGTGCTCCGTTTCGAGGAGGGCGCCCTCGACGACCGGGTGACGTTCGAGAACTACGGTGTCGACTCGCTGGTGAGCCTCGACATCCTCGGCCGCTTCGAGCGCGATCTCGGTGCGCTGCCCGCCACGCTGCTGTTCGAGCACCTGACGATCGCGGACCTCGCCGGCCACTTCGCCCGGACCTTCCCGGAACGGCTCGGCGCACTGCTGCCACCGCCGGATACGCAGGACGCACCCGCCGTGGCACAGCCGCGGGAACACCCACAGCCCGCGCCGCAGTCCGTCCCGGATCCCGCACCACGGCCTACGCCCCACCCCGCGCCGGATCCCGCCCCACAGCCCGCGCCCCCCTCCGTGCCGGAATCCATGCCGCAGCCCGCCCCGGGTCCCGCGCCCGCCCCCGTCCCGGAATCCGCGCCGCAGCCCGCTCCAGCCTCCGTCCCGGATCCCGCGCCGACCTCCGTCCTGGATCCCGCGCCCGCCCCCGTCCCGGAATCCGCGCCGCAGCCCGCTCCGGATCCCGCGCCGGCCTTCGTCGCGGATCCCGCGTCGGCCTCCGCCCTGGATCCCGCGCCCGCCTCCGTCCCGGGGCCCGCACCGCAGCCCGCGCCAGGTCCCGTGCCGCGGCCGGAGCCGTGCGCGCCCGTCCGGGGCCCGGACGACGACGCCGTCGCGATCGTCGCGGTGTCCGGACGTTATCCCGGCGCCGCCGACCTCGACGCGTTCTGGGAACTGCTGGCCGAGGGCCGCAGCGGGATCACCGAGGTGCCGGCGGACCGCTGGGATTGGCGTACCCACTTCTCCCCGGACCGGGGCCGCCCCCAGCACTCGTACAGCCGATGGGGCGGCTTCCTCGACGGCGTCGACCGGTTCGACCCGTCCTTCTTCGGCATCCTGCCCCGTGACGCGGCCGACATCGACCCTCAGGAACGGCTGTTCCTGGAGACGGTCTGGGACCTCCTGGACCGGGCCGGTCAGCTCGGCGAGCGCACGCGCGAACGCAACACCGGCGTCTTCGTGGGCACGATGTACGGCTCCTACGGCCAGCTCGCCGCCGCCGGCTGGGCGCAGGGCCGCCTGGCCGGGGCCCACTCGGCGTACTGGTCGATCGCCAACCGGGTCTCGTACGTCCTGGACCTCGACGGGCCCAGCTTCGCCGTCGACTCGGCCTGCTCGTCCTCGCTCCTCGCCGTCCACCTCGCCTGCGAGAGCATCCGGCGCGGCGAGTGCCGCGCGGCCGTCGCCGGTGGCGTCAACCTCATCCTGCACCCCGCGCACCACGTGTCGCTCTGCTCGATGAACATGCTGTCCGCCGGTGACCGCTGCCGGGTCTTCGACGCCTCGGCCGACGGGTTCGTGCCCGGTGAGGGAGTGGGCGCGGTCCTGCTCAAGCCGCTGCGCCAGGCCGAGGCGGACGGCGACGACATCTGGGGTGTCGTCAGGTCCTCCCTCGCCAACGCGGGTGGCAAGACCGGCGGATACACCGTGCCGAACCCCAACGCCCAGGCGGCACTCGTCGCGGAGGCGGTCCGCCGCGCGGACGTCGATCCCGGCACCCTCGGCTACATCGAGGCCCACGGCACGGGCACCGAGCTGGGCGACCCGATCGAGATGGCGGGTCTGAGCCGGGCCCTGGGCGCGCCCACGGCCGACGGCGTGCGGTGCGCGGTCGGCTCGGTGAAGGCCAACATCGGTCACCTGGAGGGCGCCGCGGGCATCGCCGGCCTGACCAAGGTGCTGCTGCAACTGCGTCACGGTCGCATCGCCCCGTGCGCCGGACTCGAGACGGTCAACCCGAAGATCGGCATCGACCCGCAGCGGTTCACCCTGCCCACCGCTCTGTCGCCGTGGCCGCGGGCCGGCGCCGCACCCCGCCGGGCCGGGGTCAGCTCCTTCGGCGCCGGTGGCGCCAACGTGCACGTGGTGGTCGAGGAGTACCGCGACACGCGTGAGCGGCCGGCGCCGCGCCCCGGCCGACACCTCTTCCTGCTGTCCGCTCGCACCCGTGACCAACTGGCCCGCTACGCGGGTTCGGTGGCCGCGTTCCTGCGCGGCCAGGGCGCCGGATCCGACCTCGGCGCGATCTGCTTCACCAGCCAGACCGGCCGCCGCGAGTTCGCCGAACGGCTGGCCGTGGCCGCGGACAGCACCTCCTCGCTGGCCGCCCGCCTCGCCGCCGTGGCCGATGGCACGGTCCCGGACGGTGCCCGCCTCGCCACGGCCGGCCCGGCACGGGACAGCGACCCGGGCGAGCAGGACGCGGTCCGCTGGGTGCGCGGCGCGGAGGTCGACTGGGAGTCGCACTGGACACCCCCGTACCCGCGACGGGTGGCCCTGCCCGGCTATCCCTTCGAACGCGCGCGGTACTGGCTGACCGAGCCGGCCGCACCCGCACCGGGCACGGATCCGGCCCCGGCCGTCGGGACGGCCCGAGAGCCCGGGCGGCCGGACCCCGAGGCGACGGGCGAACGCACCGTCTTCCGGCGGCCCGAGTGGCGGGACGTGCCGGCCCGGCCCGGTCCGGACCTGCCGGACACGCTGCTGCTCGCAACGGACGACGCCGGCCTGGCCGCGGCCTTCACCCGCGCGCTGCGGGGCTCGGGAACCAGGTGCCTGACACTGCGGCCGGGGGAGACCCCGCAGGTCCGGCCCGACGCGGTCGTCCACACCGGTGACGTGCTGTCCTGCGTGGAGCTGTCGGCGGCCCTGCTCAGGGAACGTCCGGCGGCACCCCTGCGGATGCTGCACACACATCTCGGCACCGACCCCGGGCAGTCCGCGGTGGCCGGAGCCCTGCGCACCCTCGCCCTGGAGCACACCGGCTTCACCGGATCCCGCGTCGAGTTCGCGTCCGGCACCGCCGACGACGACCGGGTCGCGCTGCTGCTGCGCGAACTGGGCTGCGCCGACACGGAGGTGCGGCACGCGGACGGCAGGCGGCTGGTCAAGGGGCTCGTGGAGTTCACCCCGCCGCCCGCGGGCGGCCCGCTGGTCCGGCCCGGCGGCAGCTACCTGATCACCGGCGGCGCCGGTGCGCTGGCCCTGCACGTCGCCGAGTACCTGGCCGCCCAGGCACCGGTGCGGCTCATCCTCGCCGGGCGCTCCGAGCCCGGGCCCGAGGCGGCGGCACGCATCGCCGCGCTGAACACCTCCGGGACGACGGCGCTCTTCCACCGCGCGGACGTGACCCGGCATGAGGACGTGCGTGCGCTGGTCAGTGCCGTCGGGCAGCTGCGCGGGGTCGTGCACACCGCCGCCGTGACCCGTGACGCCCGCGCCGTGCACAAGACCCGGGCCCAGATGAGCGAGGTGCTGGCGCCGAAGACCACCGGCACCCGGCTGCTCGACGACGCCACGGCCGGCCATGACCTGGACTTCTTCGTGCTGTTCTCCTCGGTGGCCGGAGAGAGCGGCAACCCGGGACAGGCGGACTACGCGGCCGCCAACGCCTTCCTCGACGCCTTCGCCGCGCAACGCGAGGAGCGCCGGGCCCGCGGGGAGCGCGCCGGACGGACCGTGTCCGTCGGCTGGCCCCTGTGGGCCGACGGCGGGATGGCCGTGGACGACGCCACCCGCGAACTCTTCGCCCGGCGCTGGCGGATGACCCCGATGCCCACCCGGATCGGCCTGGACGTCCTGCACCGCGCCGTGAGCGCCGGGGAGCCCAGCTTCACGGTCGTGCGGGAACTGCCCCCGCCCGGCCCGGTCGGCTCCGCCCCCGGCTCGGTCGGCTCCGCCCCCGGCTCGGTCGGCCCCGCCCCCGGCCCCGTCAGCCTTGCCCCAAGCTCGGTCGGCCCCGCTCCCGGCCCGGCCGCGCTCGGTGATCCCGACGCCGTCAGGGCGCGGCTGCGCCGCATGGCGTCCGGCTTCCTGCTCGTCGACGAGGACGACGTCGACCTGGACGACGACCTGATGGACGCGGGCTTCGACTCCATCTCCCTGACCGAGCTGATCAACCAGGTCAACGAGGAGTACGGACTCGATCTGCTCCCGGTGATCCTGTTCGAGTGCGCCACCCTGGAGCTGTTCGCCCGGTACCTGACGCGCGAGCACGGCCCGGCCGTGCCGGGCGGCGCGGTCGTCCTGCCGGCCCCGGGGGCGGCCGCCGCGCCC
>NZ_WWJT01000097.1 GCF_009865385.1 Streptomyces sp. SID486 | reverse complement strand
CGGGCCCGCACCCGTCGCGCCCGGTGGCCCGCACCCGCGCCGCCCGGTGGCCCGCACCCGGCCCCGAACCGCGGCATGTCATCCCGGCACCGGCACCGGTGTCGCCCTCAGGTGTCCGGCCCGGTGCAGCCCCGCGACGAGCCCCGCGCACCCGAGCCCCGTCGCGGTCAGCGCCGCCCACGGCAGCCAGCGCACCCCCGTGTCGAACAGCGCCCCGACGGCCAGGTTGCCCAGCGAGACCGCGACACCGGACGCGGTGTTGTAGGCGCCGTAGTAGGTGGCGACGAGCCGGCCCCCGGAGAGCCGTACCACCGTGTCCATCTCGAACGGGTAGAGCAGCGCCCCGCCCCAGGCCAGCAGGACCGCGCACACGGTCAGGGCGGCCACCGCGGCCAGGGCGCCGTGCGCCCGCGGCAGCAGGGCCAGGAAGGCGGCGCCCATGACCGCCAGCCCGCAGGCGACGGCCTGCGGCCCGGACAGGGTGCGCTGTGCCCACGCGGTCAGTTTCAGCTGTCCGGCCAGCGCGGCGAGCGCCGAGGCGGCGAAGACCGCACCGGTGACCGCGCCGGTCCGCGGGCCGAAGAGTTCCCGGGCGTGCAGCGGCAGCGCCAGATAGACCTGGAACGCCAGGACGTAGGAACCGCTCATCGCCGCCGCGAAGAGGAGGAACGGCCGGTTGGCCGCGATGGTGCGCCAGTCGGCGGCGACCGCCCGCCAGGCCGGTTCGGCGCCCCGGCCGGCCGGCGGCCGGGCGGGCAGGGCACGGGACTGCAGCAGGGCGAGGACGGCGAAGATGAGCGCCGCGACCGCGCACACCGCGCCGAAGTCCCAGGCCAGCAGCGCCAGTCCGGCGAGCGGACCGACCAGGATGCCCGCCTGGTAGAAGACGTTGAAGGCGGCGAACGCGGCGACCCGCCGCTCCTCCCCCGCGTCGGCCGCGAGGTAGGCGCGCACGGCCGGGTTGAACAGCGCGCCCGCCAGACCGGTCAGGGCCGAGGCCGCCACCAGGGCGGGGAGCGAATCCGCCACCGCCAGCAGCCCGAACGCCACCGACCGCAGGGCGCAGCCGGTCAGGATCATCGGCTTGCAGCCGTAGCGGTCGGCGAGGGTGCCGCCGACGAGGAACATCCCCTGCTGCGAGAAGTTGCGCACCCCCAGTACCAGGCCGACCGCCCAGGCGGCGAGTCCGAGCCCGTGGGCCAGGTGGTCGGCCAGGTAGGGCATCAGCATGTAGAAGCCCAGGTTGATGGCGAACTGGTTCACCATCAACAGCCGGGCGGGCCGGTCGAATCCGGCCAGCCGGCCCCGCAGGCGCTTCACCGGGCACCCGCCCTCGCCAGGTCGCGGGCGAGCGGATCACGGACCCGGGCGCACCGGGTCCACCGCGTCACCACGCACGCGTCCGGCTCGGCGATCTCGTCGGGCTCGGGAGGTGGCGGCCCCCCGAGGAGCGCGTGGTCGCGGCACCAGGCGTCGTCGTAGACCGTGTGCAGGTAGCGGTGCGGGCCGTCGGGGAAGACGGCGGCGATCCTGGTCCCGGCGGGGTAGGTGCGGGCCGCCCAGCCGGCCACCAGCGCCACCGCCCCGACGCTCCAGCCGCCGGAGGCGTAGTGACGGCGGGCGAGTTGCCGGCAGGCCCAGACCGCTTCGGCGGGACCCACCCAGTGGACCTCGGTGAAGGCCGCGTAGTCGACGTTGGCCGGGTGGATGCTGGAGCCCAGCCCGCGCATGAGCCGGACTCCGGCCGGCTGACCGAAGATCGCCGAGCCGACCGAGTCCACCCCGATGAGCGTCAGCCGCGGGACGGCCTCGCGCAGCACGGCGGAGACCCCGGCGGAGTGTCCGCCCGTGCCGACCGCCGCCACCAGCACGTCGACCCGCCCGAGCTGGGCGATCAGCTCGGCCGCGAGGGGCCGGTAGGAGGCGGCGTTGTCGGGGTTGCGGTACTGGTCCGGGCAGTACGCGCCCGGGGTGCGTGCCAGCAGGTCGGCGACGCGTTCACGGCGCGCCTGCTGCCAGCCGCCCCCGGGATGCGGTGCGGCGACCTGGAGGACCCGTACGCCCAGCGCGGTGAGCAGCCGCGCCAGGGGAGGTTCCAGGCCGGGGTCGGTGACGACGGTGACCGGATGGCCGTAGGTCAGCCCGGCCAGGGCCAGGCCGAGTCCGAGGGTGCCGCTGGACGACTCGACGATCGGTGCGCCGGGCGCCAGTTCGCCGCGCCGGCGGGCCTCGCGGACCATGTGCAGGGCCGGCCGGTCCTTGAGGCCGCCCGGGTTGGCGCCTTCGAGCTTGGCGTAGAAGCCGCGGCCGGGCGGTGCGAACGGCTCGTCCACCCACAGGACGGGGGTGTCGCCGACGAGGTGGGCGGCGCGCCGGGCGGCCGGCGGCCGGGGCCTGGGCGTGCCGAACGTCTCGGTCGGGGGGAGATGCATGGGGTACGGCTCCTTCGCGCCCGACGGCATGGCGGCGGGCGCCGCTCGGGTGGGACAGGGACGGCGCGCGGGCACACCCCGGCCCGGGGAGGGGCACGGGGTGTGCGGCTGCCGGCCTACTGCCGCAGGACCCGGAAGGGCGCGCGTGAGGAGCCGTTCTCGCGGGCGTGCGGGGCGCCGGGGCGCCCTCGCCACCCGCCGTGCGCGAACCGGCCGCGGACGACCGCGGGAAGAGCCGGCTGGGGCGCCTCGCCGCCGAGGCCGGTGTCGTCCAGGGCGGCGCGGGGCCGGTCGGCGGTGTGGCCGACGTTTCCGTCCGCCGCGTGCCGGTGGCCGGGCGCGGACGGATGCGGGTCGCCGGCCGCGTCCTGCGGGTGCGGCACGGCCTGCGCCACCACCGCGGTCGGGTCCGCCCCGGCGAAGGGACAGGCGTGCACGGCGCCGGTGAGGTGGGCGGCGAGCACCAGGACCAGCCCGACCAGCAGGGCGGCACGGCGGGGACGCCCCCCGTCCGCGCCGCCGACCCATGACCCGATCACATGCGCAGCGTAATCACCAAGTGACGTGGTGTCATATCGCCGCGGTCACGGCGCGTCCCGGGGCGATCCGCCGGCTCGTTCGCGGTGCGCGACGCCTCCCGGCACCGCCCCTTCCCGGTCCCGGCGCCCGGGAGGGTCATGGGCACGATGGTGGCAGTGGCGCGGCACGGATCGCGTGCGCCCGTTCCGCCCGCACCCGGCCCGCGAGCAGCTCTCGGCACGGGCGGTCCATGCGCACGGCGTGAAGCCCGGTGCCGCGCGGTGCCTCTTGGGGGTCAGGCGCCGTGCAGGGCCGTGCGCAGGGTGCGGACGGCCAGGTCGATGGCGGCCTGCGCGGCGTGGGTGCCGCGCAGGGCGTCGAGCATCACGAAGTCGTGGATGATGCCCTGGAAGCGGACCGCGGTGACGGGGACCTCGGCCTCGCGGAGCTTGTTGGCGTACGCCTCGCCCTCGTCGCGCAGCACGTCGGCCTCCGCGGTGACGACGAGCGCCGGGGGCAGTCCCGTCAGCTGCTCGGTGGTGGCGCGCAGCGGGGAGGCGGTGATCTGGGCGCGCTCGGCCTCGTCGGTGGTGTACTGGTCCCAGAACCACCGCATGCCGTCGCGGCGGAGGAAGTAGCCGGTGGCGAACTGGTGGTAGGACGGCGTGTCGAAGTCGGCGTCCGTGACCGGGTAGAACAGCACCTGCTGCACCAGCGCGGGGCCGCCGCGCTCCTTGGCCATCAGGGTGAGGGCGGCGGTCATGTTGCCGCCGACGGAGTCACCGGCCACCGCCAGCCGCGAGCCGTCCAGGCCCTTGCCGGCGCCCTGCTCCGCCACCCACCGGGCGACCGCGTAGTTCTGCTCGACGGCGACCGGGTACCGGGCCTCGGGCGAGAGGTCGTACTCGGGGAAGACGACGGCGGCCCCGGCACCGACGGCGAGTTCGCGTACCAGGCGGTCGTGGGTGTGGGCGTTGCCGAAGACCCAGCCCGCGCCGTGGATGTAGAGGACGACCGGCAGGGTGCCGGTGGCGCCGGCGGGCTTGACCACGCGCGCCCGGACGCTGCCCGTGGGGCCGCCCGGGACGGTGATCCACTCCTCGTCGACGGCCGGTTTCCCAGTCTCGCCGGACTGCACCTCGTCGACCGCCTTACGGCCCTCCGCCGGCGCGAGGTCGAACAGGTACGGCGGGTCGGCCGTCGCCTCGGCGAACTCGGCCGCGGCGGGTTCCAGCACCGGCTGCACCGGCGCGAAGGCATCGGACATGCGGTTCTCCTGACTTTGCATCGGGGGCGGCGGCCGTTCCGGCACCCGACCGGGACGACCGTGGTGCCGAGCACTCCGGCGCCGCTGGACCGCACGTTAGGGCCGTGAGGCGCCGGGTGGTTGTCCGCCGGCGCACCCTGGACGTCCTGCCAGCGCACGGAGGAGCCGGTCCCGGCACATCCGGGGATCCGACGCCGTCCGGGCCGCCCCCGGTGCGGCCGGCGCGCTGTCGGGAACGCGGAGGCGCGCGGCCGGTGCGCGCGGTCAGCCCAGCCGGGTTTCGAGCCACCGCAGGACGTCGGGCGTGACGGGGTCGACCAGGTCGGCGAACTCCTCGTGGCGCGTCAGGAACTTGGCGACGTACGGGCAGACGGGCACGATCCTCTTGCCCGACTCCCGTACGTCGGTGAGCGCCTCCTCGACCAGCCGGGAGGCCAGCCCCTGCCCGGCGAAGGCGTCGTCGATCTCGGTGTGGAAGAAGACCCGTTGTTCACCACGGTCGCGGTAGGCGGTCAGTCCGGCGCGCTCGCCCTCGACGAGGATCTCGTAGCGGTTCCGTGCGTCTACGCGTTCGACGACCGCAGACGCGGAAGGCTGGTTCATCGGGATGCCTTTCGAAAGGGGTCAGTGACGCGACGGGTTGCCACGCGGCCTGATGGTGGCGTTGGGCAGGGCGGGGGCGGGAAGACGGTCTCCCGGATAGCCCGCCACGGCGCCGAAGCGGTCGGAGGAGCTCTGCCATTCCTCCCGGGCCTCGACGATGTCCTCGTGGCTGCGGCCGATGAAGTTCCACCACATGACGATCTCTTCCCCGAACGGGGTTCCGCCCAGGAGGACCGCCCGTGCGGGGGTGTCCGACTCGTTCGTCAGGGTCAGGGTGCCGGGGCCGGGGTGCACGTAGCCCAACTCGGCGGGGCGCAGCGGCACATCCGCCAGGCGGACGGTTCCCCGGTCGACGAGGAGGCCGTGCTCGAACTCCGGGTCCACGGCGAGGGTGACCGTCGCCCGTGGCCGGAGCACGATCTCGGCGCCGAGCAGGGGCGTGAAGGTCGGCACCGGGGACGCGGTCCCGGCGAGGGAGCCGAGGAAGACCCTGATCTCGGCGCCGTCGGTCGTCACGGGCTCGGGAACGTGGTGCTGGAAATCCCGTGCGGTGCGGCGGTGCGCCTCGGGCAGCGCCACCCAGAGCTGGACGCCGTGCAGGACGGTGGTCCGCGGGGTGGAGACCTCCGAGTGGGCGATGCCGTACCCGCCGGTCATGAGGTTCAGTTCACCGGGCCGTACGAGGGCGTGGCTGCCCAGGCTGTCGCGGTGTTCGATCTCCCCGCTGAACAGCCAGCTCACCGTCTGCAGACCGGTGTGCGGGTGCGGGGCGACGTCCATGCCGCCGGTGTCGCGGACGTCGTCGGGGCCGTAGTGGTCGGCGAAGCACCAGGCGCCGATCAGGGTCCGGGCGCGCTGCGGCAGGGTGCGCCGCACGGTCATCGCGCGGGGGCCGCCCAGGGGCACGGCGCGTGGGGCCAGCACGTCGACCCGCGCGTCCGCGGCAGGCGGCTCGCCGTCGTCCGCCGTACCGCACCGCACTTCCGCCGGGTCCGTCTCGACGTTGCTCATCGTGGATCACCTCTCCGCCCGCTAATTGTTTTATATTCAACCATCATGAGGCGGGATACGTCGGGGCGCCACCGCGATTCCTCGTCCGACAGCATCCCCCGTGCTCATCGGAGATCCGCCCGGCCCGCGTCGCCGGTGCACTGCCGGGCACTCGCGCGTGCGCTCCCGGGCAACAGGGCTCGCGGCTGCGACCGTAGCGTCGATCGACGGCACCGACGACGCGGCGCCCGTTTCGCAGGTCGTCCGCGCCGGGCAGTCGCGGCCTGGTTCCTGGCCGCACACCCGGTCGACAGCCCGCTGGTCCACTCCCGAGACACGGCGGCGGCCCCGGGACCGGTCACCGGCCCCCGCACCGGCCCGCCCGGTCACCCGGGCCGAGCCGGGGCCTCCTCACCGCGGGCGCGGGCCGCCGTCCGCACCGGGCCGGCGGGTGCGGGTGGCACCGAAGCCCGTCTCGTGGTCCCAGACGTGGGTGCACGACGGGCACTGCAGATGGAGGAGGCTGCCGGTGTTGGTGAGCAGGTAGCGCCAGTGCTCCCGGCACCTGCCGCCCTGTGCGCACGTGGCGCATTCCCGGTGGTCCTGGCAGTTCGGGCAGGTCACCCAGGCGCGGCGGCCGATGTCGGCCTGCGGATCAAGCGGAAGCACGGCCACCGCCGCGCTGCGGGAGGACACCGGCCGCGACGAGGGTGTCGTACAGCCGCTGCTGTTCCTCGTCGAGGCCGGAGTACAGCATGTCGTACGCCTCCTCCTCGCCGCGCATCGCCTCGACGGGGTCCCAGTCGGCGCCGAGGGCGGCCATGACGTGGACCCGCCGGGTCAGCTCATGGCCGGTGAGGTCGACGGAGAACTCGACCGGCTCGTCGGGAAGGGCGGCGCTGCTGGCGGACATATCACCCAACTTAGGTATGCCTGTCCGCCGTGGACAAGAGCACGTGGGGGACGTCACAGCAGGCCGGCTCGGTCGCGGGCGAGCCGGCACGCTCGTCCTGCCGGTCCCCCCGGGCCCCGCGGCCCGCTGAGGGGCCCGGCGCGCCTAGGTACCGCCGACCGGCGCGGCTCCCGTCACCAGCGGACGCCCGTGAAGTCGATCGGTCGCGGACGCAGCAGGCGGGTGCGCTCCGCCAGACCGGCCAGGCGCCGGGACATCTCCTCGGCCGGCAGCCGGCGCCGGTCGCCGTGGCCCGGCAGGACCCACTCGAACCGCAGCAGTGCCGCCGTCCGCTCCAGTGACTTGGCGAGTTCCTCGATGGAGTACCAGGTCACGGTCTCGGCGACCTCCAGATCACCCGTCGTGCGCGACCAGTAGAAGCTGTCACCGGTGAAGCAGTAGCGGTCGTCGGCGAGATACAGGACGCTGCCCAGGGTGTGCCCGGGGAGGGGGTGGACGGTCACACCGTCGGCGATCTCCACCGGGTCGAGTCCGCGGATCACCCGGTCCGCGTCCGGTGCGGCGTCGAGGTCGCCTTCGTGGATCCACAGCCGGGCGCCGAAGTGGTCGGCGTAGCGGCGGCCGTGCGCGGCGTGGTCGCGGTGGGTGAGCAGCACATCGGTGACAGGGCCCGACTCGGTCCAGCGCTCGGCGAGTTCACGGCTCCAGCGGGGCGTGTCGATCATCATGCGGGTGCCGGACGGCCGCAGCAGCAGATAGGAGTTGGCACCCGCGGTGTGCGTCGAGTTGTGCCCGCAGATCAGCACCCCGTCGTCCAGGGCCAGCGGGAACGGGTCGCGCGCCTGGTCCGCACGCCCGGTCACGGGCCGGATCGAACGCGTCGGACAGGCGAAGACCGCCGCGTGCAGACGCCGGTCCTCCGCCTCGTCGGCCGGCGGCCGCAGGACCCGCGACCTGCCGCCCACCTCGGCGATCAGCTCGGGCGCGAACTGCCGGGCCACATCGCAGTTCGTGCAGCGGTCGTCCACGTACCATCCGTCCACGACTGGGCTCCTTCCTGTCGCCGCCCTCGTGTGCGGCGTCGCGGCGCGGAGCACCGGCCGTGTCCTGCGGGGACCGGTGCGCCGCCACGGACGGGACCGGCCCCTGGAAGGCGGGCGTCCCGGGGGGCGGAAGCCCGGGCGGTACCGTCGGGGCCGCCGCTGTCGCCCTGCCGCCACCATGGCATGCCGCCGCCGGCCCGGCGAGCACCCAGGACGGTGAGTTGCCCGGACGGGCCGCCCGGCCACACGTCCGTGTCTCCCCGCCGGTGTGGTGCCGGACCAGGCACACCGGCGTGCGCCCGCCGGTCCGGTGCCGGACCAGGCGCACCGGGGTGCGCCCGCCGCTCCGGTGCCGGACCAGGCGCACGGGGTGCGCCCGCCGTCCGGTGCCGGGCCACGCGCACCGGGGTGCGCCCGCCGTCCGGTGCCGGACCAGGCGCATCAGGGTGCGGCCGCCCCCTCAGTGCGAGCCGTGGCCATCCAACAGGTCGGCGACCTGCGTGCGGACGACGTCCCAGGCCGCGGCCGGCAGCTCGCCGAGGGCCGTGGCGCGCAGCGCGCGGAGGGGCGCCTCGGCGTCGGTGCCGCGGAGCGTGCTGCCGCTGAGCACGTCGTAGCCGTCCCGCACCGCGACGTTCAGGCGCTCCCCCGTCCCGCTCCCGGCGTGCAGGGCCGAGGCCACGACGAGGGGCGGCTCCCCGCCGGCCGCACCCGGCAGCTTGCGGTACGCCGAGGCGACCGGTGTGCGCCAGCGCAGGTCGAGGAGGAGGGGACGCTTGGCGACCACCTCGGCCAGGTCCGCCTCGCGGACGCCGTCGGGCTCCAGAACCGTCGCCTGGGCCTCCAGCACGAGTGCGGGGGGCAGCAGACAGCGCAGCGTACTGCCGACGAGGTTGCCGCCGACCGTCGCGGTCCGCCGCACGGCACCGGTGCCCACCGTGGCGGCGGCCAGCCGGAGGACGTCCGGCACCTTTTCGTCGAGCCGTTGCAGGACCACGGCGCCGCCGACCGTCTCCCTGCCTATGACGTTGGCCTCCGGCAACTCACGGAGGGACACGGCCTGCTGGGGGAATCCCTCCCGTTGCCAGGTCGCCCAGACGAGCGTCGCCCCGCCGACGGGCACTGCCCCCTCTGCGAGACATTCCTGGGCTTCCGGCACGGACGTGGGCAGACGCAACAGCACAGCGGCCGACCTGCCTTCCTGGGCTCGGGACGATGGGCGGGCGGCGCCCGGCCACCTGCCCGCCGACAGCGCAGTCTTGCCGCGCGCCCGGGGGCGCGTACAGGGCTCACACGAGCATGTGACGCGCGTTCACCCGCTGTCCGGACAGGGGTGGTTCGCCGGTGTCCGCCGAGTCGCTCACCGCCCGGCGCCCACCGTCGCGTCCCCCTGCGTTCCGTCCTCCTACCCCGCCCCCGCCGGCGCCAGGACCGCGGCCGCCAGGCGGTCACGGAACCAGCGATGGCCCGGATCGGTCGAGTTGCGCGGGTGCCAGGCCATGCCGAGTTCCAGCGGCGCCAGGTCGAGGGGGATGGGGAAGGTGCGCAGGCCCAGCGCCTCGACGGTGCCGGGTAGCCAGCCGTCCAGGGTGAGGGCGACGAGGTCGGTGTCGCGGGCGAGCAGCATCGCGCTCGTGTGGCTGGGCACGACGACCGCGACACGCCGCCGCAGCCCGCGTTCGGCGAGCGCGGTGTCGATGGGGCCGAGGCGCCTGCCCAGGCGGGAGATGCCGATGTGGTCGGCCGCCGCGAACCGGCGGGCGTCGACGCGCCCGTCGAAGAGCGGGTGGCCGCGCCGGGCGACACCGACCAGCGTCGCGCTGGTGAGCTGCCGGGTCCGGACCTCCGGGTCCAGATGGCCGAGGACGCCCAGTTCGACGTCCACCCAGCCCTGCCGCAGCCCGGGGCCGCCCTCGACCGCCTCGGGCAGGAACACGACGTCCACGTGCGGGGCCTCGGCGTGGATCCGTTCGGTCAGGGTGCCGGCCAGCCCCGTCAGCAGCAGGTCGGCGCTCTGCACGGTGAAGGTGCGCTGGAGATGTGCGGCGTCGAAACCGGCCCCGGGCCGCAGGATGTTGTCGCAGTTGTGCAGCAACGCGCCGACCTCGTCCCGCAGTTCCAGGGCCCGGGGGGTCGGCACCATGCCCTGCCCGGCGCGGACGAGGAGTGGGTCGCCCACGGCGCGCCGGAGCCGGGCGAGCGTACGGCTGACCGCCGCGGGCGACGTACCCAGGCGCTCGGCGGCACGGGTCACGCTGTTCTCCTGGAGCAGGGCGTCCAGGACGCGCAGCAGGTTGAGGTCCATACAAGCCTCCTGAACTGCATTTTTACCTCTGGGTCAACAATCCGCTGCCGATCATTGCATTGTTCCGGCGTTCCCGGGTGCGCAGAGTGGAGCCGGCCGCCGGGACTGGCGGCGCACGAAGACCACGCCAAGGAGCCCTCACTCATGCAGCAGTCCGCCGCTTCCCTCGCGAGGCATCCCGCCCGCGCCGGCCGAGAAGGCGATGTGCTGGCCGTGGTCAGCCAGAGCGGGGCCACGGTCTCGTCCTTCGACGCCGTCTGCGACCGGCTCCTCGGTACGACCGAAGTCCTTCCCGAACCGCACGAGTTGTGCTTCGACCCGACGCAGCGGCTGCTGTGGTGCACGTCGGCGTACCGGTCGGGCTACTACCACGTGAACGGCGGCCGGCGCACCGAGGTGACCGCCATCGATCCCGACACCCGGCGCGTGGTCGAGGTCCTCGATCTCGCGCCCGAACACGGCCCGCACGGGCTGGCGCTCGACCCGGGACGCAGGCGCCTCTACGTCAGCGTGGAGGGTTCGGCGGACCGGCCGGGCGGTGTGGTCGTGATCGACACCGTGACCCGCGAACCGGTGGGCAGGATCGACACGGGCGCGCCCGGCCCGCACTGGTTCGCCATCGACCCGGCGGGCAGGACCGGCTACGCCACCAACAAGGAGGCACTCTTCGTGTCGGTGGTCGACCTCGAACGGGGCGTGCTGACCGGCAAGGTGGACGTGCCGGGCAGCGAGGGGCTCGCCGTCTCCGCCGACGGCGGCCGGGTCTTCGTGGCCGCGCCCTACGCCGGTGCCTTCACCGAGTCCCCCGAGTCCCCCGAGTCCCCCGAGTCCGCCGAGTCCGCCAAAACCGTCGAGTCAGCAGATTCCGCCGGGGGGCGGCCGGCCGCGGGTGTCCGGGTCATCGACGCCCGGACGGCGTCCGTGGTCGACACGCTGCCCGCGGAGCACGTCGTCATGCCGGTGCACGCGACGTCGACGGGGAAGCTGCTCGTCGGCGAGATGCGGATGACGCCCGACCCGGTGTACCGGCTGGGCCGGCAGGCACCGGACCGGCTCACGGTGTTCTCCACCGGCAGCCTCCGGCGTCTCGGCGAACTGGAGACCGGTCAGGGCCCGTTGACCATCACCTCGTCCCCCGACGGCCGGCTCGGCTATGTCGCGTGCGTCGTCTCGTCCACGGTCGAGGTGGTCGACCTGGAGACGCTGACGGGGCTGGCCCGGATCGGCATACCCCGGTCCGGCGAGCCCGGGGCCCACGGGCTCGCGTACATCCCGCGCCCGGCCTGACCCCGGCCCGGCCCGGCCCGCACCGAGGAAACCCGCCTGAACCCGTCCCGGCCGGCTTCGAAGAACCCAGCCTGACGGCCGCATTGCCCGCACTGCCCGCACTGCCCGCACTGGCTGCACTGCCCGTACTGGCTGCACTGCCCGCACTGCCTGACTCAAGGAACCCGGCGGACGTCCGGTCGAGTCGACACGACGTCCCGGAGTTCCCGCCAGGCTCCCCTGCCGTCTCCACCGGCCAGACCCCGACCCCGCCCCCGTGCCACTCAGGGAACAAGAAAGAGGAGACACCTCACATGATGGTGATCACCGCACCCACCAGCGTCATCGGCCGGATGCTCGTGGACGAGCTGCTCGACCGCAGGGCGTCCCTGCGTCTCGTCGTCCGCGACGCCTCCCGGCTCGGTCCCCGGGTTCGCGAGCGCGCCGAGATCGTCGTGGGCTCGCACGGCGACGCCGGCGTCATCGACCGGGCATGCGCCGGCGCCGACGCCGTCTTCTGGCTCGCGCCGGCCGACCCGGCCGCGTCCGGCACCGAAGCCGCCTACCTCGACTTCACGCGCCCCGCGTCCACGGCCTTCGCCCGCCACGGCGTGGACCGGGTCGTCGGCATCTCCGCGCTCGGCCGGGGGACACCGCTGGCGAAGCACGCCGGCCTGGTGACCGCTTCATTGGCGATGGACGACCTGATCGCCGCCTCGGGCGTCGCCTACCGCGCGGTCGTCTGCCCGTCCTTCATGCACAACCTGCTCAACCAGGCCCGGGCCATCCGGGAACGGGGCGTGTTCTCCATGATGACCGACCCGGATCTGAAGGCCCCCACCGTCGCCACCCGGGACATCGCCGCCACCGCCGCGCGGCTGCTGCTCGACGAAACCTGGCAGGGAGCGGGCGAGGTGGCGTGCCTCGGGCCCGAGGACCTGTCGCCGGGCGGGATGGCCCGGATCATCTCCGAGGTGCTGGGCAGCCGTGTCGAGTACCGGCAGGTCACCGGCGCGGCATTCAAGGAGCGGCTCACCGGCTTCGGGACGAACGAGGCGATGGCGCAGGCGATGGTCGACATGTTCGACGCCAAGAACCGGGGCCTCGACAACGCCGAGCCACGCACCGCGGAGGCGACGACGCCGACGACGTTCCGGCAGTGGTGCGAGGACGTTCTCAAGCCGGCTGTCAGGGCGTAAGGACACGTAGGGGAGATCGCGACACGCGCCCCCGCGCCCCCGCGCCCCCGGCAACCCGGCACCCCCGCACGTGCGCACCCCGGCACCCCCGCACCCCCGCACGTGCGCACCCCGGCACCCCGGCACCCCGGCACCCCGGCACCCCGGCACCCCAGCACCCCAGCACCTGCGCCTCCTACCGCTCGGGACCGTTCACCGCGGCTCGGTGGCCTGGGCCCTGGCGACCTGGGTCCCCGTCTCCGTCCGCGGGGACCCGGGAGCGCGCTGACCGCCGCCCGCGACCACGTCCTTGAGCTCGGCCAGTGCTTCTCGCAGCAACCGGGCCATGTCCTGGTCCTCGTCCGCCTCGGTCCAGCGCTCGAAGCCGACCTTGAAGACGGCCATCCCGGCCTCGGCGGCCAGAGTCGCGCCCGGCTCCGCGACGCCGCGGCCGCGCAGGGTGCGGGCGAGCGCGGCCGACATCGAGGCGAGTTTGATCAGTTCGCGTTCCTGGAGTTCCGCGTTGGCCGTGATCACGGCCTGGCGTGTGCGCGCGTGTGCGCGCCGGCCGGCGAAGGCCCCGGCGACCGCGTCGAGACCGAGGACCAGTGCCTCGATCGGTGCCGTTCCCTCCGGCGCGTCGGCGACCTCCCGCACGAACAGGTCCTGCAGGTCTCCGGCACCGGAGAACAACACCTCGCGCTTGTCGGCGTAGTGCCGGAAGAAGGTGCGCTCGGTCAGTCCGGCCTGCTTGGCGATCTCCGCCACGGTGGTCTGTTCGTAGCCGCGCTCGCTGTAGAGCTGCAACGCCGCCTCCGCCAGGCGCCCGCGCGCGTTCGGCTCCCATCTGCCCATGCGCAGATCCTACGTGATGACAGTCACTGACATCGGGTGCTAGGGTCGATGACAGTCACTGACATCAAGAGTCTGGGGTCTTCTCCCATGCGTATCTTCGTGACCGGGGCGTCCGGCTGGATCGGCTCCGCCCTCGTGCCCGACCTCATCGAGGCGGGACACCACGTCCTCGGACTGGCCCGCTCCGACGCGTCCGCCGACGCGCTGGCCGGCGCCGGCGCCGAGGTCGTCCGCGGCACCATCGACGACCTCGACGTCCTGCGGGACGCGGCCGCCGCCTCGGACGGCGTCGTCCACCTCGCCTTCAAGCACGAGGAGGCGTTCGGCGGCGACTTCCAGGGGGCTGGCGAGGCCGACCGGCGTGCCGTGGACGCCATCGGCGACGCACTCGCCGGCACCGGCCGGCCCTTCGTCCTGGCCTCCGGGCTGGCCGGTCTCACGCCCGGACGGGTCGCGACCGAGCGGGACAGGCCCGCGACCGGGGGATCGCCCGTGGCGATCCGGGCGGTCACCGCGGAGGCGGTGCTCGCGCTGGCCTCGCGCGGCGTCCGCTCGTCGGTGGTGCGGCTCTCCCCCACCTGCCACGGCGACGGGGACAACGGTTTCATGGCGGCCCTGGTCGCCATCGCCCGCGAGAAGGGCGTCTCGGGCTACGTCGGTGACGGCGCCAACCGCTGGCCGGCCGTGCATCGTCTCGACGCCGCCCGGCTGTTCCGGCTGGCGGCCGAGAAGGCTCCCGCCGGGTCCGTGCTGCACGGGGTCGCGGAGGAGGGTGTCACGATCCGGGACGTCGCCGAGGTGATCGGCCGTCACCTCGGCGTGCCGGTGGCGTCCGTGGCGGCCGAGGCCGCGGCCGGGCACTTCGGCTGGCTGGGCGGCTTCATCGCACTGGACGTCGCGGCGTCGAGCACGCTGACCCGCGAACTGCTGGGCTGGGCGCCGGCCGGGCCCGGCCTCCTCGCGGACCTCGACAAGGGGCACTACTTCCACGGCCCCGCCGCCACCGGCTGACCGGACAGCGGCGACCGGCGGCCGGGAGCGGGCCTCCGACCCCGCAGAACGGCGAAGTCCCGCCGGGCCGCGGGGCCCGGCGGGACTTGTGGGTGATCGGTCCGAGCGGCTGCCGCTAGCCGCGGCGACCGGCGGAGTCGTGGGCGTCGTCCCGCTCCCCCTCACCGCGAAGCGGCCCGGCGCCCGTGCCGGCGGTGCCCGCTCCGGCGGCCGGCACCACGGCCCGGTCCCCGTGACCCGGCCACCACGCGGCGTGGCCGATGAGGGCCGTGAGGCTCGGGGTGAAGAACATCGCCATGACGAACGCCGCCACCGCGATACCGAAGGAGACCGCGAAGCCCATCTCGGTGAGCAGCGCGTTGCCCGCCAGCATCATCGTGGCGAAGGTCGCCGCCAGGATGAAGCCCGCCGCGGCCACGGTCGGTCCGGCGTGCCGCAGCGCCATGCCGGCGGCCTCCCGCGGGTCCCGGCCCTCCCGGGCCTCCTCACGCAACCGCGCGATCATGAGGATGTTGTAGTCGGTGCCGATCGCGACCACGAAGAGATACATGATCACGGGCAGCATGAACATCAGGCCCGAGTGGCCCTGGCCGTCCTGGAAGATCCACACGGTGGCACCGAGGGTGGCACCGAAGCCGAGACCCACCGAGGCCATCAGGTACCAGGGGGCGACCACGCTGCGCAGCAGCAGGCCCAGGATGATCATGATCAGGACGGCGGCGACGGGGAAGACGGTCTTGTAGTCGTGATTGACCGCCGTGTTGATGTCCTTGAAGATCGAGGACATGCCGCCGACGAGTGCCTCGGTGCCCGCGGGCGCCGACGAGTGCGCGACGTCGCGGACCCGGCCGACGGCGTCGAGCGCCTTGTCGGTCGACGCCTCGTACTTGAGCGTGACGGTGAAGTCCGCCGTGGTGCCGCCCTTGTTCACCTGGCTCATGCGGGCGTTCGCGACGCCGTCCACCGCGCCGAGCTTGCGCGCGTACGCGTCGAAGGCGGACTTGTCCAGCGGCTTGCCGTCGACGCTGGACAGGTAGACGTCGGTGGGAGCCGCGGCACCCGCCGAGTACGCCTTCTGCATCTCGTCCTGGACGACCATGGACTCCTTGGTCTTGGGCATGGAGCCCGACGCCAGGTCGAAGGTCGCCTTGTAGCCGAGGGTGCCGAGCGACAGGACGAGCAGGACGAGGCCGGAGGCCACGGCGGTGAGCGCCGGGCGACGTCGGACGCCCCGGCCGAGGGCGGCGAAGCGGGCGTTCTCCGGCTCCTTCTGCCAGGACTTCGAGGGCCAGAAGACCTTCGGTCCGATGAGCGAGACCACTGCGGGGATGAGGGTCAGGCCAGCGACCAGGGTGGCGCCGACCGCGATGGCGAGCGCCGGACCCATCTGCTTCAGGAAGCCCAGCGTGGACAGCACCAGGGCGAGGAACGCGATGATGACCGCCCCCGCCGCCGAGGCGATGGCCTCGCCGACCCGGTCGACCGCGTTGATCATCGCCTGCTTGGGCTCCTCCCCGGCGCGCAGGCTTTCGCGGTAGCGGAATATCAGGAACAGGAAGTAGTCCGTGCCGACACCGAACAGAACGACGATCAGGATCGACGAGATGGAACTGTTGGCCTGGAGGTCGAACAGCTTGGTGGCGTAGGCGATCAGCCCGTTGGCGATGGCCGACACCAGGCCGATCAGCAGCAGGGGCAGTACGGCGAGTATCGGCGCCCGGAAGATGATCAGCAGCGTCACCAGGATGATGGCGAAGGTTCCGATGCCGATCAACGCCTCGCCGCGCTTGGACGAGTCCTGCTGGTCCAGCGCCTGCGCGGCGGAACCGCCGAGCTTGACGTCGAGGTGTGTGCCCTTGGCCAGTTCCTTGGCGTCGTCACGCAACACCTTGGCCGCATCGGCCTGTTTGGGCTGGCCGGCGTTCTTGCTGTCCATCTGCACCAGGGTCATGGCGTACCTGCCGTCCTTGGACGGCTGGCCGGGGACGACCTTCTGGACCTGGTCGATGTGCTTCTTGCCCAGCTCGGTGGTGATCCGGGCGACGTCCTTCTGGTCGGCGGCGGTCAGCTTGCCGCCGTCGGTGCGCTGGTAGAGCGCGATCGCGGACGGGGTGAAGGCGCTGGGGAACGCCCTCTCCTGGAGATCCGCCGCTTTGATGGATTCGTAACTCTTGGGTAGAAAGCTGCTCTCGTCACTGTTCGAGGGCAGGCTGGGAGCGGTGGCGACGATGGCCACCGCGGCGATCAGCCACGCAACGATCGTCCAAACGGGATGACGGACGACGGCGCTGCCTATTCGTCGGAACATGCGGAGGGTCCTCCTGGGAAGGAAGATCACC
Organism: Streptomyces sp. SID486; assembly: GCF_009865385.1. GTDB lineage: Bacteria > Actinomycetota > Actinomycetes > Streptomycetales > Streptomycetaceae > Streptomyces. Next base: position 7,554 of record NZ_WWJT01000097.1, on the reverse strand, counting down.
GCAGCCCGGGGAGCGGTCCCTGGCATCGGCGACCCCGACCGGCACGTCGAACGGGCCGGTCGCATGGTTGTCTTGGCCTCACATCCTAGTGACCACGACCGCACAAACTCCCCTCACTTATGCCCGGTGTCGGCACGGCGGGATGAACGGACCGGGTACGGGCGTTGACGGAGCCGAGGGGACACGACCCCCAGCACCGTACCGAGGGAGCGGACATGAGCGACCAGGACTTCGACCGGGTGGGCTTCGTCGAGGAGTGGAAGGAGTGGCACCGGGCCAAGGAGGAGACGCTGGCCGGCCCGCACGGTTTCCTCGCGATCACGGGTCTGCACTGGCTGAGCCCCGAACCGGCACGCTTCGACGACGCCCCCGGCTCCTGGCGCGCCACTCCCGACGGAGTGGTGGTGGAGCTGGCCGAGGGCGAGGAACTGACCGTGGACGGCACGGTGGTGCGCGGCCGGTACGCCTTCGGGCCCGTACCCGAGCGGGACAGCCGCTACGCCGACTGGGGCGACGCCCGGCTCGAGATCGCCCGGCGTGGCGGCCACGACATCCTGCGGCCCCGCCACCCGGGCAGCGTGCTGCGCACCTCCTTCCGCTACACGCCCGCCTACGATCCGGACCCGCGCTGGGTGGTCACCGGCCGTTTCCTGCCCTTCGAGGAGCCGCGGCCCGTCACGGTCGGCGCGACGGTGGAGGGACTGGAGCACGTCTACGACTCCCCCGGCGAGGTCGAGTTCGAGCTGGACGGCGCACGGCATCGCCTCACCGCGTTCAACGGCACGGTGCCCGGCGGCCTCATGGTGCTGTTCACCGACAGCACCTCGGGGGTGACGACGTACGCCGCCAACCGCTCCCTGCAGACCGCCGCGCCCGACGCCGGGGGCGCGGTCACGCTCGACTTCAACCGGGCCGGGAACCTGCCGTGCGCCTACACCGACTTGGCGACCTGCCCCCTGCCGCCCGCCGGGAACCGGCTGCCGGTCGCGATCGAGGCCGGCGAACGGATCCCGCTGGAGCGCGGCGGCCGGCCCTGACCCGGACCGGCACCGGCCGCCGGACGTGCGTTCACTCCCGTGCGTCGCGCAGCCCGAGAAGGTAGGTCGCTGTGAGCGCGACGGCACGGTCCGCGTCGTGGCACAGGTCCGCGAGGGCGCGTGCCGCAGTCGTTCCCGGGATGTCCGCGAGCGCCTGGGTCAGCCGGCGCCGTGCGGACGGTCCCGTGGTGGCGCGGGCGAGGCGGTCCACGAGCCCGGTCGCGATCCGCTGCGCCGACACGGGATCACGCGCCAGCGTGCCCAGCGCGTCGGCGGCGTCGGTGTCGTTCCCTCCCCCGACGATCACGTCGATCAGCGTCGGGGCGGCGTCGGCGTCTCCCCGTGCGCCGAGCGCCAGAGCGGCGTAGCCGCGGACGACGGGATCGGGGTGCGTGAGGGCGCCCCGCAGCAGTTCGGTCGCCGCCCGGGCCGGCAGTTCGGCGAGGCACTGGACGGCACGCCGGCGCACCTCGGCGACGGGCGAGCCGAGGCCGTCGGCCAGCAGTGCCGCCCCGTCGTCGCCCGATCGCGCCAGAGACCAGCGGAGGGCTCCGGCGACGTTCGGGTCCGACTCGTTCAGCGCGGCCTCGACCAGTGCTTCCACCGGCACGGGGACCTCGTCCGCGGACAGGGCCGCGCGCTGACGGGCCCAGGCGTCGGTCGACCCCAGTGCCTGGAGGAGCGCGACGGTCTGGAGGACGTCCTCCCAGCCGGCGGGTTCCGCGGCACCGATCCGGCGCAGTCGCGTCAGCAGTTCCGTCTCCGCCGCGATGCGGTCCCGGGTCCGGCGGATGAGGTCGTCCACGAGTTCCGCGGGGACGAAGCCCGGGTCGTCGAGCGCGCGCCCGACGTCGCGCAGCGACAGCCCCAGGGAGCGGAGGCTCTCGATGTGGAAGATGCGCCGGATGTCCTCGCCGGAGTACTCCCGGTAGCCGGAGTGGGTACGGCCCGTGGGCCGCACCAGGCCGAGCGACTCGTAATGTCTGAGCATGCGGGCGCTGACCCCCGACCGTCGCGCGACATCCCCGATCAACAACGCCTATGGCTCCTTCCGGCCGGCTCCGCCGAGGGCGACGACACGCTTCGCCTCCTCGATCGCGAACCCGAACCCGGTCTCCGGTTCGCGCCACAGCCGTTCCGTGGCGATCGCGTGCGCACGCACGCCGGGGTCGGGGTCCGTCGTCGCGGCGGCCAGTGCCGGCGACATCACCTCCCCGAGCGCGATCAGCGCCCGGCTGAGACTCAGCTGCGTCTCGTGTCCGCCGCGACCGAGCTGTGCGGCCAACAGTACGGCCAGCCCGCGCGCCTCACTCCCGGGCACGAGCACGACCGCCGCCCGCCAGGCGCTGCGGGCCACCTCGTCGTCGGCGTCGGACAGCAGCGCCGGTGTGATCGCCGGCCACGCCTGCCGGTCCCCGATCTTGGACAGCGTGTGCAACGCCTGGCTGCGTGCCTGCGCACGCCCGGAGCGGACTTCGCCGACCAGCAGCGGAAGCGTCGCCGACGTCTCGTGGCGGGTGAGCGCCCAGGTCAGCATTTCGCGCACCGAGAAATCGGGTTCGACGGCGCACCGTTCGACGAGCTCGCCGACGAGCCCCGGGTCCGGGGTCGTTCCGGCCGCCAGCGCCGTCCGCAGCCGGACGGACGGGTCGGCGTTGTCCAGGCCCCGGAGGGCCTGCTTCGCGCGCGTGTCCGCTTGCGACATGGTCATCGGACCACCTCCTGGGCACAGTGAAGGCGTTGACACCGTGACAAGGTCAAGCGGGGACGACGCCCCTGCTCGCGCGGGGAATTCGGTTGCGGCGGGGCCGGTGCGGCGGGTGAGGTGTCCGCATGGGTGCTGCCGCGGAACGGGTGCGAGGGGCCGGGCCCTGCCGGGTGCGCCGGATCGCGCCGCGGCCGGCCCGGTGGCGCAGGTGGGCCCTGCTCGTGGCCCTGATGCTGGCCGCCTTCACCTTCAACACCGTGGAGAGCCTGCCGATCGGCCTGCTGGATCTGGTCTCCGCGAGTCTCCGGGTGTCGCTGTCGGTGGTCGGTCTCCTCGTCACCGGTTACGGCGTGGCGGTCGCCGTGGCCTCGCTGCCGCTGGCGCACGCGGTGCGTGCGGTGCCGCGCCGCCATGTGCTCGCCGGGCTGCTGGCCGTACTGGTGGTGTCCAGTGTGGTGGCGGCACTGGCCCCCTCCTACTGGGCGCTGCTCGCCGCGCGGCTGCTGGCCGCCCTGGCGCAGGCGTTGTTCTGGGCGGTGCTGGGGCCGGTGGCGGTGGGTCTGTTCCCGCCGGGGGTGCGCGGGCGGGTGATCGGGGCGCTGGCCGTCGCCGGCTCGCTCGCCCTCGTGCTCGGGGTGCCTGCCGGGACCTGGCTGGGGCGGCACAGCGGCTGGCGGCTGCCCCTCGCCCTGCCGGCCGCCCTGGCGCTGGTCTCGCTGGTGACGATCGCCGCCCTGCTGCCGACGTCCCGCCCGGAGGAGGCACCGGCGGCCTACGGCGCCGCTCCCGACGCCCGCCGGTTCCGGACGGTGCTGGCGGCCGGGTTCCTCTCCGCCACCGGGGCCTTCGCGGGCTACACCTACGTCGTGACCTTCCTGGAAGAGGTGAGCGGGTTCGCCCCCGGCACGGCCGCCGCCCTGCTGGCGGCCTTCGGCGCGGCGTGCCTGGCCGGGGTGAGCGTCACCGCAGCACTCCTCGACCGGTTCCCGCGGACGGCGCTGACCACCGCCGTGGCCGCGCAGGCCGCGGGCATGCTCGGGCTGTACGCGGTCGGCGGCCACCCGGTGCCGGCGGTGGTGTTCCTGCTGCTGACGGGCGGTGCGCTCGGTCCGGTGTTCATGGCCGCGCAGCACGCGATGCTGCACTGCGCACCGGGCCGCACGGACCTCGCCCTCGCCGCGAACTCCGGCGCGTACAACGCGGGCATCGCGGTGGGCGCCGCGCTCGGGGCACTGCTCCTGCCGTCCGCCGGCGCCCGCGGCGCCTTCCTCGCCGGCGGGCTGCTGACGGTGGGAGCCTGCGCGGTACTGCTCCGCGGGCAGCTGCCGCGCCGTCCGGCGGAACGCGCCGACGGGAGGCGGTCCCCCGCGACGGCGAGCTGACCGCGGTCGCGGCGCCGTCACACGGACGGCGGCAGCGGGTCCGCGCACTGGGTGGCGCACTGGAGCGCGCTCGCGGGCGGGGCGTGCGCCGGGGTGGCGAGCGGCGCAGATTCCGTGGTGCGCCTGGCCTGCGCCGGCGTCCGCACCTGCCGCCGGCCGGCGCCGCGCCGTCCGTCCCGGCGCTCTTCCGGTAGGCCCGATCGGGTCCCCGTCCGCCCAACAGGTGTCGGACCCGGCGGTGGGGGCATCGGGCCTGTATGGATGCACGGTCATGGACGCTGCGCGGGCGGGGCCGGGCGCGCCGGGCGGCGAACAGCACAGCGATGTCCGCGGCGGCCCGGTCGGGCTTCGCAGCGCGCGGGCTGATCTACGTACTCGTCGGTGTCATCGCCCTGCAGATCGCCTTCGGCGGTGCCGGCGGAGGCCAGCAGGCCGACCGCGGCGGTGCCCTCGACGAACTGGCCGGCCGGCCGTTCGGGTCGGCGATGCTGTGGATCGTGGGCATCGCCCTGGCCGGGATGGCACTGTGGCGGCTGTCGGAAGCGGTGGTCGGCGGGGCGGGACCCGACGGGTCGAAGCCGTCCAAGCGGGCGGCCGCCGCGTTCCGTTTCGCCTTCTACGGCTTCGTGTCCTACTCCGTGCTCTCGTACGCGGCCGGAGACCGGGGCAGCGGCAGCGGCTCGTCCGACCGCCAGTCCGACGACGTCACCGCCCGGGTGCTGGACTGGCCCGGCGGCCAGTGGCTCGTCGGGGCCGTGGGTGTCGGCGTGGTGATCGCCGGGCTGTGGATGGCGGTGCGGGCCGTGCAGAAGAAGTTCCGCGAGGATCTGCGCAGCGGGGCCATGTCGTCCACGACCCGGCGGGTCGTGGACGTCCTCGGGGTGTCCGGCGGTACGGCCCGCGGTGTCGTCTTCGCCACGGCCGGTGTGTTCGCCCTCGTCGCGGCCGTCCGGCACCAGCCCGGCGAGGCCAGGGGCATGGACGACACCCTGCGCGGGTTCAGGGACCTGCCGGCCGGGCCCTGGCTGCTCGCCCTGATCGCGGTCGGGCTGGCCGCGTTCGGCCTCTTCTCCTGGTGCAACGCCCGCTGGCGCAAGCTCTGAGCCGGCGCCCGACCTGGAGGCGGAGCCGGCATCGCCGGCTCCGCCTCCAGGTGGTCTCAGCCCGGTGACCTGCGCCGGACGACGGCCCCACACCGGTGACCTCCACCGGATCAACGGCCACCCACCGGTGACCTCCGGACGGCGGACCTACCTCGCTGAGCTCCGGACGACGGAATCATCCCGGTGACCTCCGGACGGCGGACTCACCCCGGTGACCTCCGGACGGCGGACTCACCCCGGTGACCTCCGGTCGGCGGGCTCACCCCGGCGACTTCCGTCGGATCACCGGCCCGCGGCCCACACCGGTGACCTCCACCGAGTCACCGGTCCACACCGGTGACCTCGGTCTGATGGCGGGGCCCATGCAGGTGGCCGTGTGCGACCGTCGCCGGCTCCCCTCCCTCTTCCGCCTTCCGCTCGCCGCGTCCGCTCAGGCGTCGGAGTCGGGCTGCGTGCGCGCCGCCGCGTACGCCTGTGCCGGTGTCATGGGGACTCCGTCGAGCGTGACCGTCTTGTAGGGGCTCACCTTGGCGCAGCTCTTGGCCTGGTCGGCGGTGGAGGCGTGGGCCTCGGACACTGCGGCCTCGGTGTCGGCGGGCGAGGTGTCGGCGGGCGAGGCGGTGGATGCGGCCCTGTAGCTGCTTCCGCTGGGCCAGTCGCTGCCGACCACCAGGGTCAGACCGCTCCCCGGGCCTTGCCTGAGCCGGGCGGCCGGGAGGCCGAGCGCCGTGGCGACCGTCCGGGCCGCGGCCTGCTGCCCGGTGCCGTAGGTGAGGGTGGTGGCCGTCACGGGGCTGGGGGCGTTGCCCGTGCCGGCGGAGCCGAAGCCCCGGCCGGTGAGGGCGGTCGCGACGGCGGAGGCGCGGCCGGTGATGCCGGTGCCGTTCTCCACCGTCACGGCGATGTCGGACGCGGGCACGGCGGAGGCGGTGGCTGTGGCGGTCGCCTTGGTGGTCGCGGACGACGCCGACGACTTCTTGCCGGCGCCGGTGGTCAGCGGCTGGTCCTCCGCGATGGTGGAGAACAGGGCCTTCGCGCCTGCGCCCACCACCACCCGGTCGTCGTCGGCCGGGTCGGGCGCGGTCTGCATCGTCGCGAAGGTGATCCGCCGGGTGGGCACCTTGTTCACGTCGTCCGCCAGCGCGATCAGCTTCTTCACGCTGTCCAGTCCGTCGTCCACGGTCAGTGCCTTGGTGGCGGCGTCGGAGAGCCGGTAGACCGCGGTGGGGTCGGTGAGCGTGCCCGCGCTCTTGAACTTGCGGATCATCGCGCTGAGGAAGATGTGCTGCGAGACCGTACGGCCCAGATCGCTGCCGTCGCCGAAGCCGTGCCGGGACCGTACGAACTCCAGGGCGGCGACGCCCTTGAGGGTGTGGGTGCCCTTGGACAGCTTCAGGTGCGAGTAGGTGTCGTAGACGTCGTCGCTGACACAGACGGAGACGCCGCCGACCGCGTCGGACATCTTGACGACGCCGGAGAAGTCGAGCTTGACGAAGTGGTCGACGGGGATGCCGGTGAGCTGGTGGACGGTGGCCACCTGACAGGCGGGGCCGTACTGGAGGGCGCTGTTGATCTGGCCGTAGTAGCCGGGGGTGGACCGGCCGGACTCACCGTCCTTGCAGGCCGGCACCTTGGTCATGGTGTCGCGGGGGATGCTCATCACCGTGGCGTTGGAACGGTCGGCCGATATGTGCAGCACCATCTGCACGTCCGCGTTGCTGCCGGTCTGCACCCCGGTCGCCGAGCAGCCGCCGCCGAGCTTGCAGTCCGTCTTGCTGGTACGGCCGTCCGAGCCCATGACCAGGATGTTGATGGGGGTGCGGCCGAAGGCGTCGGCCTTCTCGGTGCCGCCCTTGCCGTCCAGCGAGAAGCTGCGGATGTTGCCGTTCAGGTGCTGGTAGAACCACCAGCCCGCTCCCGCGGTGACCACGACGAGCACGGACAGGCACATCGCGGCGGTCCGCAGCAGCCGCCTGCCCCGGCCCATCGGCCGGACCGGACCGGAGCTCTTGCCGCCACGCCCACGCGCGGCCACCACCCGGCCGCCGGGCGGGCGCGCCTCACCCTGTCCGGCCGTGCGCTGCCCGGGCACTCGCCTGCCCCGGCTGCGGGTGGCCTGGCCGGCCGGACCGTCCCACGGGTCGCTCATCTCCCACTCCCCCTGAACGGTCGGACCTGCAGAAAATCGATGGCGGTAGCTGCGCAATCTAACAAACACGTGACCCGATCAGCCCAGATCCATACGCGACTCACAGGTGAGGCATCTCATCGCCGGGCCCCGCCCGGCCGCCCGAACAGCAGGTCCAACGGGTCAGCGGGCCGGG
>NZ_WWJT01000096.1 GCF_009865385.1 Streptomyces sp. SID486 | reverse complement strand
TCGCTCACCGTCGCCGCCGCCCCCGGTGCCGCCGCGACCGCCACGGCGAGCCCCGGCCGCTCCGGGCCGCGGGCCCACAGGTCGACGCTCGCCGTCGACTCGTACGACAGCCACACCCGGCGGGCGGTCATCGCCGACAAGCCGGCGGGCAGGGGGAGTTCAGCGCCCTCGGCCGCTCCCTCCCAAAGCTCCGCCGCGCCTTCCCCCGGCTCCGCCGCGCCTTCCCCCGGCTCCGCCGCGCCTTCCCCCGGCTCTGCCGCGCCTTCCCCGGAGCACTCCGCCCCACCCCCGGGATCCTCCGCCGCGCCGCACCGGACCGCCGTGGGCGACGTGATCGCCAGCGCGCCCGCGCCGGGCGCGCCGCACGGACTGCTCGCCAGGGTCACCAAGGTGATCGGGGCGAAGGACGGCGGCACGGAGGTCCAGACCGAACCGGCCACGCTCAACGCCGTACTGGGCGACGGGACGGCGAAGGGCGACGTGCCGGTCGACCCCTCGTCCTTCGCCGTCGACAAGCTCCTGCCCGACGTGAAGGTGTCCTGGTCGTCCCGCGGTGACGCGCACGCCGGCCCCGAGGGCGCGACGGTACCGCTCGGCAGCCTCCGCCTCGACGTCGGCGCCGAGGTGCCCACCGCCACGGACGCCCCCGCGTCGGCCACCGCCTCCGTGCACGGCTTCGTGCAGATCGCCCCGCAGGTCGACTTCGCGTACGGCGGTACCGGGGGCGACGCCCCGCCCGGCTCTGCCTACCTCGGTGTGTCCGGCGACTGGACCTCCGGCTGGTCGGTCAAGGGACGCGCCGCGGCGGCCACCGGCACCCCGCTGCGGATCCCGTTCGCCAAACTGCACGCCGATCCCGTGCTCCAGGTCGGCCCGGTCCCCGTGGTCGTCAACCTCGATCTGACCTGCTACTTCCAGATCAGTGCCGACGGCCGCGTCACCGTCGACGTCGCGCAGAGCCTGAAGGGCGACTTCAAGGCGGGCGGCACCTTCGGCCTGGCCAGGGGGTGGACCCCGGTCAGCTCCTCCGACATGACGAGCACGCCCGTGCGCGCCTCCGTCAGCACCGCGGGCAGCGTGCGCACCGCTCTCGGCGCCGAGGCCGCGGTCGGGCTCTACGGCAGCGTCGGCGTCACCGCCGACCTGGCCCCGTACCTGCGCGGCGAGGCGTCCGGCACGATCACCGCCGCCTCCGACGGCAGCGCGCCGAAGGCGGCCGGCACCTGGGACGTCTACGGCGGCGTGGACCTGTCCGGCACCCTGCGCCTGCAGCTGTCGGTCTTCGGCACCCCGGTCGTGCGGCGGAGCATCCCGCTGGGCGCCCTGCACCGCGAGTGGCGGCTGGCGGGCGGGAAGCTCTCCGCGTAACCCCCCGGTACGGGCGTCAGGCCCCGCCACCCGGTACGGGCGTCAGGCCCCGCCGCCCGGGGTCCAGCCCTGGCGGCGCAGCACGGCGGACACGTCCGGCGCCCGGTAGTGCTCCCCCTTGAGCACCTTGCCGTCGGCCCGGCGGGCGATGCTCCCGTCCGGGCCGATCTTGCTCATGTTGGCCCGGTGGATCTCGGCGAGCACCTCGTCCAGGTCGATGCCGTGCACCAGGGCCGTGCCGTAGGCCACGTACACCACGTCGGCCAGTTCGTGCGCGAGCCGGTCCAAGGGGCCTTCCACCGCGACCTCGGCGACCTCCGCGGCCTCCTCGGCGAGCAGTTCGCCGCGGTGGGCCGCCAGTTCCCGGTCCACCTCGGTCGGCGTACTGCGGGCGTCGAGGCCGAAGGCACGGTGGAACTCGTGGACGAGGCGGGCGGGCGAAGTGCTCATGGGGCGACTCTATCGGCCGCCACCGACAACGCCCGCCGGGTCCGGGCGCCCGGGAGTGAGCCTGGCCGCAGTCGGCCGCCGGGTGGCCCGGGCCCTGGTCAGTGCCGCCTCCCGCCTGGCAGGATCGCCCGCATGTCCAAGGTGTTCCCCCGGTTCGGCAGGCGCCGAGCGCTGCAGGGCGCGGCCGTCGGTGTCGTGGCCCTCGGGCTGCTGCTGTGGTGGCTGCTGCCCCTGGGCGAGAAGCCGCCGAGCGGGACGATCGTGTTCAGCACCGGCACGCCCCGCGGGGTGTACCAGGAGTACGGCGAGCGGCTGCGCACCGAGATGGGCAAGGACATGCCGGGCCTGAAGGTGAAGCTGCTCAACAGCGCCGGCTCGCAGGAGAACGTCGAGCGGGTGGCGGCCGGACAGGCCGACTTCACCATCGCGGCGGCCGACGCCGTGGCGACGTACGAGCTGCGGCACGGCAGGGGCGCCGAGCGGCTGCGCGGTGTGGCCCGGCTCTACGACGACTACGTGCATCTCATCGTGCCCCGCGGCTCGGACGTCCGGAGCGTCGCGGACCTGCGGCACAAGCGGGTGGCGACCGGACTGCCCGACTCCGGGGTGCGGCTGATAGCCGAACGGGTGCTGCGGGCCGCCGGTATGGACCCGCGGAAGGACGTCACCGCCGTGCCGGACGGCATCGACACGGGGCCCGCGCAGCTCCAGCAGGGGAAGATCGACGCCTTCTTCTGGTCCGGGGGCCTGCCCACGAAGGGGCTGTCCGCGCTGGCCGCCAAGGGCGCCTTCCGGTTCGTGCCGCTCGACGACGGCCTCGTCACCCGGCTGCACGACCAGGGCGAGCAGTCGCGCTACTACCGGGCCACCAACATCCCCGAGTCGGCGTACCCGGCCGTGCAGCAGGGCCTGCCGGTGCCGACGATCGCCGTGTCCAACGTGCTGATGACCCGTACCGACGTGGACCCCCGGCTGACCGAGTGGGTGACCCGTACGGTCATCGACAGCCGGGACGGCATCGGCAGGCACGTCCACTCAGCCCAGCTGGTCGACCTGCGCACCGCCATCTACACCGACCCCCTGCCCCTGCAGGAGGGCGCCCGGCGCTACTACCGGTCGATGAAGCCCTAGGCACACCCCGCCGCGAGGGCCCGCCGACCCTTCAGGAGGCGGCCGCGGGGTCCTCCGGGCCCCGGCCGTACCGCGGCACCGTGACCGTCACGCGCAGCCCCTGGGGCTCGTGGTGCGCGTAGTCGATCGAACCGCCGCCCGCCGCGAGCAGGGCGCGGCTGATGGACAGACCCAGGCCCGAACCCTTCACGTTCTGGTGCCGGCCGCTGCGCCAGAAGCGGTCGCCCACGCGCGTGAGTTCCTCGTCGGTGAGGCCGGGGCCGGTGTCCGTGACGACGACCGTGCTGACGTCGCCGTCGGTGGAGACGGTGACCTCGACCGTGCCGTCCTCGGGGGTGAACTTCACGGCGTTGTCGATCAGCGCGTCCAGGGCGCTGGACAGGGCGATCGGGTCCGCCCAGGCGGTGGTCGGCGGACAGTCGCCGGTCAGGTGGACGCCCCTGGACCGGGCGGCCGGCGCCCAGGCGGCCACCCGCTCCTCGGTCAGCGCGCCGATGTCGGCGAGCTGGAGGTCGGCCTCCGCGTGCTCGGCCAGCGCCAGGTCGAGCAGGTCGTCGAGGACCTGCGCGAGGCGCTTGCCCTCGGTGCGGACCGAGGCGATCTCGGCGTTGTCCTCGGGGAGTTCGAGGGCGAGCAGTTCGATCCGCAGCAGCAGCGCCGAGAGCGGGTTGCGCAGCTGGTGCGAGGCGTCGGCGACGAAGGCGCGCTGCTGCTCCAGCACGGCCTCGACGTTGTCGGCCATCTCGTTGAACGAGCGGGCCAGCCGTCTGAGTTCCGGCGGTCCGCCGGCCGCCGCGACCCGGGACTTCAGGCGCCCGGTGGCGATGTCGTGGGTGGTGGCGTCCAGGACCCGGACCGGTCTGAGCACCCATCCGGTCAGCCGCAGCGCCGCGCCGACGGCGAGCAGCATGGCCGCGATCTCGCCGGCGCCGATCAGCAGCCAGCCGCGCAGGATGCGGGAGCGCAGCTGTCCGGTGGGTGAGTCGGTGACGACGACCGCGACGACGTCGCCGTCCCGGATCACCGGTGAGGCGACGACGAGCCGGCTGCGCTGCCAGGGCCACGCCTGGGGCGGGTCGTGGCTGCGCCGGCTGAGCAGTGCCTCGTCGAACGCCTGGCGCACCTCCCCCGTGGGCGGTACGAACCAGTCGCCGGGTGCGTTGGCCATCGCCGAACCGTTGCGGTAGAAGACACCGGCACGGATGCCGTAGACGCCGTAGTAGCTGTCCAGTTCCCTGCGCAGGGTTTCCCGGCGCTCGTCCACGGTGGTGCGGCGGGACCCGCTGGGCCCGTCGGTGACGAACTGGGCGAGTGCCGCGAACCGTGCCGTGTCGTCTATCCGGTCGACGACGACCTGTTGCTGCCGGGCGGCGGCCAGGCTGCCGGCGAGCGGGATGCCGAGCGCGAGCAGGACGGCCGCCAGCAGGACGGTGAGCAGCGGCAGGAGGCGTGTGCGCACCCGTCCCCGCTAGGCGGCCGGGGCGACGAGCCGGTAGCCGACGCCGCGTACGGTCTCGATCAGCGCCGGCATGCGCAGCTTGCCGCGCAGGGAGGCGACGTGCACCTCCAGGGTGCGGCCGGTGCCTTCCCAACTGGTCCGCCAGACCTCGCTGATGATCTGTTCCCGCCGGAAGACCACGCCGGGCCGCTGGGCGAGCAGGGCGAGCAGGTCGAACTCCTTGCGGGTCAGCTGGACCACCGCGCCGGCGACGCTGACCTGGCGGGTGGGCAGTTCGATGCGGACCGGGCCGAGGAGCAGGGCGGCGCTCTCCCCGCCGGTCCCGGGCTCCTCGTGGACGGTGCGCCGGCTGACGGCGTGGATCCGGGCGAGCAGTTCCCCGGTGTCGTACGGCTTCACGACGTAGTCGTCGGCGCCCAGGTTGAGCCCGTGGATGCGCGAGCGGACGTCGGCGCGCGCGGTGACCATGATCACCGGGATGGCGGTGCGCTTGCGGATCTTGCCGCAGACCTCGTAGCCGTCCTGGTCGGGCAGGCCGAGGTCGAGCAGGACGACGCCGAAGCCGGCGCCCTCGGGGACGAGCGCCTGGAGGGCCTCCTCGCCACTGCGCGCGTGGGTCACCTGGAACCCGTGCCGCGCGAGGACGGCGGACAGGGCCGCGGCGACGTGGTTGTCGTCCTCGACGAGCAGCAGTCTCATCCCGGCCCCCTCCGGTTCAGTGGTCGTACGTTCTCGGTTCGCGTCGGTGCTGTGGATCACGTGCACGCGCGCGTGCACCATGGCAGTGACGCTGATGGATAAGGACGGCGTCAAGAGGGTTCGGGTTGCCGGTCACTTCCGTTACCCGCCCGATACGCACACCGGTGGCAAGTACCACGACATGTGTCCGACTGCTACCGGATCGTGATGCTCAGATTCCCCTCAGATGTGATGACGCAGGTCACAGCGCCTCACTACTGTCCTCGGAAACCCGAGGAGGACGGAGCCCGAGAGCGATGACCAAAGTATCGGTGGCCAAGGAAGACGTGGCCACGTCCGACGAACTGGTCGTCCTGAAGAGCGTCAACAAGCACTTCGGCGCGTTGCATGTGCTCCAGGACATCGACCTGACGATCGCCCGCGGCGAGGTCGTCGTGGTCATCGGGCCCTCCGGGTCCGGGAAGTCGACGCTGTGCCGCACCATCAACCGCCTGGAGACGATCGACTCCGGCGCCATCACCATCGACGGCAAGCCCCTGCCGCACGAGGGCCGGGAACTGGCCCGGCTGCGGGCGGACGTCGGGATGGTGTTCCAGTCCTTCAACCTCTTCGCGCACAAGACCGTGCTCGAGAACGTGATGCTGGGCCAGGTCAAGGTCCGCAAGGCCGACAAGAAGCAGGCCGAGGAGAAGGCCCGGGCCCTGCTGGACCGGGTCGGTGTGGGCACCCAGGCCGACAAGTACCCCGCCCAGCTGTCCGGCGGCCAGCAGCAGCGCGTGGCGATCGCCCGGGCGCTGGCGATGGGCCCGAAGGTCATGCTCTTCGACGAGCCGACCTCCGCCCTGGACCCCGAGATGATCAACGAGGTCCTGGAAGTCATGCAGCAGCTCGCACGCGAGGGCATGACGATGATCGTCGTCACGCACGAGATGGGCTTCGCACGATCGGCTGCGAATCGTGTGGTCTTCATGGCGGACGGCCGGATCGTCGAACAGGCCGCGCCCGACCAGTTCTTCAGCAACCCGCGCAGCGACCGGGCCAAGGACTTCCTGTCCAAGATCCTGCACCACTGACGGCTCGGCCCGCACGCGCCACCTGCCTCAAGGGACCTCGTTCCTCACCACCCGAAGGAAGTTCAGCATGAAGCTCCGCAAGGTCACCGCCGCCTCGGCCGTCCTCCTCGCCCTCTCCGTGACCGCCACCGCCTGCGGCGGCGACGACGACAAGGGCTCCGGCGGCGGCAAGAAGATCGCCATCGGCATCAAGTTCGACCAGCCGGGCGTCGGCCAGAAGACCCCGCAGGGCTACTCGGGCTTCGACGTCGACGTGGCCACCTACGTCGCCAAGAAGCTCGGTTACAGCGCCGACCAGATCGAGTGGAAGGAGTCGAAGAGCGCCGACCGCGAGACCATGCTCAAGCGCGGTGACGTCGACTTCATCGTCGCCTCCTACTCGATCACCCCGGAGCGCCAGAAGCAGGTCGACTTCGCCGGCCCCTACCTGCTGGCCCACCAGGACGTGCTGCTCCGCGCGGACGACCCGTCGATCAAGACGGCGGCCGACCTCAACAAGGCGAAGCTGTGCTCGGTCACCGGCTCGACCTCGGCGCAGAACGTCAAGGACAAGCTCGCCCCCAAGGCGCAGCTCCAGAAGTACCCGACGTACTCCGCCTGTCTGACCGGTCTCCAGAGCAAGGCGATCGACGCCCTGACCACGGACGACTCGATCCTCGCCGGTTACGCCAGCCAGTCGCAGTTCAAGGGCAAGTTCAAGCTCGGCGGCCTGAAGATGACCAACGAGAACTACGGCATCGGCGTCAAGAAGGGCAGCGACCTCAAGGCCAAGATCAACAAGGCGCTCGAGGACATGGTCGCCGACAAGTCCTGGCAGAAGGCCGTGGACAAGAACTTCGGCCCGGCCGGCTACAGGAACGAGCCCGCGCCGAAGATCGGCGAGCTCAAGAGCTGAGGCAACGCCCTGCGGGTGCGCCGTCCGTGAGGACGGCGCACCCGGGCATCCCTACACGCGGAAGCGCGGGAGATCGTGTTCGACTTTCTTGATGGTTACGACGTACTGGGCGCCTTCTGGACGACGGTGCAGCTGACACTGCTGTCCGCCGCGGGCTCCCTGGTCTGGGGCACCCTGCTGGCCGGCATGCGGGTGGGCCCGGTGCCGCTGATGCGCGGTTTCGGCACCGCCTACGTGAACATCGTGCGGAACATCCCGCTCACGGTGATCATCCTGTTCGCCTCGCTCGGCCTCCACGACACGCTGGGCGTCAGCCTCGGTGCCGGTGACGTCGTGGACACGTACAGCTTCCGGCTGGCCGTGCTCGGGCTGACCGTCTACACGTCGGCCTTCGTGTGCGAGGCGATCCGCGCCGGCATCAACACCGTGCCGGTCGGGCAGGCGGAAGCCGCGCGGGCCATCGGCCTGAGCTTCACCCAGGTGCTGTTCCTGGTCGTGCTGCCGCAGGCGTTCCGCGCCGCGGTCCTCCCGCTGACCAACGTCCTGATCGCGTTGACGAAGAACACGACGGTGGCGGCCGCGATCGGTGTCGCCGAGGCGGCGGCGCTGATGAAGGACATGGTCGAGAACGAGGCGCAGTTGCTGCTGATCTCCGCGGTCTTCGCGTTCGGCTTCTGCTGCCTGACCCTGCCGACCGGCCTGATCCTCGGCTGGGTGGGCAAGAAGGTGGCGGTGAAGCGATGACTTCGGTCCTGTACGACGCCCAGGGACCGCGCGCCAAGCGGCGCAACGTCCTCTACACGGTGGTGTTCATAGCCGCGCTCGCCGCGGTCCTCTGGTGGGTGTACGCCTCCCTCGACGAGAAGAACCAGCTGGACTGGGCGCTCTGGAAGCCCTACTTCGGGGGTGGCACCGAGGCGTACTCGACGTACATCTGGCCCGGTCTGCAGAACACCCTCAAGGCCGCGGCGCTGGCGATGATCATCGCTCTGCCGCTGGGCGGCGTCCTCGGTATCGCCCGGCTCTCGGACCACGCCTGGGTGCGGGGACCGGCCACGGTTCTCGTGGAGTTCTTCCGCGCCATCCCGGTGCTGGTCCTGATGATCTTCGGCAACGAGCTGTACAGCCAGTACACCGACGTGAGTTCCGACGACCGTCCGCTCTACGCCGTCGTCACCGGCCTGGTGCTGTACAACGCGTCGGTGCTCGCCGAGATCGTCCGCGCCGGCATCCTCTCCCTGCCGAAGGGCCAGTCCGAGGCGGCCATGGCCGTGGGCCTGCGCAAGGGCCAGGTGATGCGGCTCATCCTGCTGCCGCAGGCGGTCACCGCGATGCTGCCGGCGATCGTCAGCCAGCTCGTGGTCATCGTGAAGGACACCGCGCTCGGCGGCGCCGTCCTCACCTTCCCCGAACTGCTCGCCTCGGCGAACACCATGAGCGGCTACTACGGCGCCAACACCATCGCGTCCTTCACGATCGTGGCCGTGATCTACGTGATCCTCAACTTCTCGCTCACCTCGTTCGCGGGCTGGCTGGAGGGCCGGCTGCGGCGGCGCAAGAAGTCCACCGGCGCGGTGCTCGGCGCCCAGGACGTCGCCGGCATCCCCGGCACGACGGCGACCGGGGCCGGGGGCACGGGCGGCGGCGTGGAGGACCTCGGCGGTCTCTTCGTCGGACGTGACCAGGGCGGCACACAGAAGGACTGACGCTCATTCAGGTGACATGAGGCGTCCGGGGGCAGTGGCATGATCGCCACTGCCTCCGTTCGCTTGACGCAAACTCTGCCAATGGGTTGCATACGTTCTGTGATCGTGCACCCCGCTCCGCCTTCCTGTTCACTTGTCTCCGTCAGGGCATCGTCACGGGCAGGGGGCGCCGCGTCATGGACCCGGTGATCATCGTCGGAGCGGGGCCCGTGGGACTGACGCTCGCCCTGCTGCTGGCCCGTCAGAACGTGCCCGCCGTCGTCCTGGACGAGGGCCCCGGCAAGGACGAGCCCCGCCCGGCGCGCACGGTGGTGCTGCGTGAGGACACGGCCGCACTGCTGGAGCGGCTGACCGGAACCGACCTCGGCGAACTGGGCGTGCGCTGGGCCGGATGGCGGTCCCTGCGGCGCAAACAGGTGGTGGACGAGGTCGCTTTCGACGCGGGCGGCCCCACGGCTCCGCTGCACATCGCGCAGTACCTCGTCACGAACGCCCTGCGGACGGCCCTCGACGGCGAACCACTGGTGAAGGTCGCCGTCGACAGCCGCCTGGACGCGGTCGAGCAGGAGCGTTTCGGCGTCACCGCGCACACCCGCGGCCCCCAGGGCACCTGGTGGCGCGGCAGCTTCCTGGTCGGCTGCGACGGTCCCCGCTCGACCGTACGCAAGCTCCAGGACATCCGCTTCCCCGGCCGGACGGCGGTGGAACGGCACGCGGTCGCCGCCCTGCGCACGGACCTTCCATGGGAAGGGCAGGCGTTGCTCCACCGGACACCGCCGTGGCGGTCGTCCGGGCCCTCGGCCGGGGAGGTGACCGCCCGCCCCCTCCCGGACGGCGTCTGGCGCCTGGACTGGCTGCTGCCGCCGGGCAAGGACCTGATCACGCCCGAGATCCTGGTGGCCCGGATCCGCGAGACCCTCACCGGCTGGACGGACAGCGCCACACCGACGTACGAGCTGCTCGACACCGGTGTCCACACGGTGCACCACCGGCTGGCGCGCCGGTGGCGGGCCGGCCGGGTCTTCCTCGCCGGAGACGCCGCCCACCTGCTCGGGACGCTCGGCACCCAGGGGCTCGACGAGGGCCTCCGGGACGCCGACAACCTGGCCTGGAAGCTGGCCACGGCCTGGCACCACGGCCCGTACGAGGCCCTGCTGAACAGCTACCAGACCGAGCGGCGCGCAGTGGTCGCCGCCCGGCTGCGCGCCGCCGACCATGCGCTGCCGGTGCTGCGTGGCGGGGGCGGCCTGCGCACCCTCGTGCCGGGCGCGACCCGCGGCCACGACGCGCTGTTCGCGGACGGCCACCTGGGCCTCGGTCCGCTGGGCGCGTCCGGGACGTACGCGGAGTCGACGCTGGCGCCCCGGCACCTGGAGGGAGTCGTCCCCGTCGGCACCGAGCCCGGCGCACCGGTCACCGACGTCCGGGTGACGGCGGAGGACGGCTCCTTCGTCCAGCTGCGCGACCGGCTCGGCCGCGGTGCGCTGCTCGTCGTCCTGATCGCGCCCGGCACGGGGGTCTGGGACCGCAAGCACTGGATGTCCGCCGGCGTCATGCCCCGGCTCGCGGCAGCCGTGACGGCGCTTCCGCACCCCGCCGAGCTGCTGGTCGCCGAGAGCTATCCGGGGGCGCCGGCACACAGCGTGCTGCTCGTACGCCCCGACGGTCACCTGGTCACCGCGCTGAGCGGGGTCCGCCCGGCCGACCTGTACGCGGCTGCGGAGACCGCACTGGGCGGTGCGGCGCGGGAGCAGCAACCGCGGGGGGACGAGCGTACGACGACGACGGCGGCGACCGCGGACGCAGGCTCCGGCACACGCTGAACCCACCGACCGAACCGGCTCCGGGGGGTCCGGTGCCGTGCGGGGGGAGCGCCTCGGGCGGGGTTCCGTGCGCGGGGAGAGTGCCTCGGGCCGGGTTCCGTGCGCGGGGAGAGCGGCTCGGGCCGGATTGCGTGCGCGGGGAGAGTGGCTCGGCCCGGGTTCCGTGCGCGCCGAACACACCCTGCCGGACCGGCTCTGGGGCGTCCGGTGCCGCGCTCGGGGAGAGTGCCTCGGGCCGGATTGCGTGCGCCCCGATCACGCTCCCTTCACCCCCGTCCACGTGGTGACACTCGGTTGACCGGGGTGCGTCGGCATGCTGTACTCCGGATCGTGACCGACACCTGTGTGCGCCTGTGGCGGAGGGTCCATATGGACCTCGTCCGCTACGCGGGCTGCGTGTGTCGCCCGTCCTGCTGAATTCGCATCCCTTCCCTTCACCGGGCGCCGTCGTGCGCCCGTTTCCGCGAACGCTCATCAGGACGGTGACCGTGTCTGTCCCCTCCCCTTCCCTGCCCTCGCCCGTGTCCGTACCCGTGTCCGCTGCCACCGGCTCGGCGCCCACCCAGGCGGACCTCCTCGACTTCGTCCGGCGCACGGCGGCCGACGCCGAGCTGATCGCCGCCCTCCCGCTCGACCCGGAGGGCCGCACCTGGGTACGGCTGCAAGGCCCCGGCGGCAGCGAGGCATGGCTGATCGGCTGGCCGCCCGGTACCGGCACGGGCTGGCACGACCACGCCGACTCGGTCGGTGCCTTCCTCACCGCGTCGGGCGAACTCAGGGAGTACTCACTCGCCGCCCGCCTCCCCACGGACGGCTGGAAGACCCTGGAACTCACCGAGGGGGTGGACCGCGAACGCCGGCTGCCCGCCGGTGAGGGACGGGCCTTCGGCCGCCACCATGTGCACGAGGTGCTCAACGAGTCCCGCGACCGGCACGCCGTCTCCGTCCACGCCTACTACCCGCCGCTCCCCCGGATCCGCCGTTTCAGCCGCGCGGGCCAGGTACTGCGCCTGGAGCAGGTCGAGCGCCCGGAGGACTGGCAGTGAGCGGCACCGGCAAGCCGTCGGCGGTGCCGGGCGCGGGTGCTGCGACCGCCGGATCCGGTGAGCCTGGCGTGCCCGGCGGGGCCGCTGAGCCTGGCGTGCCCGGCGGGGCCGCTGAGCGTGGCGTGCCCGGCGGGTCTGGCGTGGCCGGCGGGTCCGGCGTGGCCGGCGGGTCCGGCGTGGCTGGTGATCGTCCGGTCGGCATCGACGAGTTGCTGGAGCGGGTCCGGACGGGCTACCGGCGCGTCGAGGCCCAGGAGGCGCACGAGGCGGCGCGGTCCGGGAAGGCGCTGCTGGTCGACATCCGGTACGCGGCCCTGCGCGAGCGGGACGGACTCATCCCCGGCGCCGTCGTGGTCGAGCGCAACGAACTGGAGTGGCGCCTCGATCCGCAGGGCAGCCACCGTCTCCCCGAGGCGACCGGCCACGACCTGCGTGTCGTGGTGATCTGCAACGAGGGCTACGCCTCCAGCCTCGCCGCCGCCTCCCTCCACCAACTGGGGCTGCACCACGCGACGGACCTGGTGGGCGGCTTCCAGGCATGGCGGGCGGCCGGACTGCCGGTGGAGCCGGTGGAGCGGAGCCGGTGACACCCTGACCTTTCCGCGCGGAAGCGAACGACCTCCGCACAAGCAAACGGCTTCCGCGCAAGCGAAAGAACTCCGCGGAAGTGGACGACCGCCTGATTCCCCCGGCGCGACGCCTCGCGGGGGAATCAGGCGGTACCCGGGGCGGCGCCCCGTCCGGTTCATGACGCCGTGCCGCTGTACGAGCCGTGCCACTCACGGCGCCGTACAGCTGAAGCGCCGTGCCACTGACGGCGCCGTACAGCTGAAGCGCCGTGCCGCTGACGGCGCCGTGCCGCTGCTGCTGCTGCTGGTCACTACTCCTGCGCCGTGGTGACCGTCACCGCGCGCACCCGGAGTGCAGCCCGCCCCGGCACGGCACTGGCCACCAGCGCGAGCAGGCCCGCGAAGCCGACCACGCCGACGTAGAGCAGCGGGGCGACCGCCGGGGCGGCCCGGCCCGTCATGCCGACGCTGAAAGCGGTGAGTACGGCGAGGGCGATGCCGCTGCCGAGTGTGGTGGCGAGGAACAGGACGGACAGCGCCTCGGTGCGCAGCATGCGCATGACCTGCCGCCGGGTCGCCCCGGCGAGGCGGAGCAGCGCGAACTCCCGGACACGCTCGGCGACCGACATGGCGAGCGTGTTCACGACGGCGATGGCGGTGAAGGCCAGCACCAGCCCCATGGCGAGGTAGTTGACCTCGGCGTTCGCCTGCTGCCGACCGGCCTGGAGGGTGTCGGCGGCGGCCGGCGAGAGAACCCGCAGCCCCGGGAACTCACGGAGTGTGGTCGAGAGTTCTTCCTGTGTCCGGGTCGTGCCGACGAGGACGGAGGAGGCGAGCGGGTTGTCGACGTGGTGGGCCACGAGGTCGTGGGCGAAGGTCAGGTCACCGAAACCGAGACCCCGGGCGTAGACGGCGGCGACGGTGAGCGTGGCGGGCGTCCCGTCTCCCAGCGTCAGTTTCAGCGTGCTCCCCGGCCTCAGATGCTGCTGGTCCGCGGCCAGTTCGCTGACGGCGACGGTGCCGGCGCCGAGCCGGTCCAGGGAACCGGCGGTCACCTCCGGGTCCCACGTGCGGGTCAGCCCCGCCGGGGTGACTCCCTGCGCCGCGTACTTGTCGAGTCCGACGCGGACGGTCGTACGGACCACCTCGGTGACGGTGTCGTGCCGTGCCCGCAGCCGCTCGGCGGCCTCACCGGGGACGCCCGGACCCTGGGCGGCGACGACCCAGTCGGCCTTGATGCCGTCGCGGGACTGGGCGCGGGCGGCATCTCCGAGGGTGGTCTGGACGAACAGGACAGTGCAGGTCATGCCGACGAGCAGGGCGAGCGGGGTGACGACGGAGGCCATGCGGGCGGCGTTGCCACGCAGGTTGGCGGTGGCGAGCCTGCCGCCGTGGCCGGTGAGCCGGAGCGGGCCGGCGAGCAGCAGCGCGGCGGCCCTGACCAGGAGGGGGCCGAGCAGGGCGACGGAGGTGGACAGGACGACGACGGCGAGAAAGGTCACGGGAGTCGAGGCGGCCTCGGTGCGCAGGGAGGTGAGGACGGCGACGAGCACGGCCCCGCCGGCGA
The DNA here is from genome assembly GCF_009865385.1 of Streptomyces sp. SID486. Taxonomy (GTDB): domain Bacteria; phylum Actinomycetota; class Actinomycetes; order Streptomycetales; family Streptomycetaceae; genus Streptomyces. The sequence goes on along the minus strand of NZ_WWJT01000096.1, from coordinate 8,782 downwards.
GCAGCAGCAACCCGGCGGCGATCCTGCCCCAGGCGGGCCGGCCGCGCTCGGTCCTGGCTTCGGCGAGGGCCTCGGCCGGGCGGATCCGGACGATCCTGCGGGACGCGATCCGGGCCGACGCCCACGCGCCGAGCAAGCTGGCGGCGAGTGCGGCCAGCGGCGGGAAGACGCTGACGGTGTGTTCGAGCGTGTCGGGTACGGCGCCCAGCGCGACGAACCTCGCGTGCAGCCAGGCACCGAGCGGCAGTCCGAGCAGTGCGCCGACCGTGCCCGCCGCCGCGCCGACGATCAGCGCCTCCCGGCCGAGCAGCTTGCGGATCTGCCCCGGTGTGGCGGCGATGGCCCGGAGCACGGCGAGTTCGCGGTGGCGCTGCTGGACGGTGAGCGCGAAGGTGCCGACGACCACGAGCACGGCCACCAGCAGTGAGGTGCCGCCCATGGCGCCGCCCATGCTAACCAGCCGGGTGCGGGCGGTGGCCGCGTCGAGAAACTCGATGGGCCCGCGGGCGTCGCCGGTGCTGACCTGTGCCGTGGCGCCGTGCAGCGTGCCGTGCAGCGCCCCCACCACGGCTTGGCGCAGCCGCTCGGGATCCGTCCCCTTGGCCGGGAGCACACCGAACGCGGTGACCTGCCCGGGGTGGTCCGCCAGCCGCCGGGCCTCGGCGGTGGAGAAGAACAGGGACGTCTGGTGGCGTACGGCAGTGGCCGGGGTGGCGATACCGATGATGCGGTAACCGCGCGGCGCCTGGGTGGACTGCACGGTGAGGTGGTCGCCGGTCCGCAGCCGGGCCCGCGCGGCGAAGTCGGCGTCGATGACGAGGTCGTCCGCGGCTTCCGGGACGCGGCCGGCGGTCAGCCGGTACGGGGTCAGCGCGGCGGAGTCCCAGGCGTGTCCGTAGGCGGTACGGCCGCCGGTTCCGGCCGGGGTCGAGGGCTCGGCGAGGAAGGTGAGTTCGGGGACGACTCGGGCCACTCCAGGGGTGCGGGCGAGCGTGTCGCGCAGGTGCTCGGGGAGCCAGGCACGCTCGGCGATGGGCTTCGCCTTGTGCTTGACCTTGGTCTTGCCCTTCTTGTGCTTGACGGTGGTCCGGTGCACGAACTGGTCGGCGGAGACCACGACGGGGGCGGCGGCATAGCGCTCGGTACGGATGGTGCCGCGCAGGCCGGTTTCGAGAAGGCTCCCGCATGTGGTGATCAGAGCCGCCGCGCACATCAGCGCGAGGAAGGCACCGAGAAATCCGGCTTTCCGGGCGCGGACGGTCCGCAGGGCGTAGCGCAGCATCATGGGGACGGGCTCTCTTCTGTTGTGTGCACGGGTTGTGTCGTGCGACCGGCCTCCGGCTGGTGCGTGAGCCGGGGCCCGGTGCGCGTGTACAGATTCGCCCGTGCGGCCGGGTGAGAGCATTGCGGTGGCCCGGCGTCTTGCGAGGGGGGTCAACCCGCCCCTGTGAGGCGGGGGTTAACCCCACTCCTGGAAGAGGCGTGGTGGCGGCAGTCCCTGCCGAGCCCTGGGCGACGCCCGGCCACCCGGAACCGCCGGCAGCCCCGTTCCTTCGGCGTCCCCGTCCCGCGCGGCATCCCCGCCCAGGGTTTGTCCGACATCGCCCGACCTGGTCCCGCCGGGCCGCCCCTCGTCTGCGCCTCCCGTCAGACCGCCCCTCTGCGCCCTCCGTCAGGCCGCCCCCTTCTGCGCCTTCCGTCGGACCGCCCCCCTTCTGCGCCTTCCGTCGGGCCGCCCCTCTGCGCCTTCCGTCGCCGCCCCTCTGCGCCTTCCGTCGGGCCGCCCCCCTTCCTCTTGCTGTGCCTTCAGAGGTCTCCGTCCTCCAGGAAGTCCGTCTCCTCGCCCTCTTCCTCCAGGGCTTGGCGGACGACGCGGAGGGCCAGGCCCTCGGGGTAGCCCTTGCGGGCGAGCATGCTCGCGAGCCGGCGCAGACGCTTGTCGCGGTCGAGGCCACGGGTGGTCCGCAACTTGCGGGCGACGAGTTCGCGGGCGGTCGCCTCCTCCTGCTCGGAGTCGAGCTGGGCGACGGCGTCCTCGATCAGCGCCGAGTCGACCCCCTTGGTCCGCAGTTCACGGGCGAGGGCACGGCGGGCGAGTCCGCGCCCGTGGTGCCGGGACTCCACCCAGGCGTCCGCGAAGGCGCCGTCGTCGATGAGCCCGACCTCCTCGAACCGTGACAGCACCTCCTCCGCCACGTCCTCGGGGATCTCGCGTTTGCTCAGGGCGTCCGCGAGCTGCTTGCGGGTGCGCGGGGTCCCGGTGAGCAGGCGCAGGCAGATCGCCCGGGCCCGCTCAGCCGGGTCCCCCGAAGACTCCCCCTGCTCGTCCCTCGCCGAGGGAGGGGCGCCTTCGTCCTCGCCGGGCGCGTCCCCGAAGCCGCGCCGCCGTCTGCCGCGCCCGCGTCCCCGGCCTCGCGCGCCGGGTTCGTCACGACCCCGGTGCGGGTCGTCACGCTCGTCGTGCTCGCCGTACCCGTCGTCCCGGTGTCCGTCGCCACCGTCCGGGGCGGAGCCCGGGTGGCCCCCGGTGCCCCTCCCCCGTGGGGCACCGGGGGTGGTGGCGTACTCGTACTCGGCCCAGTCGGTTCGTCGTGTCACGGGTCAGCTCTTGGCTGCGGCGGCCTTGGGCTTGGTGGCCTTGGCGGCTGCCGGGGCGGGGACCGACTTGGCGGAGTCCTCGGCCGTCGCGGTGGTGACCGCGGTGTCGGTGCCGGGCTCGGTGGCGGGCTCCTCCGGACGGACGCCCACGCCCAGCTTCTCCTTGATCTTCTTCTCGATCTCGTTGGCCAGGTCGGGGTTGTCCTTGAGGAAGTTCCGCGCGTTCTCCTTGCCCTGGCCGAGCTGGTCGCCCTCGTACGTGTACCAGGCACCGGCCTTGCGCACGAAGCCGTGCTCCACACCCATGTCGATCAGACCGCCCTCGCGGCTGATGCCCTGGCCGTAGAGGATGTCGAACTCGGCCTGCTTGAAGGGCGGCGCGACCTTGTTCTTGACGACCTTGCAGCGGGTGCGGTTGCCGACCGCCTCCGTGCCGTCCTTCAGGGTCTCGATGCGGCGGATGTCGATACGCACCGAGGCGTAGAACTTCAGGGCGCGGCCACCGGTCGTGGTCTCCGGGGAGCCGAACATCACGCCGATCTTCTCGCGGAGCTGGTTGATGAAGATCGCCGTGGTCTTGGACTGGTTGAGCGCGCTGGTGATCTTCCGCAGCGCCTGGCTCATCAGACGGGCCTGCAGACCCACGTGGCTGTCGCCCATCTCGCCCTCGATCTCCGCGCGCGGCACGAGCGCGGCCACGGAGTCGATGACGATCAGGTCGAGGGCACCGGAGCGGACCAGCATGTCCACGATCTCCAGGGCCTGCTCGCCGTTGTCGGGCTGGGAGAGGATGAGGTTGTCGATGTCGACGCCCAGCTTGCGGGCGTACTCGGGGTCGAGAGCGTGCTCGGCGTCCACGAACGCGACCTGGCCGCCGGCCTTCTGGGCGTTCGCCACGGCGTGCAGGGTCAGGGTCGTCTTACCGGAGGACTCCGGTCCGTAGATCTCCACCACGCGGCCACGCGGCAGGCCACCGACGCCGAGGGCGACGTCGAGCGCGGTCGACCCGGTCGGGATGACCTCGATGGGCTCCCTCGACCGCTCGCCCATGCGCATGACCGCGCCCTTGCCGAATTGCCGTTCAATCTGTGCGAGCGCGGCGTCGAGCGCCTTCTCGCGGTCGGTTCCTGCCATGGGTTCCACCCGGTTTGCTTGAGTCGATCGCTTCACGTCAAAGACGCTAACGCCTGCCACTGACAATGCGCCCCGACGCAGGCCCAGCCTGTGGATAACCGGGGGACACACCCGGCGAATCGGGGTGAAATACCCGACCGAAAGCCTCGCCTGAGCCTCCATGAGAATGGATGTTCGATTTTTGTGTCAAGCGCACCACGCTGAGCGCGGCCGGACCTGTGACTGGGTGCTGCGATTGGTCCTTGAGCGCCTCGGTCGACCCGACTGAGCAAAGAGGGCGGCCCGCACGCTGGGCAGCCCGCCACCGCACGCACCCGGCACCTCGTCGGGTGGCTCCTCGTGTCACTCCGCGGGCGTGATCCGCCAGGTGCCGTGACGTACGTCGAGCGTCGCGACGAGGTCGGCCTGCCGCGGGAACGAGACGCCCAGCCGCCACGGGGCCGGCAGTGCGGCCAGCTCGATGGCCACCAGGTCCTCGGTGACGTCGCCCAGGGCTCCGATCCAGTGAGGCGCGGTGGCGAGCAGCTGCCCGAACAGCCAGGGTCCGGGCTCGGGAACACCTGAGAAGGGCTCCTCCGCGACTTCGGCGAGGGCGGAGCCGGCCAGCAGGGTCAGCAGCCGCGCCAGGACCGCGGACGGCAGGGCGGGGTCGCGGGTCTCCAACATCACATAGCAGTCGTCGTGTCCCGAGAACCAGACCCGAGAGTCACCCAGGCGGCTCAGGAGCGGCTCATCGACACCGGTGGTGCCGAGCACGAGGGCGAGCTCGTCGAGCTGCTCCGCGGTCACGTCGGTGGGCACGTCGATCAGAGTCAGCTCGTACGGCGACCAGGTGCCGTCGAGGAAGCGGGGCAGGAGGTCGCGGTCCATCACCAGGAACTCCTCCTCGAGCCCGTTCGTGCCGGACGCCCAGGATCCGAGGGAGTGGACCCTGCACGGCACACCGAGCTCGGCCGCGATCAGCGAGGGCCGCAAAGAATGCCAGTCCTCGTCGAGACAGGAGTTCGTCGCCAGCGACACCACCGCCACCGCGTCGTTCGCCACGGCCACGAACAGGTCGGCCAGCTCGGCCGCCCGGGCCGCACCCGCGCTCACCCGCCACAGCCCCTCGGCCTCGCGGACGCTGAAGCTCAAGGGAAACGGCCGGCGCTCCACGCCGGCACCGTTCACGCTGGACGCGCCCTGCCGCCCGGCCTCGATCACTGCCTCACCCCCGATAACCCGCCGGCCGACCTGCCCGGCCCGCATGCGTCGATCATCGCCGGTCGACAGGTCCGACCTGCTACGGCCGCCCCCTCGACCGGGCGCGGGCAGACGGGGAACGGCGAGCCGCGCGGGCCGGTCTGCTCCCGGCGGCGTACCGCGGGTGTCTCCGGCCGGGGGACGACCGCGTGGGCCGGCCCCGCAAGCCTGGGGCCATGAAGAATCCGCGCGCCGTCGACCGCCTCTGTCACACCACGGGAGTGCTCCTGATCCTGTCGGGGCTCGCCCACCTGGTGGTGTACGCGGTGGACGGCGGCCCGTGGGACGGCCCCGTCTCCTGGCGCAAGCCCGTCACGTTCGGGCTCTCGTTCGGGGCGACGCTGATCGCGCTCACGTGGGTCACGTCGTACCTGCGGGCCGGTGACCGGCTCCGCCCGGTCCTGCTGCTCGTCCTCGCCGCCGACTGCGTGGTGGAGGTCGGCGGCATCACCCTCCAGGCGTGGCGCCGGGTGCCCTCGCACCTGAACATGGAGACGCCCTTCGACACGGCGGTGTCCATGACGCTCGCGGTGGGCGGTGCCGTCCTGGTCGTCCTGCTCACCGTCTTCGCCGTCGCGTCCTTCCGGCACCGGCCGACGGGCCCCGCGGGCATGCCGCTGGCCGTGCGTTCCGGTTTCGCGCTCCTGCTGGTGGCACTCGCCTCCGGGGCGGCGATGATCGCGCGCGGGGTCTTCCTGACGCGGACCGGACACCAGGAGGCCGCCTACCACTCGACGGCCCCGCTCAAGCCGCTGCACGGCGTGAGCCTGCACGCCGTGCTGGTGCTGCCCCTGCTCGCCTGGCTGCTGTCCCGCACGCCGTGGACCGAGGAGGCGCGCCGGCGGATCGTGGCCGGGGCCGCCTGCTGCTACACGGTGGCCGTCGCCGCGGCCGCCGTGTGGGCGGCGGTGACGTACTAGGACAGCAACGTGGCGCGCGGACCGCTCAGGGCTGCTCCCGACCGCCGGGGCGACGGGCGGACCACGACCGCCGCACGCGCGTGAGCACCCCGGGGCCGCCCCGCCTGCCACGGTGCCCGTGCACGCGGGGGTCGTCCGTCACGGCGTACCGCTTGACGTACGCGCCCAGGAACGCCTGAAGCGTGGCCACCGCCGGGATGGCGATGAGCGCGCCGACCGCGCCCAGGAGTGCGGTGCCCGCGACGACCGAGCCGAAGGCGACCGCCGGGTGGATGTCCACGGTCTTCGCGGTCAGCTTGGGCTGGAGCATGTAGTTCTCGAACTGCTGGTAGATCACCACGAAGACCAGCACCCACACCGCGTACCAGGGGTTGACGGTGAACGCGATCAGCATCGGCAGCGCACCCGCCAGATACGTCCCGATGGTGGGGATGAACTGCGAGACCAGGCCCACCCAGACGCCGAGCACGGGCGCGTACGGCACGCCCATGGCTTCGAGCAGGATGTAGTGCGCGACACCGGAGACGAGCGCCATGAGACCGCGCGAGTACAGGTAGCCCCCCGTCTTGTCGACGGCGATCTCCCAGGCGCGCAGCACCTCGGCCTGGCGGGCGGGCGGCAGAACGGAGCACAGCGCGCGGCGCAGCCGGGGGCCGTCCGCGGCGAAGTAGAACGAGAACAGGGCGACCGTCAGCAGCCGGAACAGCCCGCCGAGCACCTGGGCCGACACGTCCAGGACACCCGCCGCGCTGTTCTGCACGTATTTGCGCAGCCAGGCGGAGTGGAGCAGACCCTCCTGGATGTCCACCCGCTTGAGATGCGTGTGGAAGGTCTCGTTGATCCAGTTGATCAGCGAGTCGAGGTAGTCCGGGAAACCCTCGATCATCTTGATGATCTGGCCGGCCAGCATGGACCCGAGCAAGGTGACGAACCCGGCTGTGACGACGGTCAGCCCGAGGAAGACGAGGAAGGTGGCAAGGCCCCGGCGCATGCCACCGGCCGCCATCCGGCTCACCGCGGGTTCGATCGCGAGGGCCAGGAAGAACGCGATCAATATGTTGATCAATAGTCCGGTCAGCTGGTGGAAGGCCCAGCTGCCCAACTGGAACGCCGCGATCAGCGCCAGCGCGAGCACCATGGCGCGTGGCAGCCAGCGCGGCATCCGGGCGCCCTGCGCGACGGCGTCGGAGAGCGGGGGCCGGCCGGGCGGGGCCGGTGCTGCCGGTGCTGCCTGCCGGACGGACGGCTCGCCGTCCTCGGCAGTCGGTGCCAGGGGATCCTCGTCAGTGGGTGCCACGCGCCCAGTCTCGCCCACGCCACCGACAACCGGCGCCCCTCCACGATCTTCGTGACAGAGCGGTGCCGAACTGTCGCGATTCTTGACCGCCATATCGGATATTTCACCCGAAGTGTCAGCGCCTTTCTCCCGGCACGTCCATGACCGCGCAGACCACACGCCAGACGTCCTTGGCCGCCCAGCCGGCGTCGAGTGCCTGGTTCACCGTACGTCCGCCCAGCTCCGACATCACGTGATCGCGCGCGAAGGTGTCGGCGTACCCCCGACCGAAGTGTTCCGCCATCCGCTGCCAGAAGACCGTCAACCGCATGACTCCAGTATCCCGCCCCTGGGGGTGGGCCCTGCCCGGGAGCACCGCCGGAACCGTTTTCCGTCCTACGGTCTGACCCATGGCCCAACTAGGAGCTTCCCCACTCCCTTCCACGCCCCCGGCGCGCTCCCCGCTCTTCCGCGCCGAACAGTTCGTGTGGCTCACCGCGCGCGTGCTGGAGCAGCATCTCTTCGCGTACCACTTCCTGCACGGCGGTCCGGAGCCGGTGGAAGCCGCGCTGGACGCCTACCGCAACGAGGACGGCGGGTACGGTCACGCGCTGGAGCCCGATCTGCGCGGACCGGTCAGCCAGCCCCTGCACACCGCGCACGCACTGCGCGTGCTGGACGCCGTGGGGCGCTGCGGCGGCCAGCGGGTGGAGCGTGTGTGCCGCTATCTGACCTCCGTGTCCACCAGGGACGGCGCGCTGCCTGCGGTCCGCCCCGGCCAGCGCGGCTATCCGACGGCGCCGTTCGTCCCCGTCGTCGACGATCCGCCCAGCGACCTGCTGGCCACCGGCCCGGTGGTCGGGCTGCTGCACCGCAACGAGGTGTGGCACGCCTGGCTGTTCCGGGCCACCGACTACTGCTGGCACGCGGTGGAGTCCCTGGAGAAGTCCCACCCCTACGAGGTGGAGGCCGCCGTGGCCTTCCTGGACTCCGTTCCCGACCGCCCGCGCGCGCAGGCAGCCGCCGACCGGCTGGGCCGGCTGGTACGGGAGCAGCGGCTGGCCGTGCTCGACCCGGACCGTCCCGACAGGTTCCCGGTCGCGTCCGGATACGCCCCGGGCGAGCACCACTTCCCGCACGACTTCGCCCGGACCCCGGACTCGCTCGCGCGCGCGTGGTTCACGGACGACGAGATGGCGCGCTCGCTGGACCATCTGGCCGCCGGGCAGGAGGAGGACGGGGGCTGGCCCGTCCGGTGGCGCCAGTGGGCTCCGGCGCCCACGTTGGAAGGGAGAACGCTGGTGACGATCGAGGCACTGCGCATCCTGAGGGCACACGGGCGCTTCGTGGGCTGAGCGGGTCGAGCGGGTCGATCGAGGCCCCTCACGGGCCCCCTCCGCGGGCCGACCCGTCCCCAGGCGCGCCGAGCAGTCCCGGGCGCGGGCCGGCCCCATCCGCACGCCGGACCGGCCATCCGCACCGCACGCCGGACCGGCCTCATCCGCACGCCGGACCGTCCTCGCCCCCTCGCCGGACCGTCCCCGCCCCTCGCCGGACCATCCCGGCCTCCCTCGCCGGGCCGGCCCCGCCCCCGTCCGCTCGGCGGGCCGGG
>NZ_WWJT01000095.1 GCF_009865385.1 Streptomyces sp. SID486 | reverse complement strand
TGTGCGCCGCTGCGGCCGCGCGCCGCTGCGCGCGGTCGTACGCCGGGAGCACGGCCTTCCGGCGCGTTCCACCGGAACGCTGATCCACCCGCCGGCGTGTGCGGCGCCGGCGCGCGTCCGAGGCGGTCGCGCCGACGAGCACACCACGCCGCCCGCGGCCCGCGTCTACCCGACCCGGTCACGGTTCGGCCAGGTCAGGGCGTACCCCGTGCACCCCTGACGGGTGCGGCACACCGCCGTCGGCCCGGCCTGCCGTGCCTCCCGGCGCGCCCGTCGGGGCACGGACGCGAAGCGCACGGCCAAGACGCGCGGAGGGCAGGACCGCGTTCCGCACGACCACACCGGGCCACCCCGGGGGGCGCCCGGCGCAGTGGCCCCGGCCGGTCGCCCGTGCGCGGGCCGCGGACGGCAGCACGGACGACAGTGAGACCGGGAGCACGGCGGCCGGGCAGCGCCCGGTGCCGGGCGGCCGGCACGGCCGGACATCGTTACCGGACCAGTCCCCAGCGGAAGCCGAGGGCCACCGCGTGGGCCCTGTCCGAGGCGCCGAGTTTCTTGAACAGGCGCCGCGCGTGCGTCTTGACGGTGTCCTCGGAGAGGAACAGCTCACGGCCGATCTCGGCGTTCGACCGGCCGTGGCTCATGCCCTCCAGCACCTGGATCTCCCGCGCGGTGAGCGTGGGCGCGGCGCCCATCTCCGCCGAGCGCAGCCGGCGCGGGGCGAGGCGCCAGGTCGGGTCGGCGAGCGCCTGCGTCACCGTCGCGCGCAGCTCCGCGCGCGAGGCGTCCTTGTGCAGGTAGCCGCGCGCGCCGGCGGCGACCGCCAGCGCCACCCCGTCGAGATCCTCGGCGACGGTGAGCATGATGATGCGCGCGCCGGGGTCGGCGGACAGCAGCCGGCGTACGGTCTCGACGCCGCCCAGGCCGGGCATGCGTACGTCCATCAGGATGAGGTCGGAGCGGTCGGCGCCCCAGCGGCGGAGGACTTCCTCGCCGTTGGCCGCCGTCGTCACGCGCTCGACACCGGGCACGGTCGCGACCGCGCGGCGGAGCGCCTCTCGGGCAAGCGGGGAGTCGTCGCAGACGAGGACGGATGTCATGACCGCCCTCCGCAGCTGATGCGCGTCACCTTGAGCCTCCAGGCTGGTACGGAATCGTCTGTGCGGTCGACCGTCTCGGACGCCTGCCCGAGCGCTTGTGTTTTCAACCGCCTCCGCACTCTCAACGACGGTCACTCGAAAGAGTTACGGGGCCGCGTGCCGTCTTCGGCACTCTACGTGAGGGGACCGACACGGTGCAGACATGCCCAACGGACCCTCAACTTTTCATCACAAGCTATGCCCCATTCGGCGCCTTTTCTTCCCGTTTCGTAGTGTCCGGGGCTAGATTCGCAATGAGTCATATTTTCATCTCCTTAGACCGGAGATGTACGGTCGTCGGCACCGTATCCGCCCAGATCGGCTACAAGGGGTCACGTAATGGCAGATTTCTCCCGCCTTCCCGGACCGAACGCGGACCTGTGGGACTGGCAGCTGCTGGCTGCATGCCGCGGGGTGGACAGCTCGCTCTTCTTCCACCCGGAGGGCGAGCGCGGGGCGGCTCGGAGCGCTCGCGAGAACTCGGCCAAGGAGGTCTGCATGAGGTGCCCGGTCCGGGCGGAGTGCGCGGCTCACGCACTGGCGGTGCGCGAGCCGTACGGCGTCTGGGGCGGCCTGACCGAGGACGAGCGCGAGGAGTTGATGGGGCGGGCACGCAACCGACTGGTGGCGGCGTCGACCACCAGCGGGGACACCGGCCCCACCCACTGAAGGAACGTTTCTGCACTTCCGGCCCGCCGGACGCGCCGTTCCTTCCTCACCGGGCACGCGCACGCGTGCCCGTGGCTCTGCCGCCGTACCCGCCGCCCTACGGCTGGGCGCGCCCGGCCGCGCGGGCCAGCTGTTCCAGCGTCGCCGACACCGCCGGCACCTGCGCCAGGTCGGGCAGGGTGAGGGCGACGATCTCGCGCCGTACCGCCGGTTCCAGCCGGACCGTGCGCGCGCCCCGCGGCCGCACCGACTCCACGGCCAGCTGGGGCAGTACGGCCACACCGAGACCCGCGCCGACCAGGCCGACGACGGCCGGATAGTCGTCGGTGGCGAAGTCGATGCGCGGCGTGAACCCGGCGCCCTCGCACACCTCGACCAGCTGGCCGCGGCAGCGCGGGCAGCCCGCGATCCACGGCTCGCGGGCCAGCTCGCCGATGGCCACGGTCTCCGCGCGCGCGAGCCGGTGCCGCTCGGGCACCAGGGCGACCAGACGGTCGGTCAGCAGGGGCCGTACGACGAGGTCGTCCCAGTCCTCGGCGACCGCGGCCCCCTCGTAGCGGAAGGCCAGGGCCAGATCGCAGTCGCCTTCGCGCAGCAGTCCGACGGACCTCGGGGGCTCGGCCTCCTCCAGGGAGACGCGGGTGCCGGGATGGGCCGCGCGCAGGGCGGCCAGGGCCGTCGGGACCAGCGTGGAACTGCCGCTGGGGAAGGAGACCAGCCGGACGCGGCCCGCGCGCAGGCCGGCGATGGCGGCGACCTCCTCCTCGGCGGCGGTGAGCCCGGCGAGGATGCCGGAGGCGTGCCGGACCAGGGCCTCGCCGGCCTGGGTGAGGCGCATCTCGCGCCCGTTGCGGACCAGCAGCGGGGTGCCGACCGAGGTCTCCAGGGCCTTCATCTGCTGGCTCACGGCGGGCTGGGTGCAGCCCAGCTCGCGTCCCGCCGCCGAGAAGGACCCGGTGGTGGCGACGGCGCGCAGGACACGGAGATGACGGGCCTCGATCACCCGTCGAGCATAAGCCAACCTTGGGTGAGGTTCCCGATAATGCGGGTCCGCTTTGGGCGGCGATCGCTTAGCGTGCTGGGATGAAGCTTCTCTCCGTCAACCTGGGGCGGCCCCGCCCGGTGCCCTACACGAACCAGCCGGACGGCCTGACCGGCATCGACAAGCGCCCGGCCGAGGGGCCGGTGCGGGTGGCGGCGCCCGGTCCGAAGGGGGCCGGCGCGAGCGGTCTCGCCGGGGACGCGGTGTGCGACACCCGCTACCACGGCGGGGACGACCAGGCCGTGTACGCGTTCGCGCGCGAGGACCTCGACGAGTGGGAGCGCGAACTCGGCCGATCTTTGGCCAACGGTTGCTTCGGCGAAAACCTGACCACGGACGGTCTGGACGTGTCCGGGGCGCTGATCGGTGAGCGCTGGCGGATCGGCCCCGAGGTGGTGCTCGAGGTGACCTCGGGCCGCATCCCGTGCCGGACCTTCCAGGGCCATCTGGGCGAACGCGGCTGGGTCAGGAGGTTCACACAGAAGGGCGCAACGGGTGCCTACCTCCGGGTGATCGCACCGGGCGAGATCCGGACCGGGGACCCGGTCGAGATCGTGCACCGGCCGGACCACGGGGTGACGGCGGCGATGCAGTTCCGCGCGGTCACCACCGAGCGGGAGCTGCTGCCGCGGCTGCTCGCGGCGGGCGAGGCGCTGCACGCGGAGGCGCTGGCGCAGGCGCGGAAATACGTGACGGAGCACGGGGGCTGAACGGCCGTCAGTACGGCGGGCGGCCCGGCGGGCACGGTCAGCGGAGGCTGTCGGTCCGGGTCACTACCCTTGGGCCATGACAACGGCTCTGATTACGGGATCGACCGCGGGGATCGGCGCCGCGTTCGCGCGGCGGCTGGCGGCTGACGGGCATGACCTCGTCCTGGTGGCGCGGGACACCAAGCGGCTGCGCGAACAGGCGACCGAACTGCACGACCGGCACGGCATCGAGGTGGAGGTGCTGACCGCCGACCTCGCGCAGGACAAGGGCATCGAGACGGTGGCCGCCCGGCTCGGCGACCGGAAGAACCCGGTCGACCTGCTGGTCAACAACGCCGGCTTCGGCCACAAGGGCCGCTATCTGGACGTACCGATGGCGGACGAACTGCGGATGCTGAAGGTGCACTGCGAGGCGGTGCTCCGGCTGACGTCGGCGGCGGCCGGGGCGATGCGCGAGCGCGGCCGGGGCGGGGTGGTGAACGTCGCCTCGGTGGCGGCCTTCGTGCCGCGGGGCACCTACGGCGCGTCCAAGTCGTGGGTCGTGCAGTTCACCCAGGGTGCGGCGCGGGACCTGGCCGGCAGCGGGGTCCGGCTGATGGCGCTGTGCCCCGGGTTCGTGCGCACCGAGTTCCACGAGCGGGCCGGCATGGGCACGGACAACATCCCCGGCTGGATGTGGCTGGACGCGGACAAGCTGGTCGCGGCGGCCCTCGCCGACCTCGCGCGCGGCAAGTCGCTGTCCATCCCGGATGCGCGGTACAAGGCGCTGATGGGGCTGGCCAAGGTGACGCCACGTGGCCTGCTGGGCGGGATCAGCTCCCGCACGGGGCGCAAGTACGGGCCGCGGTAGCGGACGGGTGGCGCTGCCGTCCCGGTGGGAAAATGGGCGGGACGGTTACCGGACCAGGGGGGCCGGAGGCGGCGTCATGACCTTCGTACAGCTCATCGAGTGCAGGACGAGCCGGCTGGACGAGATGAACCGGCTCATGGACGACTGGGTCCGGCAGACCAAGGGGACGCGTACGGCGACGCACGCGCTGGTCGGCACGGACCGCTCGGACGCGTCGCATGTCGTCGAGGTGGTGGAGTTCCCCTCGTACGAGGACGCGATGCGGAACTCGAACCTGCCGCAGACCGACCGGATCTACCGCGGGCTGGTCGCGCTGTGCGACGAGCTGCCGACCTTCACCGATCTGGACGTCGTACGGGACGAGCACCTGTCCGCAGACGACGGCGTACAGGGCGAACGCCGATCCGGACACGACGACGTACAGGGCGAACGCCGGTCCGGAGACGACGGTGTTCGGGGCGAGCGCGGGTCCGGAGACGACGGCGTTCGGGGCGAGCGCCGGTCCGTGGACAGCGTGCGCGGGTTCTTCGCGGCGGTCGGCGCCCCGGGTGAGCTGCCCGCGCTGAACGACCTGCTCGACGAGGACATCCACAGCCGCGACCCGATGAACCCGCAGGACACCGTCGGGCTGGACCACGTGCGCGCCGAGTTCCGGATGTGGCGCGGCGCGTTCGACTCCGCGTTCACGGTCGAGGACGTGTTCGCCCAGGGCGACCGGGCGTGCGCGCGGTGGACGTGGCGGGCCGTGCACCGAGGTGACTTCCTGGGGATCGCGCCCACCGGCAGGCAGGTCCTCATGACCGGGATGACGCTGTTCCGGTTCGGCGCCGACGGCAAGATCGCCGAGCTGTGGTGGCAGCACGACCAGCTGGGGCTGATGCAGCAGCTCGGTGCCCTCGACGAGTTGGAGCAGTAGGCCGGGTGGGCGCACAGCGCGCACGGGAGCCGGACGCCGGGCGGACACACAGGGCGAACGGGAGCCGGAGCCGGAAGGCGGGCGGGCCCGCCGGGCGCGCACAGGGCGAACGGGAGCGGGAGCAGCACGCCGGGCGCGCACAGGGCGAAGGAAGCGGTAGGGCGCGCTGACACATGGCGAAGGAAGCGGTGGGACGCGCGCGGGCGCAGGGCGAGAGGTGCGGTGGGACGCGCGTGGGCACAGGGCGAAGGCCCGGCCCCCCTCGACGGGGTGCCGGGCCTTCACTCGCAGGCGGTCGCCTCAGTGGGCGTGGCCGTGGCTGTGACCGTGGCCCGCGGCCTCCGGCTCCTCTTCCTTCTTCTCGACGACCAGGGTCTCGGTCGTGAGCAGCAGGGCGGCGATGGAGGCGGCGTTCTCCAGGGCGGAGCGGGTGACCTTGACCGGGTCGATGACGCCGGCCTTCACCAGGTCGCCGTACTCGCCGGTGGCGGCGTTGTAGCCCTGCCCCTTCTCCAGGTCCTTGACCTTGGAGACGATGACGTAGCCCTCCTGGCCGGCGTTCTCGCCGATCCAGCGCAGCGGCTCGACCACGGCGTTGCGGACGACCGCGACACCGGTGGCCTCGTCGCCGGTCTTGTCGAGGTTGCCCTCGAGGACCTTGGAGGCGTGCACCAGGGCGGAGCCACCACCGGAGACGATGCCCTCCTCGACCGCGGCGCGGGTCGCGGAGATGGCGTCCTCCAGACGGTGCTTCTTCTCCTTCAGCTCCACCTCGGTGGCGGCGCCGACCTTGATCACGCACACGCCGCCGGCCAGCTTCGCGAGGCGCTCCTGGAGCTTCTCGCGGTCCCAGTCGGAGTCGGTGTTCTCGATCTCGGCCTTGATCTGGGCGACGCGGCCGTGCACTTCCTCGGACTTGCCGGCGCCGTCGACGATCGTGGTGTCGTCCTTGGTGACCGTGATGCGGCGGGCGGAGCCGAGCACGTCGAGACCGACCTGGTCGAGCTTGAGGCCGACCTCCTCGGAGATGACGGTGGCGCCGGTGAGGACGGCCATGTCCTGCAGCATCGCCTTGCGGCGGTCGCCGAAGCCGGGGGCCTTCACCGCGACGGCGTTGAACGTGCCACGGATCTTGTTGACGACCAGGGTCGACAGGGCCTCGCCCTCGAGGTCCTCGGCGATGATCAGCAGCGGCTTGGAGGAGCCGGCCTGGATGACCTTCTCCAGCAGCGGCAGCAGCTCCGTGATGGCGGAGATCTTGCCCTGGTTGATGAGGATGTAGGGGTCCTCCAGGACGGCCTCCATGCGCTCCTGGTCCGTCACGAAGTACGGCGACAGGTAGCCCTTGTCGAAGGCCATGCCCTCGGTGAAGTCCAGCTCCAGGCCGAAGGTGTTGGACTCCTCGACGGTGATGACACCGTCCTTGCCGACCTTGTCCATCGCCTCGGCGATCAGCTCGCCGACCTGCTGGTCCTGGGCGGACAGCGCGGCGACGGCGGCGATGTCGGACTTCTCGTCGATCGGGCGGGCCGTGGCGAGCAGGTCCTCGGAGACGGCCTTGACGGCGGCGTCGATGCCCTTCTTCAGGGCGGCCGGGGAGGCGCCGGCGGCGACGTTCTTCAGGCCCTCGCGGACGAGCGCCTGGGCGAGGACCGTGGCGGTGGTGGTGCCGTCACCCGCGATGTCGTTGGTCTTGGTCGCCACCTCCTTGACGAGCTGCGCGCCGAGGTTCTCGTACGGGTCCTCGATCTCGACCTCGCGGGCGATCGTGACACCGTCGTTGGTGATGGTGGGGGCGCCGAACTTCTTGTCGATGACGACGTTGCGACCCCTGGGGCCGATCGTCACCTTGACGGTGTCGGCAAGCTTGTTGACGCCGCGCTCAAGGGCGCGACGGGCGTCCTCGTCGAACTTCAGGATCTTCGCCATGGCAGCGGGAGCCCTCTCGGAAATCTGTGGGTGAAAAACGCAGCGCCCCGGGCGCCCGGCTTCTTATCGGATGCGGGGGCCAGGGGCGCTGCTCAAGCAGAGAGTTGCTTGAGGTGATTACTTCTCGATGATCGCGAGCACGTCGCGAGCCGAGAGGACGAGGTACTCGTCGCCGTTGTACTTCACCTCGGTGCCGCCGTACTTGCTGTACAGAACGACGTCGCCGACCTTGACGTCGAGCGGCAGGCGCTCGCCGTTCTCGAAGCGACCCGGGCCCACGGCGAGGACGGCGCCCTCCTGGGGCTTCTCCTTCGCGGTGTCCGGGATGACCAGGCCAGAGGCCGTGGTCTGCTCGGCGTCGAGCGGCTGGACCACGATGCGGTCCTCGAGCGGCTTGATGGCAACCTTGGAGCTGGCGGTCGTCACGATCCGACCTCCCCCTTCGGAGATCTCACGGGGTTAACTGTCTGAGGTGGCGACCAGGTCGATCCGTCGTCGCGGGTGCCGGATCTGCCCGTCGCTGTTGTTGGCACTCTCACCTGCGGAGTGCCAGAGCCGAGACTATGACCGGGGTTAGCACTCGGTCAAGCGGAGTGCCAATTGCCGTGCGGCGCGTCGGCCGCGGACGGCGCGCGCGGGTGCCGCGGCGGGGCCGGTTTCCCCACGGCTCCGCCGGCCGAACACGCCGGTCAGCGGCCGGAAGTCCCGTCGCCGGCCCCGCCGGGAGCACCGCCGCCCGCCCACCGGAAGTCCCGTACGAAGTCCAGGTTCCGGCTCTCCCGGCGGTACCGCCGGGAGCCGCGGCGTTCAGCTCAGGTAGTCCTCCAGCCGGCCCACCGTGAGCCCCCGCTCCTGCGCCTCCCTCAGCACGCGCACCGTGCGTTCACGCAGGGGGAGGTCCCCCGACTCGTCGGGGCCCACCAGGACGATGTCGCCGGGGCGCAGGTGGCGGGGGCCGTGCGTGCAGGCGAGGCCGGCCGGGGTGAGGGCGGCGCGCCACAGGACGAGCGTGGAGATGCCGCAGCCGGCGGCGGCGCGCAGGGTGGTGGCGTCCCAGGAACCGTAAGGCGGCCGGAAGAGGCGGGGGCGGACGCCGAGGCGGGCGCGCAGGCGGTCCTGCTGCCCGCAGATCTCGGCGCGCTGCTCGGCGTAGGGCAGTCCGGCCGGGGCGCGGTGGTCGACGGTGTGGTTCTCGATGCCGGCGCCGAGGGCGCGCAGGCGGGCGAAGTGGCCGTAGCCGGGGGCGGCGACACTGTCGGTGAGGAACAGCGTGACGGGCAGCCTCAGTTCGCGGACCATGTCGACGAAGCGGGGGTCCCGCTCGGCGCCGTCGTCGTAGGTGAGGAAGACGACCGGGTCGCGGGTGGGGACGTGGTCGGCCACCGTGGGCAGGGTGTGCCCTCCCGGGGACGCGGCGGGTGGCCGGGCCGGGTGCACCGGAAAGCGGGCGAGCGGGCGGGCCAGGCCCCAGCGCAGGTAGCCGCGGTCGGCGGCGGTGTGGTGCGGGCGCACCCCTTCGGCGGCCTTCTTGCCGAGGCGCTCGATGGGGTCGACGGACTGGGCGCAGCCCGTGAGGAGCAGGGCCGAGGCGAGGACCGCCGCCGGACCCCGCAGGCGCCTCACAGGTAGTCCTCCAGGCGGGCCACGGCGTAGCCCTCGCGCGTGACCTTGTTCAGGAAGCGGCGCATGTCGTCGACCATGGTGCCGTTCCAGTCGTCCCGGCCGCGGAAGTGGGTGAGGACGATGTCGCCGCGGCGCAGCCGCTGGTCGTCCTCGCGGTACTCCCAGTGGTCGACGAAGACCTCCTCGTTCCAGATCGGCGCGTACTTGATGCCGCAGGACTTCGCGGCCACCAGGGTGTCCTGGTTGTAGTTGCCGTAGGGCGGGCGCATGACCGTGGGCGCCCTGCCGAACTGCTTCTTCATGATGTCCTGCATGCCGCAGATCTCGTCCCGCTGCTCCTCGTAGGACAGACCCGGCAGATAGGGGTGGTGCAGCGTGTGGTTGTCGAGCGTGTTGCCGTAGTCGCGCATCCTGCGGAAGTACGCGTAGTCGTCCTTCACCAGGTAGTTGCTGAGGAAGGCGGTGTAGGGGACGTTCAGGTCCCGCATCATGGCGAGGAACCGCGGGTCCTTCTCGGCGCCGTCGTCGATCGTCAGGAACACGACCTTGCGGTCGGTGGGCACGGTGGTGAAGACCGGGGGCAGCCCCCAGTCCTCCTGGTGGTCCACCTCGAACCCGTCGCGGGCCGTGATCCTCGGCTTGCGCGCGGGCGGCGGCGGAGGCGTCAGCGGAGCCTGGTCGAGTCCCCAGCGCCGGGCGGCGGCGACCAGCCGGGCGTGTTCGGCGGCCTGGCGGGCCTCGGGCCCCAGGGCCTGCACGGGTTTCCGTCCGGCGGGTGCGCTGCGCGCGGAGTCGGGGCCGGCACAGCCGGACAGCAGGGCGGCGGTGGCGAGCGCGGCGGCTCCGCCGCCCAGGGCCAGCCGCCGGAAGCGCGTCCAAATTTTGTCATTTTGTACTACTGCTCGCATGGCCTCGGATCCTCCCAGGCCACGGCCCGCGAACCGGTCCGACACCGCCGCCGGAGGCGCACCATCCACCGACTGGCCCACAATGACCCGGTGAACGACCTCGCACTGCTCCTCACCCCCGAAGGCCGCGCCCTCCTCGACGAGGTGCGTGCCACCGAGCCCGCACAGGAGCTGGCCGTGGCCACGCGTCTGCGCCGCGACCACCCGGCCGAGCTGGTCTCGGCCGCGCTCGGCCAGGCCCGGCTGCGGCAGCGGGCCGTGGCGAAGTTCGGGGCCGAGGACGCCGCGCGGATGTTCTTCACCCCGAACGGGGTCGAGCAGTCCACGCGGAGCAGCGTGGCGGCGTACCGGGCCCGGCGGCTGCGGGAGCTGGGCGTGACCGCCGTCGCCGACCTGTGCTGCGGGATCGGCGGGGACGCCGTCGCACTGGCGCGGGCGGGGATCCGGGTGCTGGCCGTGGACCGGGACCCGCTCACCGCGGCGGCGGCCCGCGCGAACGCCGAGGCACTGGGCCTGGCCGGGCTGATCGAGGTGCGGGAGGCCGATGTCACGGAGGTGGACACCGCCGGGTTCGACGCGGTGTTCGTGGACCCGGCCCGGCGGGGCGGCCGCGGGCGGGTGTTCGACCCGGAGGCGTACTCGCCGCCGCTGTCCTGGGCGATCGACACCGCCCGCACGGCTCCCCGGGCCGCCCTGAAGATCGCCCCGGGCATCCCCCACGAGGTGGTCCCGGCCGAGGCCGAGGCCGAGTGGATCTCCGACGGCGGGGACGTGAAGGAGGCGGTGCTGTGGTTCGGCACCGACGCGCCGGGCGCCGTGCGGGCCACGCTGCTGCCGGGCCCGCGCACGCTGCTCGGGCGCGGGCTGCCCGATCCCGGAGTACGGCCGGTGGGGCGGTACTTGTACGAACCCGACGGCGCCGTGATCCGCGCGCACCTGGTCGCGGAGGTGGCCGAGGAGATCGGCGGCGGCCTGGTCGACGCGACCATCGCGTACATCACCGCCGACGAGCCGCGGCCCACCCCGTACGCCACCGGCTACGAGATCACCGACCGGCTCCCGTTCAACGTCAAGAAGCTGAAGGCCCTGCTGCGGGAGCGCGGGGTCGGCACGCTGACCGTGAAGAAGCGCGGCTCGGCGGTCGAGCCGGAGGAACTGCGCCGCAAGGTCAAGCCGCAGGGCCCGAACGCGGCCACGGTCTTCCTCACCCGGGTGGCGGGGGCACCGACGATGCTGGTCGGCTTCCCGCTGCGGGCACCCGCCGGACCGGCCCCGCTCGGCTGAGCGGCGGCTGCCGTCCCCCCGGCGCGGGCGTGACCGCCGGGTCGCCACCCGGCCGCGTGGCGCACGGCCGGGACACCGTTCGACCGCGTGGCGCACGCCCGACCTGCTGTCCGGCCGCGTGGCGCACCGCCGGGACGCCACCCGGCCGCGTGACGCACGGCCGGGACACCGTTCGACCGCGTGACGCACGCCCGACCTGCTGTCCGGCCGCGTGGCGCAC
>NZ_WWJT01000094.1 GCF_009865385.1 Streptomyces sp. SID486 | reverse complement strand
CGCGAGCGCGCCGGCTGGCAGGTGAAGCTGCGCGAACTCGCCGACGAGGCCGCCGAGTCCGAGGCGCGCGCCCAGTCCTGCCTGGAGCGCGCCCGCGCCGCCGACGAGGACCGCCGCGCCGCCCAGCGGGCCGCCGACGACACCCGCCGTACCGCGCGCGCCCTGCGCGCCGAACGCGCCGAGATCGCCGGCGCCCCCGACGACGTACCCGCCCTGGACACCGATGCCCCCGAGGCGTCCCTGCCCGCGCTGCGCGAGGCGTACCGGGCCGCCTCCCAGGTGTACGAGAAGGTCGGTGTCGGCGCCGACCTGCGCGCGGAGCAGGCCCGCGCGGAGAGCGACGAGAGCGCGGCCCGCGCCGAACTCGACCGGCTCAGCAACAAGGTCCGCACCCGCGCGGAGCAGTTGCTCCAGTCCCCCGACGGCTCCGACGGGCCCTCCCGGCAGGCCGCCGCCGCGCGCGCGGAGGAGCTGGTGCAGCTCCTGGAGACCCGTGTGTCGACCGCCAGCGAACAGCTCGGCCGGCTGCGCGGCGAGGCGGAACGGCACGCGCCCGAGGACGGCGAGGAGCACACCGGGCTGCCCGAAGAACTCGTGCCGCGCGACGCCGGACACGCCCAGGTGCTGCTGCGCACCGCCACGGCCGAACTCGCCTCCCGCACCGAGGCGCTCGCCGGAGCCCGCGAGGCGCACGCGGAACTGCTGGACGCCCACCGGGCCGCCGAGGACGCGGCCGGCGGTTTCGACGAGATCGCCGCGATGCTCCGCGACCTGCTGCGCGAGCACGTCACCGAGGAGGAGCAGGAGGAGCCGGAGCCGTACCCGGGCAGCCTGGAGGAGGCCCGGCACTCCGCCGCCGAGGCCCGCCGCTCGCTGCGCGGCTGCGCCGCCGACCTGTCCGCGGCGGAGGGCGCCGTGCGCGAGGCGAGCGACGTCCTCGTCCGGCACGCCAACTCCACGCGCTACGAGCAGGTCCGCACCCCCGCCCGGCAGCAGATCCGCGAACTGCCCGCCTCCGCGCTGCCCGAGCACGCCCAGAAGTGGGCGGACGCCTTCGCGCCCCGGCTGCGCGTCCTGACGGACGAGCTGGTCCAGCTGGAGCGCAACCGGGACTCCATCGTGGACCGGCTCCGCGGCCTGGTGGAGACCTCCCTGGCCACCCTGCGGTCCGCTCAGCGGCTGTCCCGGCTGCCGGAGGGACTCGGCGAGTGGTCCGGGCAGGAGTTCCTGCGCATCCGCTTCGAGGAACCCGACCAGGCCACGCTCACCGAACGGCTCGGCGAGGTCATCGACGAGGCCACGCGCGCGGCCGTCAGGAAGAACTCCGACCTGCGCCGCGACGGCATGTCCCTGTTGCTGCGCGGCGTCGCGGCGGCACTCCAGCCCAAGGGCGTGGCCGTCGAGATCCTCAAGCCCGACGCCGTCCTGCGCGCCGAGCGCGTCCCCGTCGGCCAGATGGGAGACGTGTTCTCGGGCGGCCAGCTGCTCACCGCCGCCATCGCCCTGTACTGCACGATGGCCGCCCTGCGGTCGAACGACCGGGGCCGGGACAGGCACCGGCACGCCGGCACGCTGTTCCTCGACAACCCGATCGGCCGTGCCAACGCCACCTATCTGCTGGAGCTCCAGCGGGCCGTGTCCGACGCGCTCGGCGTCCAGCTGCTCTACACCACGGGCCTGTTCGACACCACGGCGCTCGCCGAGTTCCCGCTGGTCATCCGGCTGCGCAACGACGCCGACCTCAGGGCGGGCCTGAAGTACATCAGCGTGGAGGAGCACCTGCGGCCCGGTCTGCCCCAGCAGCCCCGGGACGGAGAGACGGTGCGCAGCGAGATCACGGCGACCCGCATGTTCAGGAAGCCGGTGCCCAGCACCTCGTGAGGGCCGCGGGGAGCCGCGGACCGGCCACGGCCGGTCCGCGGCCGCCCCACGACCTGGGGCGCCGGGCTAGCGGGCGTCGGCCTTCAGCAGATCCGCGCACTTCTCGCCGATCATCATCGTCGTGATGCACGGATTGACGGCGATCAGGTCCGGCATCACCGAACCGTCGGCGACCCGCAGCCCCTCGATCCCCTTGACCCGCAGGCGCGCGTCGAGCGGGGCCGAACGGTCGCTGTCGGCTCCCATCTTCACCGTGCAGGACGGGTGGTAGACGGTGTTGTGCGTTCTGCGGATGTAGTCCAGCAGTTCGTCGTCCGTCCCGACGTCCGGCCCTGGTGCCAGCTCGGCGCCCGTCCAGCCGCTCAGCGCGGGTTGCGCGGCGATCCGCCGCGCGAGCCTCAGCCCGTACGTCATCACCCGCACGTCGTGCTCGTGCGTGAAGTACCGCGGGTCCACCCGGGGCTTGTCCCGGTAGTCCCGCGTCCGCAGCCGTACCGTGCCGCGCGACCGCGCCTTCGTCACGTTGGGAGTGAGGCAGAAGGCGTTCTCCGAGGTCGGGTAGCCCCAGCGCGCGGTGTTCATGTCGAACGGCACGGACCCGTAGTGGAACATCAGGTCGGGCCGGTCCAGGCCGGGTTCGGTGTCGTAGAAGACTCCCGCCTCCCACCACTGGCTCGACGTGGTGGGCATGGGCTGCCGGGCCTCCCACATGATCACGCCCTCCGGGTGGTCCTGGAGGTTCTCGCCGACGCCGGGGGAGTCGACCACCACCTCGACGCCGGTCTCGCGCAGGTGCCCGGCCGGGCCGATACCGGACAGCATCAGCAGCTTCGGCGAGTCGATCGCCCCGCACGAGACGATCACCTCCCGCCGGGCCCGTACCGTGCGCGTGTGCACCAGGCCGGGGTCCAGGAACTCGGCGCCGACGCACCGCCGGCCCTCCAGCACCAGCCTCCTGGCCCGTACCCCGGTCCGGACGTCGAGGTTGGCCCGTTTGCCCAGCACCGGGTGCAGATAGGCCACGGAGGAGGACTGGCGGATGTTGTTCTCGTCGGAGTTGATCTGGAACCAGTTGGCCCCGCGCACCACCGTCCTGCCGGTGTTGAACGGGACCGTCGGTATGCCGGCCTGGGCGCACGCCTCCAGCAGGGCGGCGCCGCACGGGTCGCCGCCCTTCAGCGTGCGCAGCCGTACCGGGCCGGTGCGGCCGTGGTGGTCACCGGGAGCGTCGTTGTTCTCCAGCCGCCGGTAGAGCGGGAACAGGTCGGCGGCGCTCCAGCCCGCGCACCCGCCTGCCGCCCAGTCGTCCAGGTCCTCCGCGGGCGCCCAGAAGGCGATGCACGAGTTGTGCGACGAACAGCCGCCCAGCACCTTCGCGCGCGCGTGCCGCAGGAAGCCGTTGCCGCCGGCCTGCGGTTCCACCGGGTAGTCCCAGTCGTAGCCGGACTCCAGCAGTCCCATCCAGCGCTCCAGCCGGAGGACGTCGTCGTCGCCGACGTCGCTCGGACCGGCCTCCAGCACGCACACCGTGACCGAAGGGTCCTCGGAGAGCCGTGCGGCCACGACACTGCCCGCGGTGCCGCCACCGACCACGACGTAGTCGAACTCGTCGGCCTTCATACGACCTCCTGCGCGGTGGACGTGGATTCCAGACGGTGCTCGGCGAGCACGCCGGTGCGGTGCCGCTGGACGAGCCAGTAGTAGGTGAACCCGCCGCCCGCGATGACCGCGACGAACAGGACCGCCCCCCAGCGCAGATACCAGTGGTACGGCGCGGACGCGTTGTAGACCGACGCGCGCGGCCAGATCAGGTTGACGGTCATGGCCGCGCCCCACACCACCGCGACGATGTTGACGAGCAGTCCCCAGCGCCCCAGCGAGAACCTGCCCTGGCCCGCGGGCTGCCACCTCCCGCGCAGGCGGGCCACCAGCATCGGCGCGGTGACGCCCAGATAGGCGAGGTAGATCATGACGATGCCGATGCTGGTGACGACCGTGATGATCTGCGGCTGGCGGATGTTGACCACGAGGATGGCCAGCGCCAGCACACCGATGATCACGGCCGGCAGCACCGGGGTCCGGAAACGGGGGCTTACCCGGGCCAGCAGTGAGGAGGCGGGCAGGTTGTTGTCCCGGGCCATCGCGAACGCCAGCCGGATCGCGGCGGTGTGCACCGCCAGCGCGCAGACCGTGACGGCGATCAGCACGCACCACAGCATCGCCTTGCCGGCCGTCGGACCGAGCACGTCGAGCACGACGTACTGCAGGCCGTCCGTGGACAGCTTCTCGCCCTTGAGGCTGGAGACGCTCATCAGTGCCAGCAGGAGCACCAGGCCGCCCAGGACGAATGAGGCGACGATCGCCCGGATGATCGCGCGCGGGGCGTTGCGGGACGGGTCCAGGGACTCCTCGCCGAGCGAGGCGGCGGTGTCGAAGCCGTACATGACGTACGCGGACGCCAGTGAGGCCACCAGGAAGGCGCCCAGATAGCCGGTGGAGTATCCCGACCCCGTGTGGTTCGTCTGCATGACGACATGCGGGCCACGGGTGATGTGGACGGCGAAGAGAGTGATCAGTACGACGGTCGCGATCAGCTCGATGAACACGCCCGCCGTGTTGATCGTGGCCATCAGCCTGACACCGAACGCGTTGACCAGCGTGGTGAACAGGATCAACACCGCCGCCAGCACGACGGCGTTGGTGGCCACGTCGTACTTGCCCGTGCCGTCCCCCACGAACTGGAACGCGGACGAGATCTGCGGCAGCGTCAGCTGGTAGGCCAGTGCGACCGCCGCGATGGACACGATGGACGCGATCAGCATCATCCACCCGGCGAGCCAGCCGAGATGAGCGTTGCCGATCTTCTTGGACCAGTTGTAGACGGAGCCGGCCACCGGGTGGCGGGCGGCCAGTTCGGCGAAGCACAGGGCCACCGTGAACTGGCCGGCGAACACCATCGGCCACGACCACCAGTAGGCCGGACCGCCGCTGCCATAGCCGAAGTAGAACAGCTGGAAGGTACCGGTGAGGATGGAGATGTAGCTGATCCCCGCGGCGAAGGTGTGGAAGTTGCCCAGGGTGCGCTTGAGTTCGGGCCGGTAGCCGAACTCGGCGAGTTCGGTGTCGTCGTGGTGCGGTTCCGGCGATTGCCCGGTGGTCGTCATCAGCGGACTCCTCTGGCTGTCAGTCGAACCAGCCCTGCCGTGCCGGCGCCGTGTCGCGCCAGATCTGTTTCGTCTCGCGGTACTCGCCGAGCCCCGCCGGTCCGGGTTCACGTCCGAACCCGGACTGCTCGTACCCGCCCCACCCGGCCTGCGGCACGTAGGGGTGGTGGTCGTCGACCCGGACGGTGCCGGGCCGCAGCCGGCCCGCGACCCGCGCCGCCCTGGCCTCGTCACCGGTCCACACGGCGTCCGCGGTGTCCTTCCCGCCCGCCTCGTCCACGACCGCGACCAGGGAGCCGTCGGCCGGACAGCGGATCTCCCGGGTGCGTCCGTCCAGGGCGCCGCGCCGGGTGCCGTCGATGTGGAGATCAGGCACGGGTGCCGCCCAGCGCGGTCAGCAGCCAGTCGTGGAAGACGCCGATGTGGTGCTCGCTCGGGACCAGCACCCCGCCCCGGCGGTACGCGCGCGAGGACATCGCCGGCTGGGTGCGCTCGCACGCCTCGAAGTCCTGCACGTTGACGCGGTGGAACAGCTCTACGGACCGGGACACGTCCGCGCCCGAGGCCACCACCTCCGGCGCGTACAGCCAGTCGCACTCCACCAGCGTGCGGTCCACGGCCAGCGGGAACACGCGGTGCAGGATGACGTGGTCGGGGACGAGGTTGACGAACACGGCAGGCTTGACCGTGATCGCGTAGTAGCGGCGGTCCTGGTCGGCGCTCACCTCGGGCAGTCTGGCGAACCCCGCGCCGCCGTCCACCGTGAAGCCCTCGACACCCGGGCCGAACTCCGCGCCGTGGCCGACGTAGTACTGGGCCGCGTAGCCGTCGGCGAACTCCGGGAGCACCTCGGTGAGTTCGGGATGGATCGTCGCGCAGTGGTAGCACTCCATGAAGTTCTCGACGATCAGCTTCCAGTTGGCCCGCACGTCGTAGGTGACGCGTCGGCCGAGGTCCAGCCGTTCGGTGCCGTAGCGCTCGACGGCGGCGGCGTCACCGAGCCGTTCCACGGCCGCGTGCATCACCGTGTCCTCGAAGGAGGGCGGTTCGTCCGCCAGGCACACCCAGGCATAGCCCAGCCATTCGCGCAGGGCCACCTTGATCAACCCGTACTCGGTCCGATCGATGTCCGGCATCTTGATCAAGTTGGGTGCGGCGATCAACCTGCCGTCTAGGTCGTACGTCCATGCGTGGTACGGGCACTGCAGACCGCGCCGCACCTCGCCGGCCTCCTCGGTGCACAGCCGGGCCCCCCGGTGCCGGCACACGTTGAGGAAGGCGCGCAGCTCGCCGGTGCGGGTCCGGGTGACGACGACGCTCTCACGGCCCACCCGGACCGTGCGGAAGGCGCCCGGGGCGCCCAGGTCGGCGCTGCGCACCGCACAGCACCACAGGGACTCGAAGAGCTTCTCCTGCTCCTGCCGGAAGACCTCCGGGTCGGTGTAGTAGCGGCCGGGAAGCGTCGCGATGAGACTCGGGGAGGCGGGGCTCGGGGAGGTCGGGGTCGTCGTCACGGGCGGGCTCCTCAGGCGGGCGCGGCGGCGAGGCGGGCGGGATCGAACAGACCGATCGGGTGCGCGGTGGCACCGGTCAGCGCGAGGTCGGCCAGGATCTCGCCGACGACCGGCACGAACTTGAACCCGTGCCCGGAGAAACCGCAGGCCACGGTCACCGACTCCGGGTGCGCGGGATGCCGGGCGATGACGAAGTGCTCGTCCGGGGTGTTGGAGTACATGCAGGTGGCGGCCTTGACGAAGGAGCCGGGCAGATCGGGGACGCAGCGGGACATATGCTCCGCCATGGCCTGGATCTCGTCCTCGTGAACCGTCCGGTCGATGGTCTCCGGAGTCGTCACCCGCCCCTTCCGGAAGAAGGCGACCTTCGCGCCCGCCGCCGGGCCGTCGATGGCCGGGAAGCCGTAGACCTGGATGCCCGCCGCGTCCTCCCAGATGTAGACCGGGTGGTGCGCGGGCCGGAACCGCTCGGTGCCGCCCCGCGGCCGGAACCAGTACATGACCTGCCGTTCGATGGTGAACGGCACCCCGAGGCCGGCGAGCAGACGCGGTGCCCACGCCCCCGGGCACACCACCAGCCGGGCGGCGGTGTAGCTGTTCTCGGCCGTGTGCACGCGCACCCCGTCGCGGTACGGCTCCCAGCGCACCATCGGTTCCTCGAAGTGCAGGTCCGCGCCCTGCCGGGTGGCCAGCTGGAGGTGTGCGGCGACCATGTTCTCGGGACGGACCAGCCCCGCCTTCGCCTCGTACAGGGCGACCTCGTCGTCGTGCGGTGCGAGCGTGGGGAAGCGGCGGCGGATCTCCCTGGCGTCCAGCATCTCGTGCGGCAGGTCCCACTGCCTCGCCGAGCGCAGGGCGCCGGCGACGGTCCGGGAGCCGGGCGGGCCGACCATCACACCACCGCAGAGGACGGCGATGTCCCGGCCGGTGGCCCGCTCCAGGTCCGCGTACAGCTCGTAGGCGCGCAGCAGCAGCGGCACGTAGGCGGGATCCTCGAAGTACGACTGGCGGGTGATGCGCGAGCCGCCGTGGCTGGAGCCGCGGCTGTGGACCGGGCCGAACTTCTCCAGGCCGAGGACGCGGGCGCCGCGCGCGGACAGGTGGTGGGCGGCGGCACTGCCCATGCCGCCGAGGCCGATCACGATGACGTCGTAGGACGGTGACACGGGCGCCTCCTAGCGGCGGATGCGGGTCATGCCGGGGTCGAACAGGGGTTCGTCGGCGACCGTGGCCGGGACCTTCTCGCCGAAGTACTCGACGTACACGCCGGTACCGGTGGGAAGGCCGGCCGGAAGCCAGGCGTAGGCGACGCAACGGCCCAGCGTGTAGCCGTACGACGCGCTGGTGACGTAGCCGGCCGGGCCACCGTCCCGGGCGGCGCCGCCCGGGGAAGGGGCGTGGACGGGCTCCTTGCCGAGGACCACGGCGGCCGGGTCGTCGAGCAGCAGCGGGGTGAGCCGGCGGGTGGGCTCCCCGGCCCGCCGCAGCGCGGCCTGGCCGACGAAGTCCTCCTTGTCCATCCGGACCGCGAAGCCGAGCCCGGCCTCGAAAGGCGTGTGCTCCGCGGTCATGTCGGTGCCCCAGGCGCGGTAGCCCTTCTCCAGCCGCAGGGAATTGAAGGCGGAGCGGCCCGCGGCGACCACGCCGAGCCGCTGCCCGGCCTCCCACAGCGTGTCCCAGAGCCTGAGGCCCATGTCGGCGGTGGTGTACAGCTCCCAGCCCAGCTCGCCGACGTAGCTCAGCCGCATCGCCGTCACCGGCACATGCCCGATGTACGTCTGCTTCGCCCGGAAGTAGCCGAACCCCTCGTGGGAGAAGTCGTCGCCGGTCAGGGGCTGGACGAGGGCGCGGGCGAGAGGGCCCCAGACGCCGATGCAGCAGGTGCCGGAGGTGATGTCACGGATCTGCACCCCCGCGGGGGCGTGGCGCAGGAGCAGGTCCAGGTCGGCGGGGGAGTTGGCGCCGATCTGGAACCGGTCGGGCGCGAGGCGGGCGACCGTGAGATCGGAACGAATCCCTCCGCTCTCGTCCAGGAGCAGGGTGTAGGTGACCGCGCCGGGTTTCCTGCGCAGGTTGTTGCTGGTCATGCGGTCGAGGAAGGCGAGGGCCCCGGGGCCGGTGACCTCCAGTCGGCGCAGCGGGGTCATGTCGTACAGGGCCACCCTCTCGCGGGTGGCCCTCGCCTCCGCGGCGGCGACGGGCGACCAGTAGCGGGCCGACCAGGTGTCACGCCCGGGCAGGTCCCCGAGGGCCTCGATGAGCGGGGCGTTCGCCTCGTACCAGTGCGGCCGCTCCCAGCCGCCGCCCTCCAGGAAGAAGGCGCCGAGCTGCTCCTGGCGGGCGTGGAAGGGGCTGACGCGCAGCGGACGCGGCCGCTCCGGCGGCTGGAGGGGATGGAGGACGTCGTACACCTCGGTGAACTGCTGTGAGCCGCGTTCACGGACGTACGACGGTGAACGCTGCGCCTCCTCGAACCGCGTGAGGTCGCACTCGTGCACGTCGACGGACGGCCGTCCGTCGACCATCCACTCGGCCACCGCCTTCGCCACCCCGGCCGAATGCGTGACCCAGACCGCCTCGGCGAGCCAGAAACCCCGCAGCCGCCGCGCCTCGCCGAGCACCGGCATCCCGTCCGGCGTGAAGGAGAAGACGCCGTTGAACCCGGTCTCGATCTGCGTCCCGCGCAGGGCCGGCAGCAGCCGGCGGCAGTCCTCCCAGCTCGGCTCCCAGTCCTCGGCGGTGAAGGGGCGGGAGGACGGCATCTCCATGCCCCGGGCGCGGGCCTCGTCGTACGCCGGGACCGTGAACGGGTCGACGGGCAGCGGCCGGTGCGCGTACGAACCGATCCCGATGCGGTCGGTGTGCTCGCGGAAGTACAGGTCGCGGTCCTGGAAGCGGAGGACGGGCCGCGACGCCTCGGCGGTGGCGCCGCTCAGCTCCGGCAGTGGCCGCGTCCTCGCGTACTGGTGGGCGAGGGGCTGCAGCGGTACGTCGACCCCGGCCATGCGGCCGATGACGGGCCCCCAGAAACCGGCCGCGGACACCACGTGGTCGGCCGGGAAGGTGCCACGGTCGGTGACGACCGCGGTGACCCGGCCGTCCTGCCGCTCGATGCCGGTGACCGTGTGCCGGTCCAGGAAGCGGGCGCCGCGTGCGGTGGCGCGGTCCAGTTGGGCGCGGGCCGCGAGGACGGCCCGGGCGAGGCCGTCGTCGGGGGTGTGGAAGCCGCCGAGGACGACCGACTCGTCCAGCAGCGGCCACAGTTCCTTGCAGCGGGCCGTGCCCACGACCTCGCCGCGGATACCCCAGGAGGCCGCCCAGCCGGCCCTGCGGTGCAGATCGGCCAGCCGTTCGGGGGTGGTCGCGAGTTCCAGGCCGCCGACCTGCTGGAAGCAGCGGACGCCGTCGACCTGGAGGGAGCGGAACTTCTCGACGGTGTACCGGGCGAACTCCGCCAGGGTCTTGGACGGACTGGTCTGGAAGACGAGTCCGGGCGCGTGCGAGGTGGAGCCGCCCGGGGTGGGCAGGGGGCCCTGTTCGAGGACGGTGACGTCCGTCCAGCCGCGGGCGGTCAGCTCGTCGGCGAGGGAGCAGCCCACGATTCCGGCGCCGATGACGACGACGCGGGGACCGTGCGGCGGGTGCGCGGGCGGGCGGGAGCGGTCTTCGGATGTGCTGGACATGCCCCTCCTCGTGTTGGCGGGGACGGCAGGTGCGGAACGGAGCCGCTCAGGCGGCGGGGGAGGGGCGCCGGATGGCCGGGGACGGGGCGGCGCCGGCGGACCGGGGGGTTCCCGGTGAAGCCGGCGCCGTGGCCCACGGCACGCGGGAAGCGGCTGCCCGTGCGGCTCCTGCGTGCGCTTCGGCGCGGCCTTCTGGGCGGTGGCCCTCCACGCGGACTGCCGGGCACCCGTCCCCGCGCACTTCTGGGCGTTCCTCCGCGTGCGCTTCGGCGTGGGCTTCCGCGTGCGTGTCCGTGTGTGCTTCCGCGCGCTCTCCTGGGCGCTCTTCCGGGCGTTCGTCCACGCGGACTCCTGCACGTTCTGCCACGCGTCCTTCCGCGCGTGCGCTGCGGTGCGCGCTCACAGGACCACCACCGAGCGCAGCACCTCGCCGCGGCGCATCCTGCCGAACGCCTCCTCCACCCGGTCGAGCGTGATCGTCTCGGACACGAACGCGTTGAGGTCGAGCAGGCCGTAGAGGTACTGGTCGATCAGGAACGGGAAGTCCCGGCTCGGCAGGCAGTCGCCGTACCAGGAGGACTTGACGGCGCCGCCGCGCGAGAAGACGTCGACGAGCGGGAGTTCGACCTTCGTCCCGGGCCCGGGAACACCCACCAGGACCAGCACGCCCGCGTGGTCGCGCATGGAGAAGGCCTGCAGGAACGTCTCGGGACGGCCCACCGCGTCGATCGCGATGTCCACGCCGTGCCCGCCGGTCAGCTCGCGGACGGCCTCGACCGGGTCGGTGCCCCGGGAGTTGACGGTGTGCGTGGCGCCGAACTTCTCCGCCTGGTCCAGCTTCCTGTCGTCGATGTCGACGGCGATCACCTTCATGGCGCCGTTCAGGCAGGCACCCGCGATGGCCGCGTTGCCGACACCTCCGCAGCCGATGACGGCCACCGAGTCACCGCGGCCGACCTTGCCGGTGTTGACCGCCGCGCCGTAACCCGCCATCACCCCGCAGCCGATGAGACCGGCCGCCTCGGGCCGCGCGGCCGGGTCGACCTTCACCGCCTGGCCCGCCGCGACCAGCGTCTTCTCGGCGAAGGCACCGATGCCGAGGGCGCTGGTGAGCGGGGCGCCGTCCGCCAGCGTCATGGGCTGTGCGGCGTTGCGGGAGTCGAAGCAGTACCAGGGCCGGCCGCGCCGGCAGGAACGGCAGTCGCCGCACGGTGCCCGCCAGGCCAGGACGACGTAGTCGCCGGGGTCCAGGCCGGTGACCCCCGGGCCGACCGCCGCGATCGTGCCGGCCGCCTCGTGGCCCAGCAGGAACGGGAAGTCGTCGGTGACCGCCCCGTCCCGGTAGTGGAGATCCGTGTGGCACACCCCGCAGGCCTGCACGTCGACGAGCACCTCACCGGGGCCCGGATCGGGTACGACGACGGTCCGCACCTCCACGGGCCCGCCCTTCCTCACGGCGACTACGGCACGGACCTCGTGTGGCACGACAAGCTCCTCTGCTGTTGCGCATTGCACGATGGGTTGCGTGGTGGGGAACATCTTGAGAACGGCGTCAGGTGGCCGTCAAGGGGCGCGCGTCAACCCTCGGCAAACGGCAGCCACGCGGCGAAAGCTCTCGGACACACGGCACCGCGGGGCCGGGGAAGCCCCGCCCCCGCACCGTGCCGCCGTGTGTCGGCCGTGTGGTGGCCACTCCCCGAGCCGTGCCACCGTCGTCGGCCGCGCGGTGGCCTCCTGCGCGCCGCGCCACCCTCGTCGGCCGCGCGGTGGCATCTCCCCGCGCCGCGCCACCGTCGGCCGGCAGCGGCGTGGTCTCAGAAGCCGTAGCCCATGCGCCGGGACAGCTCGGCGGCCGCCGCGACCGTCCGCTTGGCCACCTCGGGCAGCCGGTCGGCGTTGAGCCGGTACACCGGCCCCGAGACGCTGATCGCCGCGATGACCTTGCCGTCGTGCGAGCGCACGGGCGCCGCGACGGCCGCGAGGCCCAGCTCCAGCTCCTCGATCGTGACGCCGTATCCCTGCTGCACCACGGCCTCCAGTTCGGCGCGCAGCATCCCGGCGCCGGTGACCGTACGGTCGGTGAACCGCGGCAGCGGCCGGGCCAGCAGGCCCTCGCGCAGGGTCGGCGGCATGTGCGCGAGGAGCACCTTGCCGCTGGAGGTGGCGTGCAGCGGGGTGCGTCTGCCGAGCCAGTTCTGCGCGGTCACGGACGCCGTGCCGCGGGCCTGCATGATGTTGACCGCCGCGTCGTCGTCGAGCACGGCGATGTTGACCGTCTCACCCAGTTCGTCGGCGGCCTCCCGGCACACCGGGACGCCCTCCTGCGAGATGTCCAGACGCACGGCCGCCGCCCCGGCCAGGCGCAGTACGCCGGCCCCCAGGTAGTACTTGCCGCGGTCCTTGGCCTGCGCCACCAGGCCACGGTTCTCCAGGACGCCGAGCAGGCGGAACGCCGTGGACTTGTGCACGTCCAGCTCCTCGGCGATCTCGGTGACGCCCGCCTCGCCGTGCCGGGCGAGGATCTCCAGCACGCTCACGGCGCGGTCCACCGACTGCACCGCGCTGGCCGTCCCCCGGCCGTTCGTCCTCTCCGGGGCTCCTGGACCGCTCGTGGTCTTCTCGCCGCGGCCGGACTGCTTCTGCGTGCGGGTCATGGCTGAACTCTCACCACCTGCCGGCCCGGTTCGGGCCGCATCTGCGGGAAGCCCTTGACGCGACGGTCGTCCCGCCCGGATTCTGTTGCGCATAGCGCTCGATCGTGCGCCATGCGGAACATCATGTTACCGAAGTGTCCTGGACCCGGAAGGGTGCCGGACCACCCGGACCGATGACCGGTCCGCCACTCCCTTGCCGCTTCACCGGGCCGGACCGACGTGGGTCCGGATTTCCGGCAGCATCCTGACGCCTGCATCGAGCAGGTCCCGGACCGAGCGTCCCGGACCGAGAGGGGGGCCCGTGATTCCCGTCTGCCGCCTCGAAGACCTCCCCGAGGGTGAGTCCGTCCGCGTCGCGAGCACGCCGCCGATCGCCGTCTTCCGCACCGAGGGGGGTGAGCTCTACGCCATCGACGACACCTGCACCCACCAGGACGCGTCCCTCTCAGAGGGCTGGCTGGAGGGCTGCCTGGTCGAATGCCCGCTGCACGCGGCCTCCTTCGACCTGCGTACCGGCGAACCGACCTGCCTGCCGGCCCGTCGCCCGGTGCGCACCCATCGCGTCACCGTGGAGGACGGCGTCGTGCACGTTGACGTCGACGCCAAGGAGGACACGGCCGACGTCACCGTGGAGGACGGCGTCGTGCACGTTGACGTCGACGCCAAGGAGGACACGGCCGCGTGAACACCCCCGGCCACCCCACGCCCCCGGCCACCCCACGCCCCCCGCCGCTCCCGGCCGCCGGCCGGACACGCCCCGGCGTCCGGGCAGCCCGCCATCCTCGCAGCTCGTCGGCCTCGCCGCCCGGAGCCGGTGCCCGGTGCGGCCTCGCCGGCCGGACGCCGTACCGCCGCCACTGCCCCGCCCGTGCGCGAGGCGTGGAACCGATCCGTCCACATCGCCGCGCCGTCGGCCTCCTTCAGGGGCGTCGGCCTCCCTCAGGAGTGCGACAGCTGTCCGGCGCCGCCGCTGCGGCGTATCCGATCCTGTTCCCGCACGGCCGCCCGCTCCTGGCGGCGGCGAGCGCGCCGCTCCCGGCGGAGGGCCCGGGCCGTGCTGCTCGGCTCGGAGACCACGCCGTACCGCTGGTTCCACACCTGACGGGTCACCCACACGTCGACCACGGCCCAGGTCGCCACCACCGTGCTCACCACGCCGCTGATCACCATCGGGAACGCCAGCCAGGAGCCGGCCAGCGTGCACAGGAACGCCACCATCGCCTGTATCAGCGTCACCGCGATGACGAGGACGGCCCGCACCACCGCCGCGCGCACCGGATCGGGCGTCGGATGCCGCCGGGCAGGTTCCTCGACCCACAACGGCCGATGGTCCTGCCCCTGTTCACCGCCCGCCGCCCGCCCCGCCCGCCCGGAACCCGGGACGCCGTGCACATGCGCCGTCCGGTCCCACCGCGCCTGTGAGCGCCCCGCCCCGCTCTCCCCGGGCGCCTCGTGCCGCTCCGTCGTCCCCATCACCGTGTCACTCCCCACCGCCGACAGACCGCTCACCTCCGACGTCCGAAGACCCCGCCTCCCCAGTGGCTGCCCGGCTTGCGCTGCTTTACGCCGCCGAGGTGCGGCACGCGGCTCCCGTGGCCCATTCCGCACCCAATTCCCATAGAGAAGGACGAACGAGACGGCACGAAGATTCCCCGGCGGCGAAAAAATCCGGCCAACCGCCCCTGCCCGGGACCGCCGCCGGCCCGCCTCACCCGCCCGGATCGCGGTGGCAATCTCCCTCAATGCCCGGACAACTCACCATGTCTCGCCGCCGGGGCGGAAGTTCACCCTCCGGACGTGTCTTCGAGTTATCTGTGGGGCGGTAGTAGGCTCGCGCCGTTTGTTGACGGACATCAGAACCCCCGGCCGGCGGGGGTCGAGCTGGGGGAGGCCATGCGCTTTCGCGGGAAGTCGATCCGCCGGAAGATCGTGGCGCTGCTTCTCGTGCCGCTGGTGTCCCTGACCGCCATCTGGGGCTTCGCCACGGTACTCACGGGGCGGGAAGTCGCCCAGCTGTTTCGGGTGTCCGACGTCGTCGAGAACATCGCCTACCCGACCGAGGACACCGTTCGCGTGCTCCAGCAGGAGCGCCGCCAGACCCTCGTCTACCTCGCCGACCCGCGGGCCTCGGAGGCGCTGTCGGCACTGCACCGCACCCGTACCGCCACCGACCGGGCGATCGCCACGGTCCGCGAGAACGCCAGGGACCACCGGGACGGACTGGACGCCGACGACGGCGAACACCTGACCGCCGTCCTGGACGCCTTCGACGGTCTGGACTCCCTGCGCCGCAGCGTCGAGGAGGGCACCGTCACGCGCGCCCAGGCGCTCGACCTCTACAACCGGCTCGTGGATCCCTGTTTCGCCCTCCTCGCGGTCATCGACGGCGTCGACGACGTCGAGGCCGACAAGCAGGCCCGCGCCCTGGTCAACATCTCCCGCGCCCGCGAGCTGCTCTCCCGCGAGGACGCCCTGCTCGGCTCCTCCCTCGTCGTCGGCCGGCTCACGACCGACGAGGCCCGTGACGTCTCCGACCTCGTCGCCCAGCGCACCCTCCTGTACGACATCAGCCTCCCGCTGCTCCCCGCGGCCGAGCGCGAGCGCTACGAACGCTTCTGGAAGAACGCCACCACGGCCCCGCTGCGCGTGGCCGAACGGACCGCCATCGCCGCGCCCTCCGGTACCCCGCGCGGTGTGAGCGCGAAGAGCTGGGACTCCGCGGCGGCGACCGTCCTGGACGACCTCCACACCCTGGACGACCAGGTGGACGACCGCTTCCAGCACCGAATACGCCCCATCGCCATGGGCGTCATCGCACAGGCGGCCGTCTCCGGCCTCCTCGGACTGGTCGCGCTCTTCTTCTCCGTCCTCCTCTCCGTCCGGATCGGCCGCGCCCTCATCCGCGACCTGCGCCAGCTCCGCCTGGAGGCCCACGAGGCGTCCGGTGTCCGGCTGCCCAGCGTGATGCGCCGGCTGTCCGCGGGCGAGCAGGTCGACGTCGAGACCGAGGTACCGCGCCTGGAGTACGACAAGAACGAGATCGGCGAGGTCGGACAAGCCCTCAACACCCTGCAGCGCGCGGCCGTCGAGGCCGCCGTCAAGCAGGCCGAACTGCGCTCCGGCGTCTCCGAAGTCTTCGTCAACCTGGCCAGGCGCAGCCAGGTGCTGCTGCACAAACAGCTCACCCTGCTCGACAGCATGGAACGCCGGACCGAGGACACCGACGAACTCGCCGACCTGTTCCGCCTGGACCACCTCACCACCCGCATGCGCCGGCACGCCGAGGGCCTGGTGATCCTCTCCGGCGCCGCGCCCTCCCGGCAGTGGCGCCGGCCCGTGCAGCTGATGGACGTCGTCCGCGCCGCCGTCGCCGAGGTCGAGGACTACGAGCGCATCGAGGTCCGGCGTCTGCCCCGGGTCGCCGTCACCGGTCCCGCCGTCGCCGACCTCACCCACCTCGTGGCCGAACTCCTGGAGAACGCCACCGTCTTCTCGCCCCCGCACACCGCCGTCCAGGTCATCGGGGAGCGGGTCGCCAACGGCTTCACCCTGGAGATCCACGACCGGGGCCTCGGCATGACGGCCGAGGCGCTCCTGGACGCCAATCTGCGCCTCGCCGAGACACCCGAGTTCGAGCTCTCCGACACCGACCGGCTCGGGCTGTTCGTGGTGAGCCGCCTCGCCCAGCGCCAGAACGTCCGGGTCTCCCTCCAGCCGTCGCCGTACGGCGGCACCACCGCCGTCGTGTTCATCCCCGACGCGCTGCTGACCGACGACGTCCCGGACACGAACGGCATCGGTTTCCGGCTCGACCGGGACCGCCCGGCGACGGGTGCCGAGCAGGCGCTGGACCGTACCGCCGGACGGTCCCGGGCCCCGCTGCAGCTGCCCGGTCTGCCGACGTCCCTGCTGGACGGCCCGGTGGAACTCGAGGCGCCCGTCGACCTCGACGCGCTGGACGACTTCCCCGGCGCCCTCGGCGACGAGGACAGCGAGCGCGGCGGACTGTTCCGCCCGCGCCGCCCCCGTCCGGACGACGACGAGCGGCCGGCCGCCGCGCCGGCCGACCGGCCGTCCCACGAGAGGACCGGTGACCACGGCCCCCTGCCGCTGCCACGCCGGCAGACGCCCAAACTGGTCAGCTCGCACGGCAAGCCCGTCAGCGACCAGCGGCCCCGTCGCGGCGAGCCGGACCGGGCGGCCTCCGCCGCACCGCATCGCTCCGACACGGGCGGACCGGCGCCGCTGCCCACCCGGCGCCGCGGCACGGCCGCCCGGCGTCCCGCCGGACCGGC
>NZ_WWJT01000093.1 GCF_009865385.1 Streptomyces sp. SID486 | reverse complement strand
TGTCCGACTGCTGCGCCATCGTCACCGCAGCGCCGGAAAGGGAAGAAGGCTTGGGCGGTGGAACCGGGCCACCGCCGCCGGGGATCGCCTGCTGTCCGTCGTTGTTTCCTGCCGCGAGGTAGCGGCACACCAGGATCCACCCTGTACCGGTGGAGACGGGCACGCCTTGCTTCACGCCACACCCGATCGACGTGGTGGGTGATGTCGGGGACATCCACACCATCTGCGAGTAATGACCCCAGGCATGGTGGTTGGTTCCAGGTGCCGCCTTGTCGTTGACGGGTGCGTTGTTGTCGGCGTCGAACTTGGACTTCTCAGCAATCCAACTGAAGTTCACCGAGGGGTCCAGCGCCATCATCGGACGCGCCGGGCCGGGGAAGGCATTGAAGAGATTCTCCCCTTCGTCGCCGTTTTGGCCACGGCCGCTGTGGTGCAGCGCACCGCCCTGACTGGAGGCGGGGTCGTCGGCCCAAGCCTGCGCATCACAGGCGAGCTTGGGGTCCCATTTCACAGGAACCACAGAGAGGCCGGGGCTGTACTTCTGGACAGCCTCGCGGCGTGCTTCATTATGGGCTCGGACGATGTCAGCAGCATCGGCGGTGCTTATCTGCGAGCCGGTGCCGGGTGGGGCGGTGGCCGAGGGGCACACGGGGGCTCTCTCATCGGCGCCAGGCACCGGAACGGCGCGAACCTGCGCGACGGCGACGGTTGCCGGCCCCATCATGATCAGGCCGCATATCATCGCAGCTGCTGTTGCAAGGGGTTTCGCATTCATCGGACACTCCGCCGATATGGATGTCATCGATGGCCAGAAGGCGGGGAAGCCTCGCTCGTTCAGGCCGCCCCGCGCCGATCGACTTACCTGAACCCGGCGGAGAGATATCGAGATGCCCGTTCGCCGATCACGATGAATGGCGCGCCGGGTTTACGGGTCAAGCATCCCCCGTTCGGCGTATTCCGGCTGTCCCAGCTATCACCCATTGCGCCATTCGGGTGAATTTTCGCCCTGCGGTTGCGGTCAGGTCGGCGTTGCCTTAACAAGCACCTCAATGCTCGGTCATGCGTTGCCGCGTGATCGGGTCGTTGATGTGGGCGCTGCCGAGAGGGAGCGGCTGTGACCGTTTCTGCCGGTCGGCAGTAAGCGTCGCGGCCGGGTTCGAGACCGTCGGCAGGTGCTCGACGTGATCCCGTACCGAGTGCGGACCAACGACTTGCCGCCCTCCTGACATGCGGCTTTGGCATCGAGGGCCGTGATACCGGCACCATCGGGGCTTCTGCGGCCGTCCGAGGACGGCCGCCTGCCCCAGACGATGACGGTTGCCGACGGCTCTGCCCCTGGTCAGGAACAGCTCGGCAGATCCCACCGCAGGCGCTCACCGCGAAGGGGTGTTGAGGAACTCCAGAGCTTGAGCGCAGGATGACCGGCATGACCTCCAGCGCACGCCCTCACCTCAACCGCCGGCTCGCCGAGTTCGGGACGACGATCTTCGCCGAGATGTCCGCGCTCGCCGTGGCCACCGGGTCGATCAACCTGGGCCAGGGCTTCCCCGACACCGACGGCCCCGAGGAGATCCGGGAGGCCGCCGTCCGGGCCCTGCGCGACGGCCGCGGCAACCAGTACCCGCCGGGCCCCGGCATCCCCGAGCTGCGCACCGCGATCGCCGCGCACCAGCAGCGCCGCTACGGCCTGGCCTGTGACCCCGACACGGAGGTGCTGGTCACGGCGGGTGCGACGGAGGCGATCGCGGCCTCGCTGCTGGCCCTGGTCGAGCCGGGCGACGAGGTGGTGGCACTGGAGCCGTACTACGACTCGTACGCGGCGAGCATCGCGATGGCGGGCGGCAAGCGGGTGCCGGTGACCCTCCGGCCCCACGAGGGAAGCTTCCGCCTGGACCTGGACGAGCTGCGTGCCGCGGTCACCGACCGCACCCGGCTGCTGCTGATCAACACTCCGCACAATCCCACCGGTACGGTCCTCACCCGCGAGGAGCTGGCCGCGATCGCCGAGCTGGCGGTCGAGCGGGACCTGCTGGTGGTGACCGACGAGGTCTACGAGCACCTCGTCTTCGACGGCGCCGAGCACCTGCCGCCGGCCGCGTTCCCGGGGATGCGCGAGCGCACGGTGAGCATCGGGTCGGCGGGCAAGACGTTCTCGTTCACGGGCTGGAAGGTCGGCTGGGTGACGGGGCCGCGGGAGCTGGTCGGCGCGGTCCGCGCGGTGAAGCAGTTCCTGACCTACGTCTCCGCGGGCCCGTTCCAGTACGCGGTGGCCGAGGCGCTCGCCCTGCCCGACTCCTACTTCGAGGAGTTCCGCCGGAGCATGCGGGAGCGCCGGGACATCCTGGCGGACGGGCTGACGGCGGCGGGCTTCGAGGTGTTCCGGCCGGCCGGCACCTACTTCATCACCACCGACATCCGCCCCCTGGGTGAGAAGGACGGCTTCGCCTTCTGCCGGGCCCTGCCCGAGCGGGCGGGGGTGGTGGCCATCCCCAACGCGGTCTTCTACGACGACCGGGAGGCGGGGGCGCCGTTCGTGCGGTTCGCCTTCTGCAAGCGGGAAGAGGTGCTCCGCGAGGCGGCGGAACGGCTGCGGGCCATGTGAGAGGGGCTCGCGGAGGCTCATCCGCGGCAACGGCACACGCGGGAGCGTGGTCCCGGGGCTCACCCGCGACCACGGCACACGCAGGAGCGCGGTCCCGGGGCTCACCCGCGACCACGGCACACGCGGGAGCGGTCCGGGGGCTCGCCGCCCCCGGACCGGCCGAAAACGCTACTCCTCGCCGCCCTCGGGCTCGTCGGAGCCGTCGACCTCCTCCTCCAGGCCGAGCTGCTCGACCAGCCACTTGTCGAACTCGATCGCGGCCCGCACCCAGCTGACCGTGGAGGAGACGAAGTGGTTGATGTCGACGCCCGTGCCGATCAGCATCTGCGCCTCGCCGATGAGGCGGACGGTGCCGTCGTCGTGGGTGTGGGTGTACACCTTGGGCCACAGGGTGCGGCGGTTCCAGTCGTCGAGGGCCTCCAGCAGCTGCGGCTTCTCGTCGATCTTGTGGGGGCGGTCGTAGAACGTCCGCACCGAGAAGATCGCCTGCTCCTCCTCACCGCGGAACATGAAGTAGGTGCGGAACTGCTCCCACGGCGCGGCGAGGTCACCCTCCTCGTCGACGACGTACTTCAGCTCCATCTGGTCGAGAAGCTGCTTCACCAGGTCCTGATCCGGAAGGACGGGGCCCGCCGGTCCTTGAGGCTGCGGTTCGGGCTGGCCCCCGAAATTCGGAATCGAGGACGGGTCGATGCTCACCGTGTTTTTCCCTTCATGCGGATGCCGCCATCCTCCCCCATGCGGGGAGGGGCGTGGCAAGCCCCGACGGGGCCTGTCAGCCGTCGGCTGACAGGATCCACCGCCTTGGCGTCACAGTGTCTTGCCCGTCGCCGGTCCGACCAGCAGTCCCTCGCCGAAACGGTCGACGCGGACCGTGTCGCCGTCCTTGATCTCGCCGGACAGGATCTCCTTGGCGAGCCGGTCGCCGATGGCGCTCTGGACGAGGCGGCGCAGCGGCCGGGCGCCGTAGGCCGGGTCGAGGCCCTCCTCGGCGAGCCAGGCCAGCGCCTCCTGGGTGATCTCCAGGGTGAGGCGCCGCTCGGCGAGCCGCTTGGCCAGGCGGTCGATCTGGAGCTGCGCGATCCGCTCCAGCTCGGGCTTGGTCAGCGCGGAGAACACCACGAAGTCGTCGAGCCGGTTGAGGAACTCCGGCTTGAAAGAGGCGCGGACGACCTCCAGCACCTGCTCCCTCTTCTCGGCCTCGCTGGTGGTCGGGTCGACCAGGAACTGGCTGCCCAGGTTGGAGGTGAGCACCAGGATGGTGTTGCGGAAGTCGACCGTGCGGCCCTGGCCGTCCGTCAGGCGGCCGTCGTCCAGCACCTGGAGCAGGATGTCGAAGACCTCGGGGTGGGCCTTCTCCACCTCGTCCAGCAGGACGACGCTGTACGGGCGCCGCCGCACCGCCTCCGTCAGCTGGCCGCCCTCCTCGTAGCCGACGTAGCCGGGGGGTGCGCCGACCAGCCGGGCCACGCTGTGCTTCTCGCCGTACTCCGACATGTCGATGCGGACCATGGCCCGCTCGTCGTCGAAGAGGAAGTCCGCGAGCGCCTTGGCCAGTTCGGTCTTGCCGACACCGGTCGGGCCGAGGAAGAGGAAGGAGCCGGTGGGCCGGTCGGGGTCGGCGATCCCGGCCCGCGAGCGCCGCACGGCGTCACTGACGGCCCGGACGGCCTCGCCCTGCCCGATGAGCCGGCGGCCGATCTCGTCCTCCATCCGCAGCAGCTTCTGCGTCTCGCCCTCCAGCAGGCGGCCGGCCGGGATTCCGGTCCAGGCGGCGACGACGTCGGCGATGTCGTCGGAGCCGACCTCCTCCTTGACCATGGTGTCCTTGGCGGCCTCCTCCTCGGCCTCGGAGGCGGCCTCCAGCTCCTTCTCCAGCTGCGGGATCTCGCCGTAGAGGAGCTTGGCGGCGGTGTCGAAGTCGCCGTCCCGCTGCGCCCGCTCGGCCTGGCCACGCAGGTCGTCCAGCTTCTCCTTCAGCTCACCGACCCGGTTGAGGGACTGCTTCTCCTTCTCCCAGCGGGCGGTGAGGCCACGCAGCTCCTCCTCCTTGTCCGCGAGGTCGCGGCGCAGCTTCTCCAGGCGGGCGAGGGAGGCCGGATCGGTCTCCTTGCCGATGGCCAGCTCCTCCATCCGCAGCCGGTCCACCGCCCGCTGGAGCTCGTCGATCTCCACCGGGGAGGAGTCGATCTCCATGCGCAGC
This sequence comes from Streptomyces sp. SID486, assembly GCF_009865385.1. Taxonomy (GTDB): domain Bacteria; phylum Actinomycetota; class Actinomycetes; order Streptomycetales; family Streptomycetaceae; genus Streptomyces. Next base: position 36,195 of record NZ_WWJT01000093.1, on the reverse strand, counting down.
CGGGAAGCCGCCTCGTCCACCAGGTCGATGGCCTTGTCCGGCAGGAAGCGGGAGGTGATGTAGCGGTCGGACAGGGTCGCGGCGGCCACCAGCGCGCTGTCGGCGATCTGCACCTTGTGGTGCGCCTCGTAGCGCCCCTTCAGACCCCGCAGAATGGCGATGGTGTCCTCGACGCTCGGCTCGGCGACCAGCACCTGCTGGAAGCGGCGCTCCAGGGCGGGGTCCTTCTCGATCCGCTCCCGGTACTCGTCCAGCGTGGTGGCGCCGACCATGCGCAGCTCACCGCGGGCGAGCATGGGCTTGAGCATGTTGCCCGCGTCCATCGCGGAGTCGCCGCCGGCGCCCGCGCCCACCACGGTGTGCAGCTCGTCGATGAAGGTGATGATCTGCCCGTCGGAGTCCTTGATCTCGGCGAGGACGGCCTTCAGCCGCTCCTCGAACTCGCCGCGGTACTTGGCGCCGGCGACCATCGCGCCGAGGTCGAGCGCGACCAGCCGCTTGTCCTTCAACGACTCGGGCACGTCCCCCTTGACGATCCGCTGGGCGAGCCCCTCCACGACGGCGGTCTTGCCGACGCCCGGCTCGCCGATGAGCACGGGGTTGTTCTTCGTCCTGCGGCTGAGCACCTGCACGACCCGCCGGATCTCCTGGTCCCGTCCGATGACCGGATCCAGCCGGCCCTCGCGGGCGGCGGCGGTGAAGTCGGTGCCGAACTTCTCCAGGGCCTTGTACTGACCCTCGGGGTCGGCGGTGGTCACGCGGCGTCCTCCCCTGGCCTTCCTGAAGGCCTCCAGCAGCTTCTTCGCCTCGGCGCCCTGCTCCTTGAGCAGGTCACCGGCCGCGCCGCCCTTCGCGGCGAGGCCGATCAGCAGGTGCTCGGTGGACAGGTACTCGTCCCCGAGGTCCTTCGCGCGCTCCCCGGCGTCCGCGATCACGGCCAGCAGCTCACGGTTGGGCTGCGGCGGCGCCACGGTGGATCCGGCCACGCTGGGCAGCGAGCCCAGGATCCGCTCCGCGCCCGCGCGCACGGCCGCCTGGTCGGCGTCGACGGCGGCGAGCAGATCGGTGATGTTCTCGTTCTCCTGCCCCTGGAGCAGAGCCAGCAGCAGGTGGGCGGGGGTGAGGTCCGGGTGCCCTTCGGTGAGGGCACGATTGCTCGCCGCGTTGATCGCGTCCCGGCTCCTGTTGGTCAGCTCGGCGTCCACGTTGTCCGTTCTCCTCCTCGACCGCGCTCCACTGCTGACTTAACCAGCGTACACAAAGTTGAGTCTATTCCACTCAAGGCGGCAGGGGGAGTGCTTTCCGGGGCGCTCCGGGGCTAGGTTGCGCCCATGACGAGGCACTCCGTGGACCCGACTTCCCCCGACGAGCCGTACCTCGCCTTCTGGCGCGAACGGCACGTGTGCACCCTGACGACCCTGCGCCCGGACGGCAGCCCGCACGTGGTGCCGGTGGGGGTGACGTACGACGCCGAGACCCGGCTGGCCCGGGTGATCACCAGCGGAACCAGCACCAAGGCCAGGAACGTGCGCGCGGCCGGACCCGAGGGCGCCCGGGTCGCGGTGTGCCAGGTGGCCGGCCGGCGCTGGGCCACGCTGGAGGGACGCGCGCGGGTGCGGACGGAGCCGGAACGGGTGGCGGACGCGGAACGGCGCTACGCCGAACGCTACGAACGGACACCGCGTATCAATCCGGCACGCGTGGTGATCGAGATCGAGGTCGACCGGGCACTGGGGCACGGGTGAAGAGTTTCAGCCACCGTGACAGTGGGCCCGTACCGGGAGATGTCCCCCCGAAACTGCAGCGGCGTCACCGTGTTCAGGTCACGGTGACGCCGCTGCGGGGGGAAGCGCCTGAGCGATGTGTTACGACGGGGGAATCGCGTCAGGCACTGCGGGGGGTGGCCGAGATGGTCGTCAGGTCGGACTCCGCCGGCTCGCACAGCCGGTGGTCCCGCTGGTCAAGGTTCACAAAGATCATTCCGTACCGGATGGCGCATCGCACCGGCTGCGGCGCGCCACGCGGCTTGCGCAGGCATCGGTACGCCCGCACGTCGCCGTCCTCGTCCCGCGTGACGACGACCGGCTCACCGAACACGGTCACCATCAGGGAGTCACCGCTGTGGGGGATGGCGGTGACGAGGTCGATGAAGTGCCAGCCGGAACGGTAGGCGGTGGCCATTTCACGACGGAAGGAGCGGTCGTCGGGCGGGGTCGTCACGTCAGCTCCTCACGCCGTCCTTGATATGAACCGGCCAACTGGTATCACTGGCGGTCACGGTGGTCGCGGCCACCGCCGGCCAGCTGGTGTCCGCTCGAGCGTCGCCGTTCTCACTCGCGAGGCCACCCAGCGCTCCTGCGGCCGCGACGACGGAGAAGGCGACGACAAGTATCGAGCGAAGCAGTCTCTTGCCCATAGTCGGCTTCGTCCTCACTTGAAGGTCCCCTCTTCCCCCGTCGGGTACGACGATGGCTCATTCGGGCATGTCGTGGCCACATAATCAATGCATCATGTTCCTGCATGTTCAGGACCCTGGGGGGTGGAGATTTGGCAACGAATCCGACTAAAGCTGCACATCCCCATGCGATGACCGAGATGTGCGAGCAAGGTGGCCGCCTCTACGCCGACGCCCTGCGCGCCGGGCGCATCGCCCGCGCCGAGGCGGAAGCCGCCCCGTGCCTGTTGGAGTTCGCCCTCCTGCACCCCGACCCCGACGACCCGGAATGGCTCCGCCCCGTACCCGCGTCCGTGGCACTGGCCCAGCGGCTCAACCCCATAGAACGGGAGATCACCGAACGCAGGCGACTGTCCATTCGGCTGGCGGATGTGTTCGAGCCGTTCATGGCACTGAGCAGCCAAACGGAGGCCACCACCGATTCGATCACGGTCCTGGAGGGCGGGGAGCGTATCAACGCCGCTCTGAACCTGGCTACTGCCCAGTGCCAGGCCGAGGTGCTCACGGTCCAGCCCAGCAACCGCTACTCGGAGCGCAGTCTTCTGCGGGGACTGGAGCGCGACAGGCCACTCATCGAGCGTGGCGTGCGCATCCGGACGCTGTACCAGCACACCGCACGGTACAACCCCGAGAAGCTGGCCTATGTGGGTCAGCTCGCCAACGGCAAGGCCGAGTACCGCACCATCGACGAGTTGGTGGAGCGCCTCATCATCTGCGACGAGAGCGTCGCCTTCATCCCCACGCGGGACGATCAGCAGGTCGCTCTGGAACTGCGTCACCCCGGCCTCGTCCGCTACCTCATCAAGGTGTTCGAGTTCATGTGGGGCCGTGCGGTCCCACTGAGCGCCGGCGCCCCCTACGAGACCGCCCCCGACGGCATCACCGAGATCCAGCACTCCATCGCCAAGCTCCTGGTGGAGGGCCATGTCGACGAGGCCATCGCCCGCCGCCTCGGCATGAACGTCCGTACGTGCCGGGCCCACATCGCCAAGCTCGCCCAGGCACTCGGCAGCGGCAGCCGCGCTCAGCTGGGCTATCTCATCGCCCAGTCCGGCATCCTGGACCGGGACCTGTGACGCGATGAGCGGCTCTGGTACCCCACATCACCCACACCGTGTCGAGGACCTGTGCGCGGCCGGACGCGAGCTCTACGAGCGCGCGCTGCGGGAGGGCCACGTGTCCGCCGCCGACGCCACCGACGCGCCCTGCCTCATCGACTCCGGACTGCTGCACCCGGCGCAGCACACCCTGCGCCACGCCCCCGACATCATCGCCTACCAGGAGCAGCTGAACGGCGACCATGAGGTCCGCACCCTGGACCAGGTCACCGACCGGCTGATCGTCGTGGACGGTGAGGTCGCCTTCCTTCCGGCGAACACGGACGGCACCCTCGCCCTGGAGGTACGTCACCCCGCGCTGCTCCGGTACTTCGTGACGACCTTCGACCGCCTCTGGCACCTCGCCACCCCCATGTACCCGCAAGCGGTCCGGACGCCGTCGCTCAACGGCATAACCCCCCGCCAGCGCGCCATAGCCGCCCTTCTCGTGGAGGGGCACACGGATGCCGTCGTCGCCGACCGGCTCGGGATGAACGTCCGTACCGCGCGGCTGCACATCGCCAAGCTCGCCGCCACCCTCGGCAGCGAGAGCCGGGCGCAGCTCGGTTATCTCATCGGCCGGTCGGGGGTTCTTGATCCGGAGCGGTGAGCGCGGTACGCCGGCCGTCCAGGCCGACCTGGGCGATGCGGACGCCCAGCTGGGTGCGGCTGGCCGCACCCAGTGTCTCCGACAGGCGGGCGATGTGGGCGCGGCAGGTGCGCACGCTGATGCCCAGCCGCTCGGCGATCACCGCGTCCTGGTGGCCCTCCGCGAGCAGCGCCGCGATGGACTGCTCGCGGTGTGAGATGCCCTCGATGCCCGTGTCGGGGAGTGCGGCCGTCAGCGGGATGGCGAGCCGCCAGAGCCGTTCGAAGACCGTCACCAGGTATTCGACCAGTGCCGGATGGCGCAGTTCGAGGGCCATCGTGCGGTCGGTGTTGGCCGGGATGAAGGCCACCGTGCGGTCGAAGAGGATGAGCCGGTCGATGACCTCGTCCAGGGTGCGGGCCTCGACCGTGTCACCCATCAGTTCCAGGTAGTTGAGCAGTCCCTGTCCGTGCCGGGCGACATGCGTGTAGAGGTCCCGCATGCGGACGCCCCGGCCACGCAGGGCGAGGGCCCGGTGCAGGCCCTCGGTCAGTTCGGCCTCCCGCCGGATGCCGCCGGGCTGCACGGTGAGGACCTCGGTGGTGCACGCCTCCGTCGCCTCGTCCATCGCGGCCTGGATGCGGGAGAGCCCGTCCAGGACGCGGATGGCGCTGCCCTCCGCCGGCGCCGCGAGCGCGTTCAGCTGCCGGCCCAGGCCCGCGTACCACTCGAAGGCGGCCACCGCCGACCCCACCCGCCGCTGACTGGCGCTCACCTCGTCGTAGACCCCGCGCAGCAGCCGGGTCATGACCTCCTGCGGGGAGGTCGGCACCAGCCAGTCCATGTCGTCGGGATCCGGATGCAGCAGAGCCAGTTCCAGCAGGCAGGGCACGAGGTCGGCGTCCGTGCGCGGCACCCGTCCCCGGCGTACGGCACGGGAGTACACCCGATCCCCGGCCTCGCACAGCCGGTCGGCACCGTGAGGATGCTCCTCCGCCCCGCGCCCGGCCATCGCCCATTCCACCCCCGGTGTGCTGCCACTTCCGCAGCGCAACTATGCGCGGCGCCGACCGGGTCCGCAACACGGCTCTCCCGACGGGGGCATCCGAAAAGCGGCACTGTGCCCGGGTTTGACAAGGGTCCGCCCCGCGCATTGCCACAAGATGAAGGTGGTGGTGCCGGCGTCGCTTCGGCATCGTCGGTGCCGCTTCCCCCGGGTGCCACCGGCACCCGGAGCGGTCCCGGCCGGGGTTCCCCCACCTCGGCCGGGTCCGCGCGGGGACCCCACGGGGTGCGGTGCCGTGCCTACTTGAGACCGATCGCCGCGCAGGCCGCCTTGTACTTGGCGGTGCAGATGTCGTCGACCGAGTAGATGCCGTCGGCGACGACCGTGTCCTTGACGGTCTTCTTGGTGAGCGCGCTCACCTGGACCAGCTTGGCGGGGATGTCCTTGAGGGTGGGGCTGTCCACCCGGTCCTGGGTGAGGGCGTCGAACTGGATGTCCTTGCCCTGGATCTTGGTGACGGCCATCTGCGCGGCGGCCTCGGCCTCGTCCGGGTAGGACTTGTAGACGCTCATGTACTGCTCGCCGGCCACGACGCGCTGCACCGCGTCCAGTTCGGCGTCCTGGCCGGTGATCGGGGGCAGCTGGGTGACGCCGGCCGCCTCCAGGGCCTTGATGATGCCGCCGGCCATGCCGTCGTTGGCCGAGTAGACGCCGGCGATGTTGTTCTTGCCGATCTTCGCGATCGCCTCGGCCATGTGCTCCTCGGCGATCTCCGGCTTCCAGCCCGTGGTGTCGTAGCTCTCGGCGATCGTCACCTTGCCGTTCAGCTCGGAGAGCGCGCCCTCCTTGAACTGCTTGGCGTTCGGGTCGGTGGGCGAGCCGTTCATCATGACGATCTTGTCGGAGGTGTCGACGCCCGACCCGAGGGCGTCCAGCAGGGTGCGGCCCTGCACCTCACCGACGAGTTCGTTGTCGAAGGAGATGTAGGCGTCGATCGGCCCCTCGGCGAGACGGTCGTAGGCGATGACCGGGATGCCGGCGTCCTTGGCCTTCTTCACCCCGTCGGCGATGGCGCGCGCGTCGACGGCGTCGAGCAGGATGACGTCGACCTTGCTGTCGATCATGCCCTGCAGCTGCTCGGCCTGCCGGGCGGCGCTCGCGTCGGCGTTGGCGTACTCGACCTTGCCCTGCTTCCTGGTGAGTTCGGCGACCTTGTTCTTGATGATGGGGTAGTCGAACTTGTCGTAGCGGGAGTTCGCCTTCTCGGGCAGCAGCAGACCCACGGTGACGTCGTCGCCCTTGGTCGGGCTCGCGCTCGCGCTGTCCCCCGTGGCGTTCAGCACGCCGCAGCCGGCGAGCGAGAGGGTCATCGTGGACAGGGCCACGGATATGGCGATACGACGCATTCGAGGGCTCACTTCAGGTGCGTTCCGGACCAGGGCGCTGCTATACGACCCAGGTGTCTGAAAAGACAACGCGGGTGCCGCACCCGGCGTCAAGAAGAATCACTTAACGAGTGCGCAACACCACGCTCAGCTCCACCTGTGAAGGTCACGCGAAACCGTCTTCAAGGGCTCTTTACGACCCGTCCATCCAAAGGATGTCCACGGTCCGGCAAAGATCCGTACAACCGGCCCGGTTCGGCACGAGTCGCCGTCACCGGCGACCGGCGGCCGTGCTCCGACTCGATCAGACGAACGAATGAACCCGGCCACGCGCGCGACGCGACCGCGGAGAACGACCGGGCGGCCCGGACGAAACCCGCCGCCCGGCGGCCACCGGGCGGCCCGCTCCCGGAACGCGTGAGAGGGGCCCGGATTCCGGGCCCCTCTCCGCGTGTGACGCCGTGCGCGTCTCAGTCCTGCTGCTGCCGCTTCGGCCGCCACACCACCAGCGCACTGGTCTGCTGTACCTCCTGGTACGGCACGAGGTCGCGCCGGTAGGAGGCGTGCACCGCGGCCTCGCGCTGCTGCATCGTCGCCGCCGCGCCGTCCAGGGCCGCCTGCATCTCCGCGAGGCGGGACTGCAGCGCGGCGACCTGGTTCTCCAGTTCGATGATCCGTTTGATGCCGGCCAGGTTGATGCCCTCGTCCTGCGACAGCTGCTGCACCTGACGGAGCAGTTCGATGTCACGGGCCGAGTAGCGCCGGCCCCGGCCCGCGGTGCGGTCCGGGGAGACCAGGCCCAGGCGGTCGTACTGGCGCAGCGTCTGCGGGTGGAGTCCGGAGAGCTGGGCCGCCACCGAGATGACGTAGACCGGGGTCTCCTCGGTCAATTCATACGGATTACGCCGACGGCCGTCCATACTCTCAGGCTCCCTTCGCGGCCTCGAACAGCTCCGCCCGCGGGTCCTCGCCCGCGGTCGCCTCGCGATACGCCTCCAGCGCGTCACGAGCCTTCCCCGACAGGTCCGTCGGGACACTCACCTCGACGGTGACCAGCAGGTCGCCGCGGGTGCCGTCCTTGCGGACCGCGCCCTTGCCCCGCGCCCGCATGGTGCGGCCGTTGGGGGTGCCGGGCGGCAGTTTCAGGGTGACGGGCGGTCCGCCCAGGGTCGGCACCCGCACCTCGCCGCCGAGGGCCGCCTCGGCGTAGGTCACCGGCACGGTGACGGTGAGGTTGTCGTCCTTGCGTCCGAACACCGGGTGCTCCCCGACATGGACGACCACGTACAGGTCGCCCGCCGGGCCGCCCCGCTCGCCGGGCGCGCCCTTGCCGCGCAGCCGGATGCGCTGGCCGTCGGTCACGCCCGCCGGGACACGGACCTGCATGGTCCGGGACGACTTGGCGCGGCCGCTGCCCTTGCACTCCGCGCAGGGGTGCTCGGCGATCAGCCCGCGGCCCTTGCAGTCGGGGCAGGGGTCGGTGAGCGAGAAGCCGCCGCCGGAGCCCCGCGCGACCTGCCCCGTACCGACGCAGGTCGGGCACACACGCGGTGTGCCGTTCTTGTCGCCGGTACCCGAACACGCCTTGCAGGGGGACTGGGAGGACATCCGCAGGGGCACCGTGGCGCCCTCGATGGCCTCCGTGAAGCTCAGCGTGACCTCGGACTCGATGTCCTGGCCGCGCCGGGGCTGGGTACGCGGGCCCGCGGCGCCGCCGCGGTTGAACAGGCCCCCGAAGACGTCACCGATGCCGCCGCCGAAGCCTCCGCCCTGGGCGTTGCCGCCTCCGAAGAGGTCTCCCAGGTCGAAGTTGAAGGAGCCGCCGCCCGCGCCCGGTCCGGGACGGAAGCCTCCGTTGCCGAACAGCGCGCGCGCCTCGTCGTACTCCTTGCGCTTCTTGGGGTCGCCGAGGATGTCGTTCGCCTCGGAGATCTCCTTGAAGCGCTCCTCGGCCTTGACGTTGCCCTTGTTGGCGTCCGGGTGGAACTCGCGGGCGAGCTTCCGGTACGCCTTCTTGATCTCGGCCTCGGTGGCGTCCTTGGGGACGCCGAGGACCTTGTAGTAGTCCTTCTCGATGAAGTCCTTGGTGCTCATCCCCGACGCCCCTCCTTCCGTTCGGTGTCGACGTCAGCCCTCCTCAGGGCCGTTGTCCTTCTCGTCGCCGGCCTCGGACTCCTCGTCGGCCTTGACCGTCTGCGCGCCGGGCTGCGGTTCGGCGACGGCCACCCGCGCGGGGCGGATGGTGCGCTCGCCGATCCGGTACCCGGGCTGCAGGATCGCCACGCAGGTCGTCTCGGTGACGTCCGGTGCGTAGCTGTGCATCAGGGCCTCGTGGATGGTCGGGTCGAAGGGCTCGCCCTCCTTGCCGAACTGCTGCAGGCCCATCTTGGCCGCGACGGTCTCCAGCGACTCGGCCACCGACTTGAAGCCGCCGACCAGTTCGCCGTGTTCCCGTGCGCGTCCGATGTCGTCGAGCACCGGCAGGAGTTCGGTCAGGAGGTTCGCGACGGCGATCTCCTTGACCGCGACCCGGTCGCGCTCGACGCGGCGGCGGTAGTTCTGGTACTCGGCCTGGAGGCGCTGGAGGTCCGCCGTGCGCTCGCCGAGCGCCGTACGCACCTGGTCCAGCTGGGCGACCAGCCCGGCACTTTCGTTCGCGTCCCCGGCCGGGGCCGCCTCCTCGGAGGAGGCGGCCTTCGGCTCGGCGTCGTCGGAGGTGGCGCCGGAGGGGACGTCGGGCTTCTCCTCGAAGCCCGGGGTCTCCTCCGTCACGCGGCACCGTCCTTGCGCTCGTCGTCCACGATCTCGGCGTCGACGACGTCGTCGTCGGCCTTGGCCTCGCCGGCACCGGCCTCACCGGCGCCGCCCGCGGCCTGCGCGCCCTGGGCGTCGGCGTACATGGCCTGGCCCAGCTTCTGCGAGACGGCGGCCACCTTCTCGGTGGCGGTGCGGATACCGGCGGTGTCCTCGCCCTTGAGGGCTTCCTTCAGCTCGCCGACCGCGGCCTCGACCTCGGTCTTGATCTCGCCGGGGACCTTGTCCTCGTTGTCCTTGAGGAACTTCTCGGTCTGGTAGACGAGCTGCTCGCCCTGGTTGCGGGTCTCGGCGGCCTCGCGGCGGGCGTGGTCCTCCTCCGCGTACTTCTCGGCCTCCTGGCGCATGCGGTCGACCTCGTCCTTCGGCAGCGAGGAGCCGCCGGTGACGGTCATCTTCTGCTCCTTGCCCGTGCCCAGGTCCTTGGCGGTCACGTGCATGATGCCGTTGGCGTCGATGTCGAAGGCGACCTCGATCTGCGGGACACCACGCGGGGCCGGCGGCAGACCGGTCAGCTCGAACATGCCGAGCTTCTTGTTGTACGCCGCGATCTCACGCTCGCCCTGGTAGACCTGGATCTGCACCGACGGCTGGTTGTCCTCGGCCGTCGTGAAGATCTCGGACCGCTTGGTCGGGATCGTGGTGTTGCGCTCGATCAGCTTGGTCATGATGCCGCCCTTGGTCTCGATACCGAGGGACAGCGGGGTGACGTCGAGCAGCAGGACGTCCTTGACCTCGCCCTTGAGGACACCGGCCTGGAGCGCGGCGCCGATGGCGACGACCTCGTCCGGGTTGACGCCCTTGTTGGCCTCGTTGCCGCCGGTCAGCTCCTTGACCAGCTCGGCGACGGCGGGCATACGGGTGGAGCCACCGACGAGGACGACGTGGTCGATCTCGCTGAGGGCGATACCGGCGTCCTTGATGACGTTGTGGAACGGCGTCTTGCAGCGCTCCAGCAGGTCGGCCGTCAGCTGCTGGAACTGGGCCCGGGTGAGCTTCTCGTCCAGGTGCAGCGGGCCCTCGGCGGACGCGGTGATGTACGGCAGGTTGATCGAGGTCTCCGTGGAGGAGGACAGCTCGATCTTGGCCTTCTCCGCGGCCTCACGCAGGCGCTGGAGGGCCATCTTGTCCTTGGACAGGTCCACGCCGTGGCCCGACTGGAACTGCTTGACCAGGTAGTCGACGACACGCTGGTCCCAGTCGTCACCACCGAGGTGGTTGTCGCCGTTGGTGGCCTTCACCTCGACGACGCCGTCACCGATCTCCAGGAGGGACACGTCGAAGGTGCCGCCACCGAGGTCGAAGACGAGGATCGTCTGGTCGTCCTTGTCGAGGCCGTACGCCAGCGCGGCGGCGGTCGGCTCGTTGACGATGCGCAGGACGTTCAGGCCCGCGATCTCGCCGGCCTCCTTGGTCGCCTGACGCTCGGAGTCGTTGAAGTAGGCGGGGACGGTGATGACCGCGTCGGTCACCTTCTCGCCCAGGTATGCCTCGGCGTCCCGCTTCAGCTTCTGCAGGATGAACGCGGAGATCTGCTGGGGGTTGAAGTCCTTGCCGTCCAGGTTGATCTTCCAGTCGGTGCCCATGTGGCGCTTGACCGACCGGATGGTCCTGTCGACGTTCGTGACCGCCTGACGCTTCGCGACCTCGCCGACGAGCACCTCACCGTTCTTGGCGAAGGCGACGACGGACGGCGTGGTCCTGGCGCCCTCGGCGTTGGTGATGACGGTGGGCTCGCCGCCCTCCAGAACGCTGACGACGGAGTTAGTCGTGCCCAGGTCGATGCCGACCGCACGTGCCATGGTTGATTCCTCCAGCTGACTTGAGTGGAACAGACTCAAGTGTGCACGAGGAGAGCGAACGGGTCAACAGACCTGAGCCAGCCGGACTCAACTCTTATCCGTTCCTTACACGCAATGACCCGCTGACCTGCGTCGATTCGGTAGGACGGGGCTGCTGAGCAGAGCCCCGAAGGAGTACGAGCGCCACCACGGCGACGACCACACCCCCCGCCACCCACAGCGCGGCCCCGTCCCCCGTCCACCCCACGTGCACCAGTACCCCGACCAGCACGGAGGAAAAGGAAGCCGCCCCCAGCAGCACGACCGACCCCTGCGGAGTCAGCCCGAACCGCCGCAGCCGGTGTGCGAGGTGGTCCGGGCCGCGCCGCAGCAGCGGACGCCGGGCCAGCCCCCGGGCGAGGACCACGAGCAGGGCGTCGGCGACGGCGACGGCGCTGAGGCAGAACACCACCGCCACGCTCGGTCCCAGCTCGTAGCCCGCGCGCGTGAAGACGACGGCGGAGGACAGCAGGAACCCCGTGAACAGCGAGCCGCACGCGCCGAGACCGACCCGCGCGGGGTGCCAGTTGTGCATCAGGAAGCCGGTGAGGGCGGCCGCGACCACGCTCAGCAGGACGGCCAGCCCGTCCATCACCTCCGCGGCGGCACAGGCGCCCACGCCGAAGGCGGTCACCACCCCGACCGTCCCGGCGAGCCCGTCGGCGTGGTCCAGCCCCTTGAAGGCGAGCGAGGCGAGGACGATCCAGCCGACGGCCAGCACCCCGCCCGGCAGCCCCGTCTCGTCGTACGGCACCACCCAGACCGCCGCCACGAAGGTGCCGGCGACGAGCACGCGCGCGCGCAGCCGCCAGACGTCGGCCACCAGGCCCAGCCCGGCCACCGCCGCGGCGGCCGCCAGCAGCTCCCCGACCCCGTCCCCGAGCGGGGCGACCCGGCTCCACTCCCCCGTCCCGGCGACCAGACAGGTGACGGCCACGACGGCGAACCCGCCGAGCAGCGGCAGCGGGCGCTGTCTGCGCCGGTCCAGGATTCCGAGCCTCAGTGCGGGCAGCCGGAGCGCCGCCGCGAGCACGGCGGTGAGAAGTAGGGCGGCGGTGGCGGCTGCGATCCCGTAGAGCACGGCTCTAAGGTAGGGGCGAATGTAGCAATTCGGGATGAATAACACGATCGGATTGCCTGCGGTACGACAACGGAGGTAACCCTCAGCGACCCAGATCACCCCGCGCTCTGCTGCGTCCCGAAGGAAGATGGGGGTAGTCTCGAACGGACTACATAAGTTACCGCTTAGTAATGTCGCCCAGCTCAGTCAGCTCGTTTCGACCGAGGCCGCCCCAGGAGCCCCAATGCAACTCGCCGCGATCATCGTGTCGCTGGTCCTGATCGTGGTCGGCGTGGCACTGTTCGGCCGCGCCGTCCTGCAGATCTTCAACTACATGCGGCTGGGCCAGCCCGTGCCCGCCGGCACGCGGACGGACGATCCCGCACAGCGCACCATCACCGTGGCCAGGGAGTTCCTCGGCCACACCCGGATGAACCGCTGGGGCATCGTCGGCGTGGCGCACTGGTTCGTGGCGGTCGGCTTCTTCTCCCTGCTGCTGACGATCGTGAACGCGATCGGACAGCTGTTCCAGGCGGACTGGCTGCTGCCGGTCATCGGCGAGTGGGCGCCGTACAACGTCTTCGTCGAGTTCATCGGCACGATGACGGTCCTCGGCATCCTCGTCCTGATCGTGATCCGCCAGCTGAGCAAGCCGAACAAGCCGGGCCGCAAGTCCCGCTTCGCCGGCTCCAGCTTCGGCCAGGCGTACTTCGTCGAGACCGTCATCCTCATCGTCGGCGTCTGCATCTTCACGCTGCACGCCCTCGAAGGCGCCCAGCACCACGTGGACGGCTACGAGGCCTCCTTCTTCATCTCGTACCCGGTCGTCGCCTGGTTCCGGGGCATGGACGTCTCCACGCTCCAGAACCTCACCTACTTCTTCGCCGGCCTGAAGATCGCGACCTCCTTCATCTGGATGATCACGGTCGCCCTGAAGACCGACATGGGCGTGGCCTGGCACCGGTTCCTCGCCTTCCCGAACATCTGGTTCAAGCGGAACGCCAAGGGCGAGACCGCGCTGGGCGCACTGCTGCCGATGACGTCCGGCGGCAAGCCGATCGACTTCGCCGACCCCGGCGAGGACGACGTCTTCGGCGTCTCCCAGGTCGAGCAGTTCTCCTGGAAGGGCCTGCTGGACTTCTCCACCTGCACCGAGTGCGGCCGCTGCCAGTCGCAGTGCCCGGCCTGGAACACCGGCAAGCCGCTCTCCCCGAAGCTCCTGATCATGTCGCTGCGCGACCACGCGCACGCCAAGGCCCCGTACCTGCTGGCCGGCGGCGGCAAGACCATGGAGGGCGAGGAGAAGGCGTCCGAGGAGCAGCTGAAGGACGTCCCCGCCGCCGCCCTCGCGGAGGCCGAGCGCCCGCTGATCGGCACCGCCGAGGAGAACGGCGTCATCGACCCGGACGTGCTGTGGTCCTGCACCACCTGCGGCGCCTGTGTCGAGCAGTGCCCGGTGGACATCGAGCACGTCGACCACATCGTGGACATGCGCCGCTACCAGGTCATGATCGAGAGTGCCTTCCCCTCCGAGGCGGGCACGATGCTCAAGAACCTGGAGAAGAAGGGCAACCCCTGGGGCCTGGCCAAGAAGCAGCGCCTGGAGTGGCTGAAGGAGGTCGACTTCGAGGTCCCGGTCGTCGGCAAGGACATCGAGGACCTCACCGAGGTCGAGTACCTGTACTGGGTCGGCTGCGCCGGCGCCCTGGAGGACCGCGCCAAGAAGACCACCAAGGCGTTCGCGGAACTCCTGCACATCGCGGGCGTCAAGTTCGCGATCATGGGCGGCGACGAGAAGTGCACCGGTGACTCCGCCCGCCGCCTGGGCAACGAGCCCCTGTTCCAGGAACTGGGCATGGAGAACGTCGCCGCGCTGAACATGGCGTTCGGCGAGGACGACGAGGACGAGTCCACCCGGAAGCCGAAGTCGGCGAAGAAGATCGTCGCCACCTGCCCGCACTGCCTGAACACCCTCGGCAACGAGTACCCGCAGCTCGGCGGCGACTACGAGGTCATCCACCACACCCAGCTGCTCCAGCACCTGGTGGACGAGGGCAAGCTGATCCCCGTGACCCCGGTCGAGGGCATCATCACCTACCACGACCCGTGCTACCTGGGCCGCCACAACAAGATCTACACGCCCCCGCGCGAGATCATCGGCAAGGTCCCCGGTCTGCGGAACGAGGAGATGCACCGCCACAAGGAGCGCGGCTTCTGCTGCGGCGCCGGCGGCGCGCGGATGTGGATGGAGGAGCGGATCGGCAAGCGCATCAACAACGAGCGCGTCGACGAGGCCCTCTCCCTCAACCCCGACATCGTCTCCACCGCCTGCCCGTTCTGCCTGGTCATGCTCACCGACTCGGTGAACGGCAAGAAGAACGACGGCAAGGCGAAGGAGTCGATCCAGGTCGTGGACGTCGCCCAGCTCCTCCTGGACTCGGTGCGGACGCCGGTGGACCCGGCGGGCGAGCCCGAGACGGAGAGCGAGCCGGAGCCGGAGCCGGTGCAGTGACCCTCCGCTGAGAGACCCGACGGCGCCCCCTGACCCGCACAGGCAGGGGGCGCCGTCGTATCCCCGGCCGGGTCAGGCGCCCTTCGGCCCCGCCTGCTGCACCACGTCGAAGGACCACAGGGTGGAACCGGAGGCCGCGGGCTTCGGACGCTCACCGCCGCCCTCGCCACCGCCCTCGCCACCGCCCTGGTGGGCGGACTTCATCGGGCCTTCCATCCACGCCTGGAAGGACTCCTCGTCACGCCAGCGCGTGTACACGAGGTACTGGTCGGTGCCTTCGACGGGCCGCAGCAGCTCGAACCACTCGAACCCGTCGCTGTTCTCCACGGCGTGGGCCCGCGAGGCGAACCGCTTCTCCAGCGTCTGACGCTGCTCGGCGGGCACGGTCAGCACGTTGATCTTCACTACGCTCATGGCCCCATCCTGGACCATGCCCCCCGGCCGGCCGCGGAACGCGGTCGTGAAGCGGCCGTGAAAGAGGTCGCGCGCACGGCCGTGGCCACGCTGTCGTGAACGCGCGGCCGTGGACGGGTCATGGACACGTCGTCGTGGACGCACGGCTGTGGACGTGAACGCACGGCTGTGGACTCGTCGTCGTGGACACGTCGTCGTGAACGCACGGCCGTGGACACGTCGTGGGCATGTCGTCGTGGGCATGTCGTCGTGAACGCACGGCCGTGGACACGTCGTGGGCATGTCGTCGTGAACGCGCGGTGTGGCCACATGGTCGGGAACGCCCGGCCGTGAAGACGGGAATCGCGAGGATCCCCTAGGAACCCCGAGGAACCCCCGGCGTCGGGCCTGACGGCCCCTTAGGGGATGTCACAGGTCGGCCGCAAAGCCGGGCCCGGACCACCGGCCCCGGCCCGTGGGCCGCCGGGACCAGGTACGTTCGATGACGTGGCTGGATTCAGGATCGGACGCGGGGGCCGGGACAACCGCACCCCCCAAGGACAGCAGGCGCCCCAGGGAGCGCCGCCGTACGGGCACGGGAGCGGAAACGGTCCCGCTCAGCCCGGCAGACCGTCGTACGGTCAGCCGCCGCAGGGGCGGCCGGGCCCGTCGGGCCCCTCGTACGGCTACCCGTCGGCGCCACAGCCGTCGTACCCGCAGCAGGGCCAGCAGTACGGCTACCCGGGGCCGGCCGACGACGGACCGGAGTACTTCGGCGACGGCGGCTACGCGGCTCCCGGGCCCGGCGCACACGACCCGTACGCCGCCAACAATCCGGGGCACACCCAGGCGTTCTCGGTCGACGAGGCGGCGGGTTACACCCAGGGCGCGACCTACCACGCCGGCTCCGCCACCGCGCCCGCCGGACCGGTCGGCCCGCCGCTGCACTGGAAGGAACTGCTGAAGGGGATCATCCTCTCCCCCGACCAGACGTTCCTGCGCATGCGGGACTACACGATGTGGGTCCCCGCCCTCGTCGTGAGCTTCCTCTACGGCCTGCTGGCCGTCTTCGGCTTCGACGACGCCCGCAAGGACGCGATCGACTCCTCGTTCTCCACCACGGTGCCGATGGTGCTGTTCGCGGCGATCGCGATGGTGCTGGGCCTGTTCGTCCTCGGCGTGGTCACCCACACCCTGGCCCGCCAGCTCGGCGGCGACGGCGCCTGGCAGCCCACTGTGGGCCTTTCCATGCTGATCACGGCCCTCACGGACACGCCCCGGCTGGTCTTCGCCATGTTCTTCGGCGGCGACGCCGGCTTCGTGCAGATCCTCGGCTGGGCCACCTGGATCGGCGCGGGCGCCCTGCTGACGCTGATGGTCTCCCGCTCCCACGACCTGCCCTGGCCGAAGGCGCTGGGCGCGTCGGCGATCCAGCTGGTGGCGCTGCTGTCGATCGTGAAGCTGGGCACGTTCTAGCACCCCGCGGCACACGACGTACGGCACCGGGCCACGACGTACGGCACCGGGCCCACGGCCCCCGGCGCACGGGAAAGGGCCCCCGGAACTCGTCCGGGGGCCCTTTTCGCGCGCTGGGGAGTGACGTCGCCGTACCCGCCCAGGCGCACAGACGTCCATGCGGCCACACGGCCACGCGGCTAGGCGGCCGCGCGACCAGGCGACCACGCGACCAGGCGACCAGGTGGCTGTGCGCCTAGGCGTCGAGAACCTGCCCGGCCCGCTTCACGACGGGCGGCTCGACGCTCCACGGGAAGTTGATCCAGTCGTCGGTCCGCTTCCACACGTACTCGCACTTCACGAGGGAATGGGACTTCTCGTAGACGACCGCGGAGCGCACCTCGGCGACCGTGTCGAGGCAGAAGTCGCGGACGAGCTTCAGCGTCTTGCCGGTGTCCGCGACGTCGTCCGTGATCAGCACCTTCTTGTCGGAGAAGTCGATCACGTTCGGCACGGGCGCGAGCATGACCGGCATCTCCAGAGTGGTGCCCACACCGGTGTAGAACTCGACGTTCACCAGGTGGATGTTCTTGCAGTCGAGGGCGTAGGCGAGCCCGCCGGCCACGAACACTCCGCCGCGCGCGATGCTCAGCACGATGTCGGGCTCGTAGCCGTCGTCGGCGATGGTCTGCGCCAGCTCCCGGACGGCGTTCCCGAACCGCTCGTAGGTCAGGTTCTCGCGCACCTCTGCGTCACTCATGTCGTCGTAGCCCTCACACCTGGGTCCGATGGAAGTTGAGATAGGACCGCGAGGCGGTCGGCCCGCGCTGCCCCTGGTACCGGGAGCCGTACCGCTCACTGCCGTACGGGGACTCGGCGGGCGAGGTCAGCCGGAACATGCACAGCTGGCCGATCTTCATGCCCGGCCACAGCTTGATGGGGAGCGTGGCGAGGTTGGACAGCTCGAGGGTGACGTGCCCGCTGAAGCCGGGGTCGATGAACCCGGCGGTGGAGTGGGTGACCAGCCCGAGCCGGCCGAGCGAACTCTTGCCCTCCAGGCGCGAGGCGAGATCGTCGGGCAGCGTGATGACCTCGTAGGTGGAGGCGAGCACGAACTCCCCGGGGTGGAGGATGAACGGCTCGTCGCCCTCGGGCTCCACCAGCCGGGTCAGGTCCGCCTGCTCGACGGAGGGGTCGATGTGCGGGTACCGGTGGTTCTCGAACACCCGGAAGTACCGGTCCAGCCGCACGTCGATGCTCGACGGCTGCACCATGGATTCGTCATAGGGATCGATCCGTACCCGTCCGGCGTCGATCTCGGCCCGGATGTCCTTGTCTGAGAGAAGCACGTAGCGAGGATACGCAAGGCGCGCGGAGCCCTCGCAATCGCGACGCCTCCGCGCGCCCGCAGTCACACTCCGACTACAGCCGGTCCCTGACCTCCGGCTTTACGGCCTGCCATCTCTCACCGCTTCTCCATGACCACGGGCACCGCGCTGCGGAGCCGGGCACAGCGCGGACAGCGCACGAGCCGGCCGGGGCCGAGCCGCTCGGCCTGCTGCATCGGGAACGAAGTGGTGCTGAAGACGTGCCCGTCCGCGCAACGGACCACGGTGCGTTCCATCAAGTCCCTCAAGTCCCTTCCCCAAGAGCCGCGTCCGACGGTTCTGCCCGGACGACAAAAGCCACATTACGGGATCGAACGAAGGACTCTCCAGGCGGCACTCCGGCCTCCACGGTACGCCCCAACTCGGCCCGCCCACAGCCGGATCCCACGCTGAAACCGACTCAAACCCCCGGGCTTCGAGCACCGGGGGTCTACGATGATGTAAAGTGAGCGAGCGTCCGGACAAGGACTCCACCGAGGGTCATGTCCGTACATATGCGGGTGTAGTTTAATGGTAGAACATCAGCTTCCCAAGCTGAGAGCGCGAGTTCGATTCTCGTCACCCGCTCTGTGAGAACCCCAGGTCAGTGGCCTGGGGTTTTTCAGTGTCGGCGGCGTGCATCGACCGTCGGTCAGTCCTCGATGACCGGACGACAGGGTGACAGGAACGGGTCGAGCCGGTCCTTTACCTCCCCCCTGGCCAAGACACGAACCCGGAAGGCTCCCGGGCCCGGCGGGTGGTCCATGTCGGCGGAGCGTTCGTAGAGCAGGCCCCATGAGCCGGGGAAGCGGCGCGCGATGAAATGGATCAGGGCGTCCAGCTCCTCGGCCTCGTCACGGCGCCGGTTCACCAGACCGTCGGTGCGCACGAAGTACTCACCGTTGTGGACCTTCAGCGTCGCCTCGCCGGTCGCCCAGTCGATGCGGTCGATGGCCGCCCGCAGTTCGGCCACGCCCTCCTCGAGGGTTCCCGCGTCCGCCTCTTCGGGGGACTCGGCGATGCCGAACCAGCCATGGAACTCGTACATGTGCCTCTCACGGCGGTTTCGAGTCGATCACGGGCTGGATACCGTACCGCCTGCCGTACTCCTGGAACTTGGCGATCAGGGTCTGTGACGTGGATCCCCTCTACCGCAGCCACCGCCTCCTGCCTCCTGCTCGTGCCGTCCACGGTTGAGGGCGCCTTTCCCCGCGTGATCATCGAAGCTGCCCTGCATGGCACCCCGAGCATCGGCACTGACCGGGGTGGCATCTCCGAAGCCCTGGGCAACACAGGGATCGTGCTCTCCGCCGAGGCCGGCGCGGAAGAGTGGGTGGCGGCCCTCCGCGCCGCCGACCACCACACGCTGGGAGAGGAAGCTCGGCAACAAGCGACCGCCTTCGGCCGCCCCCCTCTGCCGGACCTCGAACGCCTCGGGGTCTACCCTGCGGCGAACGCGCCCTCGACCTGATGCAGCCGGTCCGTCCACCAGTGCAGCAACGCCTCTTCCGCGGTGAACAGCTCATCGAAGGAGAAGTCCCCGCGGTCGTAGTGGAACTCCAGCTGCCAGAAGTCCGTCATCCGCTTCCACCACAGCCGACGAACACCATCCACCAGCGCAGACGGCTCAAGCGGCACCACGGACCGATACCCCTCGACGAACGCGGAGACCCGCGCGAGGTCGAACACCCCGCCCACGCCGAACTGCACCTGCGCCGTCCGTACGGCCTCTTCCGCGTACGGGCGCACCGCGATCCGGTCCCAGTCCAGGATGGCGGCAAGTGCCCCGTCTTCCCAGAGCAGATTTCGGTACTGCACGTCGCCATGCGTCCACCCGTGGTCCCCCTCAGGCGTCGCGGACCGCGGACGATGATCGGCGTACTTGAGGACGAGGGCCCGCCGATGCTCCAAGGCGCCAGCGACTGCTCGGTCGAATTCGCTGCCCGTTCCGAGGGCGCGTACGGCCGCGGACAGCCGCTCGACCTTCTCCACCGCTCGCTCCGGCGACGTGACGTCCGCGCTGATCGTCTCTGGCACACCGGGCAGCAGCCCCCGACCACAAGCCCTGCCCAGGCTCACATGCAGGCGTCCCAGGTGCGCGCCCAGTGCGCTCACCTGGGACAAGGTGAGATCGACACCCGGCACATGGGAGCCGGCCACCCATGGGAACAGGCACCAGGCGCCGTCACTGGCCTGGGCCACCAGCGACCCCGAGATCGTGGGGACGGGGGCACTGACAGGGACGCCGCCGGCGCCGAGGGCGGCCAGCGCGCCAAGATTGCGCTGCAACCGCTCCGGCGAGACATCCGTGACCCGCTTCAAAGCGAACTGCCCGACCGGGGTATCCAGCTTCCAGTTCGCGTTCATCAGCCCGTCAGCGAGATAGCGGGACTCCCGCACCTGTCCGAGGCCGAAGGCATCTATCAATTCCCCGAGCACGCTCTCGGCGATACCGCTTCGGGCCGCCACGGTGGCACCGATCACCCTACGGACGATACGCGAGCACGCCCCATTCGGGCACAGCGATCACCCTGACGCCTGCTACTCGTCCTGGTGCCCGTCCCCCGTCATCAACGAAGCGAACCTGGGTCACTCTTTTCGGTGGTCACAGGGATGATCAGCACCGACGAGGACAACCGCGTCGCGAGACTCGCCGGGTGGCGGACACGACATGGGGCGGCCCAGGTGCCTCCTCGGACAACGGCACCGACCCAGCAGATGGGACCCCGGCCAGCCCCGGCCACGTGGGTTTCTCATTCGCGCGCTGGGCGCTCGCACCTCGAACCACGTGGCAGGCACGCCGCCTCGCGGCCGAGTTCGGCCCAGGCATGGACGGCCGCACGGCATGGGTGCTGGCACGGCTGGCGCGGCATCCGGAGGAGCACGTGTACGCGATGCAGCACCTGGGCGGCGAGGAGAGCGGCATCTGACTCGTACACGGCGCCCAACGGTAGTCAACTCGCCGGGCTCGTGGGAGGGAACGGCCCAATTGCATCCGTGCGGGGAAGGACGGTCACTGTGACACGGCGTCGCATCTGCCGACGTCTAGGATCTTCAGCCAGATGACCGCCACATCCCAACCGACGCAGGCAGCGCGGACCTGGTCTCCGTGAAAGCGGACGATCACCCTGAGAAGTTGTTGCTGACACAAGCAAAGCCGTCCGTTCCCCTTCCGCCATCGGGAGCGCGGTTTCGATTACCAGCACCCGCTCCACGAAGAATTCCCAGGTCGGTGGCCCGGGCCTTTTGCAGTCCCCTGTGATCAGTGGTCGCGTGCCAGATTCGCTCCAATACGCTGATCGTTGCTTCGGCCCACCGGTGACGACGTGTACGCATCAAGAGGGCCTCCGCGAGGGCCCGCCCAGAAGCGGGGTGCAAGGGCAAGCCGGAACCACCGCCACGGTCACCTTCAGGGCAACCTCCGCACAGCAAGCGCCATCTACACAAAGCGCCTCGAGTCAGACCTTCTGCGTACTCGTGCGTGCGTTGTCGGCAGTGAGCAGCCCGAACCGGAAGTCAGGACCGTCACCCAGCCGGGATGCTGCAGGGCGGTAGCGCACAGCATGGCGTCGATAGCACTAGTTGCGGCCATGCAGTCCCGTTGCGCGCAGCAAAGCGGCAGCGGATTGCGCGACGGTCTGGGGCACCGGCTCGACACTCAGGCGGACAGGGCCCACTTCACTACGGCATCGCGGGGCATCGGTGCGATGCCACGCCATCACCCGCTACTGGCTCTGACCGGATGGCGGAGGACTTTGGTGGCGGAGGCTAGTGGATGCTCTGCAGCCGCAACACCCCTTCAACAGCTGATCTCCGCACCGGGCAGACCGCGTAGTTGTCCCCTCGGTGGCGCCGACCTACCCCCTTCCCAGATGCCCTGCCCTCCACGAGCCCCGTCAGGGCGGTAAATCACGGTCAACAGCGGGGTGATCCGACGCTCACGACCACCCCAAGGCTCAGGTATCCGCGCTGGCCAGAGCGGTGGATCCTGTGCAAGCGCCGTCGCTTCCCAAGCTGAGAGCGCGAGTTCGATTCTCGTCACCCGCTCCACGCGAAGCCCCCAGGTCAGGGTCCTGGGGGTCTCTTGTCGTCCAGAAAAATCACTGTGGCACGCTCGGATGATCAGCGGGCGCGGAGCATCGTGTCGTTGGGGTGGCACCCGAGCGAGCATCTTGGCTCGTCCGCCGGGCACTCGGCCGATCCACCCCCGCCGTGGCCTGTCCCGGTGAAAAATAGGGCGAGTCGGAGTCGGGGATGAGGGGCGAGTGGAAGACAACAAGCGCATAGCCCTGCTCATCGGCGTGGGCGAGAATCCGGGAGCGGAACATCTTCTTCCCTTCCTTGCGGCAACGGTCGTCATAGACCTGCGCGCACTGGGCGCCGCCCTGGAGGGCAGCGGTTACGCGGTGGAAACGCTGCTGAACCCCACTCGGAACGCGATCACCGAGCGCATCACCGATCTGTCGTCGAGCGCACCGCCCGGCAGCACTCTGCTCCTGTACTTCACCGGCCATGGCATCCGCATCGGGGCCACCGACTACTTGGTGCCGTCCGACGCGCGTGCCCCTGCCGGCACCGACGGCACGACCGGATGGGAGCAGCCCCACGTCCAGGAGTCGCTGCTGGGAGCCGACATCAGCCGGTATCTGGCCAAGTGCACGGCGGGCACCGTGCTGTGGCTGATCGACGCCTGCCGCTGGGCGGAGCAGGGCCCCGCATTCGGCAGCAACGTCGTCAAAGGGCCGCCGCACAGCGGGTTCGCCATGATGACGAGCTGCGGGCCCGGTGAGACCAGTGGCTTCGCGGAAGGGGGCAGCTTCTTCACGTCGGCGCTTGCCCGGGCCTTCGACCCACTGACCGAGGCCACCACCGTGGAGCAGGTGTACGCGCAGGCCGAACGTGACACCCGGAGCTTCTCACTGCGCGCTCAGGCAGGCCCGCAGCAGGTTCTGATCCGCTACGGCTCTGACCTGGAGGAACAGACCAGGTTCCTCGAGGTTGCCGAAGGCAGACGCCTGCTGGAGTCCTGGCAGGACGCTGTACGCGCGCCTGCCCTCTGGGAGCGGGTCACAGACGCTGCCGCGGAGACCGTCGCCCATTTCCAGGACTGTCTGTCCTCCCTGGCCATGCAGACCGCTCGCCACGTCCACCTAGCCCAGAAGCGGCTGCCCGATCCATGGGCGGACGAAGAGTTCCCGGTGCGGCTGCTGACCGACCGCCTGCCTCAGCTCCTGCCCAAGGACGTCGAGCTGTCCGCCTTGGAGGTCACCGCGCTGATCGCCGGCGTTCTGCTGCACGAGACGGTGTGGGCCGACAGGCTGAGCCAGGCCGCCGAGCTGATGCCCCAGCTCGTGCGGCGTCGTACCGACGCGGACGACCGCCGGCGGCACTACGAGCAGATCACCGAGCACTACCCCCAGATCACCGAGAAGCTCACGGACACGTACCTGTGGCTGGCCGACCCCACGGACGACCGCCACGCCGTCACGCTGTGGCTGGTCCACCGCTGGATCGAGGAGCGCTTCGCGACCGACGAGGAAGCAGTGCCCGCCGTGACCACCGACGGCTTCGTCGCCCGGCTCCTCGACCTGCCACCGCCGACCGCAGGCGAGCAGCTCGGCGGCAGGGCAAGAACACTGTCCACGGCACTGCGCACGGTTGCCGCAGGACTGGCCGTGGGAGCACCGCCGGACAACCAGCGGCTGTCACACGATCGTCATGTCGTCCGTCGAACCCCCTATCGCCTGCGCGTCCGCCCCCTCGCGGCGCTGCTGCGGCTGGCTGGGCTGCTCGCCTTCGACGCCCGGTGCATGCCGGAAGTCCTCGCCGAGCACCTCGCCGTCTCCGACCCGGTGGTGCCGAGCGACGTGATCTCCGTGCTCAGAGACGCTTTCTGGGACCTCGACCAGGACGGGAGCGCTCCCTCGTATCTGCATCTGGACGCGGTCTGCCCGCATCCGGCGATCCACGCGGCACTCGCCTCGGTCGTCGAGGACGCCGACGACCACGGTCACCTGCTGCGCGAGTCGGCCCGCCACCTTCCGCAGGAGGAGGCTGCGCTGCTGCGCGGACTCCCCGCGCGCCTGTCCGACCACCGGCTCAGAGCAGAGCGCGAGCACGGCGTGGACGCGTACGACGTCCCGCTCGCCCGGTTCTCGCTGTCGCAGACGGAGATCCGCCGACTGCTGATGGGCGAGAAGCTGTACGACGGTGAGCCTCAGCTCGCGCTCCGGGAGCTGTACCAGAACGCCATGGATGCCTGCCGGTACCGGGATATGCGCTCCAGGTATCTGCGGGCTCTGGGCCGGGAGCAGGGACCGTGGGTCGGCCGGATTCGAATCGAGGTGGGCGAGGACAGCCGCGGCCTGTACGTCGAGTGTGTGGACAACGGCGTAGGCATGACGGCCGAGCAGCTGAAGAACACCTTCACCCGGGCCGGCCGCCGCTTCGACCAGTCCCACGCCTTCCGCCGGGAGCAAGCGGCCTGGCTCCGCCACGACAGTTCGCTGCGGCTGTACCCCAACAGCCGCTTCGGCATCGGCGTCTTCAGCTACTTCATGCTGGCCGACGAGATGACGATCGTGACCCGGCCAGTCAGCCCGGACGGCCGGGCTGCCGCGAAGGCACTGCGCGTCGAGATCCCGGTCAGCGGCAGCCTCTTCAGGGTGCGGGAGGAGGACGAGCGCGAGGGCGCGGCGCTGCCCGAGGGCGGCACGCGCGTCCGGTTGCACCTGCGCCGACCGGGGGCACTGCCCGCGGACTCCGCCGTGTCGGTGTTGCGCTCACTGGTCCTGGTCAGTGAGTTCCGGCTGGAGGTGCGTGACCAGGACGGCACCGAGGAGATCTGGCTGCCCGGACGTCTCAAGTCCGGCGAGGCGAAGGGCTCGTTCTCCACCAGGTTCGCCGTCGAGGCGGTCCCGGGCACGTTGTGGTGGGTCTCGGGCGACGGGGCGATCGTGGGCGACGGGATCGCCACAGACAAGCGGACGTTCGGGTACGTACTCAATCTGTCGGGTCCGCATGCCGGTGAACTGAGCGTTAACCGCAAGAAGTTGGAGCGCTACGACACCCGTTGGGCGCACGAGCAGTTTCTGCAGGGTGCACGCGTGCTGGCGGACAGCCACGAGTTGAGCCTTCAGTGGCTGTGGAGCATGGAATCCCGGGAGCCCTCGGTCGCACGCATCCTCTGGAAGGCCCTGCGACTTAAAGGAGCACTCGCGTCGGATGACCTCGACCGACGGGTGAACCTCGACGAGGTGGGTTGGTTCCGGATGGACGCCTCCCTGCAGAATCATCGCGCGGCGCATGAGGAGGAGAAGCCCTCGGAGGCGGTCCGGCCCTGGCGGCTGGCCGCCCTCGGACCCGAGTTCCGGACCAGGAAGGAAGCGGTGCCGCTGTCCCTCTCCGGGCACCCGGTTCCGCAACCGGGCTGGTCGGACATCGCGGCCAAGGTCGAGGGCGACTGGCGTAACGCGGTCCTGGTGGCCCACGAGCAGGACAGCACCGTGGCAGAGGTGCTCCGCGCGACGCGGGGCCTGCGCATCGCCCATCCGCGGCTGGCAGGTCCCGCCGTCGTCGGTGACGGCGACCTGGACTGGAAGCCGGAGTTCATCGACTGGTACGTCATGCAGGGGCTGCTGGGCAGCAAACCCGATCCGCTGGACGGCCTCAGGCTCACCGTGTGGGGCCGGCCCCTGCCGCCAAAGCGCGGGGCCGCCCATGAAATCCACTACCGGCACCCGCCCGGGGATCTCTCCGGTATCACCCGTGCTTCCACGCATTCTCGCGAGCCGCTCGGCAAACTGGCCGAGGCATGTGCCCGGTACGCGCCGTTCGTGGGCGAGCCGCTGGGCGCCGTCCCGGACCACCACCGCGACCATGTCTGCACGGAAGCCGAGCTGAGGCTGCTGTACCTCCAGGTGGACAAGCACCACTGGCGACCCGCCGTGCATCCGTGGGACGTGCCGTTGGTGGCAGCCGAGACGGGCCTGGACATGGACGAGGTGCAGCGGCGCATGGCCGAGTTCGCGTGGCTGGGCCGCCCCGCACCCGATCCCGCCCTGGCCGTCCGATGGGCCGGCGTCCCGCCGGAGGTGGTCACAGTCCTGCGCGACTACCTCATCCTCGGCGCCGACGGCCGGCCCGTACTGCCCTGGGCCGCCACCATCGAACTGGCCGCGGAGGGCGAGCTGTCCGTGTGGGAGGCCGAGCGCGCCCTCGCCCGAGAGGCGGAGTCTCTCGGAGTGGTACACCGCCGGCGCTACACCAGGCGTTCCCCCGGGCGGGACGCCGTTCTCTCACCCGGTACCGGTCACCTGGCACGGTGGCTACACCAGGCGGGCATCCGTCTGGAAGACGGCGTGTCGCTCCGAGACCTAGCCTTCGTCCGCTCGCACCAGATGTCGTTCGAGGATCTTGGCTGCAGCCTTGAAGAGTTGCGGGAGGCAGGGGTGAACATCCCGGATGCGGCGGACCTGCTGCGTGCCTGGGACGGCCTGCCCACGCCGAGCAGATACGCGTTCTCCGGTGAGGACCCTAGCTGGAGCGGCGCCGACTATCCCGTACCGGCGTCCTCGGCCGTACTGTTCACCGGAAGTCAGCGGCTTCGCCAGAAGCTGTCCGTCCTGTGGGACACCGCGCGGCAAGAGGCCCGGAACCTGGGACTGAGCGACGGCCTCGTGGCACCTTGGCCGCCCGAGGAGCTGAGGGAGTTCGTCCCCACATGGGACGAGATCGCTGCCCTGGTCGGCGAGGGACCGGACGAAGACACAGACTACGAGTGGTTCGAAAGCCCTCACTGGGTGCCGCTCACACCGCAAAGACTGGTGAGTTACGCCCGCGCCCGCACCATCGGCACCCGGGCGGCCTACCGGGCTCTGGCCTCATTCCGGGCCATCGAGGCACTCGTACCGGAGCTGACCGCCGAGGCAGAGGCGGCCCTGCCGGACGAGGTGCCCACCGCCCACGATGCCGTGGCGGTCGATCCGGCGTACCGGGTCTCCGAACCCGGCACCCCGCTGCTGCCGCTTGATCTGGTCAGTATCGCGGGCCGTCTCGGCGAGTCGGTACGACACACCTGGCAGCGCTTCACGCCGTACCTCGCACTGCAGGAGACTGCGTCTTCGATCAGCGACCTACCCGACGTCGTACCCGGCTGGCAGGACCTGGCGATCCTCTCTGAGGGCCACGACGGAAAACTCCCGGCGCTGACCGGCCATGTCGGGCGAGACCGGTTGGAGCGCTGCGCCAGGGCCGTGGACGAGACGCCCGAGTGGGTGCAGCAGCGCCTGGAGATCTATGCGGGGATGTTCGCACTCCGTCTGGCGGACACCGCCGACAAGGGGGACAGCGCATGACGGGACCCGCCCGGCACGATCATGGAATGGCGTACGCCGACGAGGATCTCGGCGAGATCGAGCCGGCCCTGTTCACCCAGCGGCCTGCCCCGGACAGAGAGGGCGTGGTCGTCGCTGGGACGTGTCCTCGTTGTCATGGTGGCACCAGCACGCTGTTCCCGTGGGGCCGTCCGGGAGAAGGCACGCCTCTCGACAGCCTCTACGACGGAGCCGCCGAGTCAGTGGCTCTGAGCAGGGATGCTGCCGTCGCACCCACGCGCACCGGACAGAACAGGAAGCCGCGGGGATCCACGGTGACAACGACTCGGCCTAGAGACGCCGAATACCACTGACTCGACTCTCGCCGTGCAGGGCCCAAGGCAGACAAGTGCTGCTCCGGGGAGCGGCGTTCACTTGCTCCTCATCTACTTCTACCGAGGACGGCGATCTCACCCGCACACCGAGGTGCATCGGCACCAAGACTCGCCTCACCCCTCTTCGGGCGGCGGCCGGGCTCATCGCCACCTGCCCCGGCATCGATCTGGAGTTGTCGTACAGCGCGCAACCGTGCCTGGCAGGTCCAAGAGGTCCTCACCCAGCGAGGACAGCACCGCAGCGCCGAACCCGTCGATCTCGCGGCAGCGGCTACGACCGGGTTGCGGGGACTGACGTTGCTGCACCACGGCCGGGAACCGCGTGCGCCCAGCTCGGCCGAGCTCCCGACCGACCTCCCCTGCCGGCCCGTCCCGGCCAGGGTCCGAGCCGGCCCCGACCGGCGTCGGAAGCCCCCCTCGCGAGCGCGGGTTCGGGGCTCGGCAGCCGCTCCGGGGCCAAGTTCCCGCGCGATCCGGTCGACGGTTCCCCGGCCCCGCCGTCCGCCGCCCCTGGACGCGTTCGAAACCCGGATGTCGCCCGGTGATCCCTGCTGCTACTGTCGCCCTGCTCGCGCAGGGACGAGCGGCGACGGTTCACTGAGCGCCCCCCTTGCGACGACCGCCCTGGGGAGGGACTCTTTCGTGATTCGTCCGCTGGACAAGCGGGCCGGGCGCCGTCGGCGCGGACTCGGCCGTATCGCTCTGGCCGTCACGCTTTCCGTGACCGCCGGGATCGGCATCGCCGCCGGGACGGCCGTCGCCGACGGCCCCGCCACCTCGGCCGACCCCGTCGTCGTCAGCCCGGGCGCGCGCTTCGTGCCCCGCGCCACCATCGTCCTGAACGCCGGCGAGACCGGTTTCCTCACCGCCCAGGAGGGGGACGACCGGCTTCGCTGGATCGACTACACCACCGGGGCGACGACCCTGCTCGACCAGCGGCTGCCCAAGCCTCTCGACTACGACGTGGACGCGTTCCGCTTCACCCGGTACCCGGGCGACTTCGGCCACGGCTCCGACACCGTCGCCCTCTATGCCGACACCCCGGCCCCGCACGTGACGCTCCAGCAGCGCGCCGCTGGCGGGCCGTCGAGCACGGTCCCGGTCCCGGAGGGCCAGACGTACGTCGCGACGTACGGCGACACCGTCATCACCCGGACCGGCCCCGAGAACGCCGTGACGGACCTGCACCTCCTGCACCTGGTGAACGGCGAGGTGCAGGACCGGCGGCTGGCGGGACTGCCGCAGGGGTGGAACCTCAGCATCAGTGAGGGCGACGCCCGGTCCGTCGCCGTCCGCGGCATCAAGTGGGAGGACACCACGATGTCCCAGGGGTGGTGGGTCGTCGACCTCGCCACCGGAGGCGTCAAGGCGCTCTCCACGCGGGGCGAGAGCGTCTCCTTCGACCGCGACAGCGTCTTCCAGTCCGGCGCGCCGTCCGGCGACTCCGCCCTGGTGTACCGCCGTGACGACCTGGACGCGGAACCGGCCACCGTCGACCTGCGGGACATCGCCTCGTACGACGACGTCGTGCGGCCACTCGGCGACGGCCTCGTCACCGTGACCCCGCCCAGCCCCGGCAACGACGGCGGGTACCGGGGCAACCAGCTCTTCCTGCACGACACCACGGGGAACCGGAAGTCCCTGCTGGCCGTCGCCTCCCCCGACGTGCACCGCACACCCGACGGCTCACTGCTGGTGGCCGGGGCGGAGAAGACCACCGACCAGGGCCCGCTGGACTGGGCGTACTACCTCTTCACACCGGCCGCGGACGGCACCGTCACCCGCAAGCGCCTCGCGGACGTCGAGGACCGGGAGGCCAGGCCGGCCGGCATCGCGCTGGGCAGCGGCATCCTCACCACGGCCGACGACTCGCAGTACTACAGCCCCGGGACCTACATCGGCGGCTACCGGAGCACCTGGCTGAAGACCTCCGGCCGGCCCGAGGAGCTGAACTCGACCACCGACGGCCTGGTGTCCGGCCGGGACGACGACGGCTGCAGCCACGTCTACGGCACCTCCTGCGTGACCATGTTCGCGAGCGGCGACGGGCAGCACGGCCGCAAGGCGGCGACCGAGCAGGGCGTCACCATGCTCTACCGCAACGGCGCCGCCTCCTGGGGGCCGCAGGTGACCTCCGGGCTCCAGAGCCCGCAGCTCGTCGACCTCTCCGGCCGGTACGGCGTCGTGAACCAGGCGTCCGGCGGCGGGCAGGCGGTCCTGCGCTTCGAGGACACCGGCCCCGGGAGCGTGCTCCTGCGGCGCCAGCCGGTCGCCGCCTCCGTCTGGGGCGGCACCCTGTGGAGCGCCTCCGGCCGGTGGGACGACACCGCGTCGGGCGTGCCGACCGGGGTGACGGCGAAGGACCTGTCGACGGGCGCCTCGGCCGGGTCCTTCGACGCGGGGTGCGTCCCCAGCGACCTGCAGGCCGTGGGCCGCTGGGTGTACTGGCGGTGCAGCGACTACTGGAACGACTTCAGGGGTGCCGGCGTCTACGACCGGCAGACCGGGCGCTCGGTGAAGCTCGGGGGCGACGAGACGCTGCTCGGTGACGGCTACCTGGTCCACCGCTCGGACGCGGCCGGCCTCACCCTCGTCGACCTGCACGGCGGTCTCCCGGCCGACGGCAGGGAGGCGAGCCTGCCCCAGCGGGTGATCGTCACCGCCGCCCAGCTCGGGGACCGGACCGGGCGCCGGTCCGGGTGGACCGTCGACCGCTTCGGCGGCCATGTCGCCTACACGGGCGAGGACCGCCGGGTGCGGATCGTCCCGTCGGGCGTTCCGGCGTCGCGGATCGGCGTCATCGACTCCGACACGCCTGCCCTGGACATCAGGAGCGGTGTGTGGAAGCCGCGTTGGTGGCTGTCGAAGCCGGCGGCGAAGTGGTCGCTGGCGCTGCGGAACAAGGCGACCGGAAAGACCGTGCGGACGCTCACCGGCGGGGAGGCCCGGGGGCTGATCGCGCCGTCGTGGGACGGCAGGGACGCGGCCGGGGCGTACGTGCCGAACGGGGCGTACACCTGGACCCTGACCGCGAAGCCCGCCGACGGCGTCCAGGCGGACCTGTCCGCCACCGGGACGGTGCCGGTGACCGGCGGTGCCGCCGTGTGGCGGGACATGGCCGGTGACGACGGCTTCGGCGACCTGCTGGCGACGGACACGGCCGGGGCCGTGTCGCTGTACAGGGGCGACGGGGCCGGCCGGCTGGCGTCGCGGACCGCGGGGACGGGCGACAAGTTCGCCGCCGGCTCCCTGCTCGTGCCCTTCGGGGACGTGGACGGGGACCGGTGCGCCGACGTGCTCGCGCGGGTGGGCACCGTGCTGCGGGCCTACCGGCCGGGGTGCGGGAAGGTCGTCACCGCCTCGTCGCCGTACACGGCGATCGGCTCTGGCTGGTCCCAGTACGACCGGCTGACGTCGCCGGGTGATGTGAACGGGGACGGCTTCGCCGACCTGATCGCGCGCCAGACGACCACCGGTGACGTCTACTTCTACGCCGGCACGGCCGATCACCGGCTGAAGTCCCGGGTCCGGATCCAGACGGACTGGAAGCTGTACCGGCAGCTCGTCGGCGCCGGTGACCTGAACGGGGACGGGCGGGGTGACCTGCTCGGGGTCGACTCCGCCGGTGTGCTGTGGCGGTACTACGGGACCGCCACCGGCGGCGTGACCAAGCGGGTGCGGGTCAGCGGCGGGTGGGGCTCCTACTCCGCGCTCGTCGGCGCCGGTGACCTGACCGGTGACGGACGCACCGACCTGCTGGCGCGGGACACGGCCGGAAAGCTGTGGCGGTACGCCTCCACGGGGGCCGGTACGTACGGTGCCCGGGTACTGATCGGCACCGGCGGCTGGAACGGGTTCAAGGGTCTGTTCTGAGCCGGAGGCGGAGGGCCCGGGTCACTGATCCGGGCCCTCCGCCGTGCCTGCACCCACCACGGCGACGGTCCGCCCGCCGCGGCTCGGGGAACTACCAGGCGAGGGCGTCCTGGGCGTTGTCCTGCCAGTAGGTGACGGTGGCGGCGCTGTCGAAGAAGACGCCGCCGTTCGGCAGCGTCAGGGTCTTCTCCTTGCCGGTGGCGTTGCCGTCGCCGGCGGCGAAGAACACGCCCAGGGTCTTCTCCTTGGCTCCGCCCTCGCCCTCGGGGGTGGACGTCGTGATGCCGGCGTACGCGGACCGGCCGGGCTCGAGCGTCACCACGGCCTGCGGCGTGGTCTCCTCGGCCCAGGCCAGCGGGGCCTGGGCGTCGGCGCCGGCCCTCAGGTAGGGGGCGCTGTAGGCGTAGCAGGGCCGGGTGCCGGTGTTGGTGGCCTTGAGCAGCAGGTGGTTGATCGGGCGGCTCACCTCGGTGACGGTCAGCGTGGTGTTCGCCGTGGTGCAGGTGACGATCGAGGGGGCCTTCGCGGTGGCCGCGGAGGCGGTCTGCTCGGTGGCCTGGAGGCCGGCGAGCGCCAGGGCTGCGGCGAGGACCAGGGAGGAGGCGGCCGCGCGGGGGGCGAGGCGAGTGGCGATACGCATGAGTGAACTGCTTTCTCTGCACAGCAGGAAGGTGATCCGCTGCCGGTGGACTGTGACGGGCGGGCGTGTCCTCGTCGTGCCGCGCCGGTGTCCGGCGGGGCAGCGGAAGTACGTGCCCTGGGGGCCGGGTTGCGCGGGCCGGGTCACCGTGTCCGGTGGGGTGCCGCGTTCGGCCGGCCCAAGACTGTGCCCTGCGGCGTTCCGTCCGCCATCCCCCTTGGGAGGTTCGGGACGCTGGAACGCTCGCACCGGCTCTGACCTGCACGGACGTGGCTTTCCTGGAACGCCGGGTGGAACGGCGGAGCGTGGGCGCGGCGGACGGGGGTGTGCGGCTCGGTCCGCGGGGCGCCAGGCCCTACGCTGATCCCCGTGAGGCAGGCAGGCGCTGAGGAGGATGATCGGCGATGACGCCCCTGAGCACCGGGGACCCGGAGTCCATAGGCGGCTACACCCTCCTCGGCCGGCTCGGTTCGGGCGGCATGGGCGTCGTCTATCTGGGAGTCTCCGCCTCGGGGCGGCAGGTGGCGGTCAAGGTCGTCCATGGGCCGTACGCCGAGGAAGAGGAGTTCCGGACGCGCTTCCGGCAGGAGATCGCGGCGGCGCGCAAGGTGAGCGGCGCCTTCACCGCGCCTGTCGTGGACGCCGATCCGGACGCCGACCGGCCGTGGATGGCGACGCTCCACGTGCCGGGGCTCAGCCTCGCCGAGACCGTGGAGAGGGACGGGCCGCTGAGCGGGCGGGACCTGCGCGCGCTGGGGCTGGGGCTCACCGAGGCGCTGCGCGACATCCACCGGGCGGGCCTGGTGCACCGGGACCTCAAACCGAGCAACGTCCTGATGACCGGGGACGGGCCGCGTGTCATCGACTTCGGCATCTCGCGCGCCTCCGACAACCAGAGCCTCACCACGACCGGGCGGATGATCGGCACCCCGCCCTTCATGTCGCCGGAGCAGCTGGCCTCCCCCCGGGACGTCACCCCGGCCTCGGACGTGTTCTCGCTGGGGTCGCTGCTGGTGTTCGCGGCCGTCGGCACGGGGCCGTTCGACGCCGACAGCCCCTACATCACCGGCTATCAGGTGGTGTTCGGGACGCCGGACCTCGACGGGGTGCCCGAGGCCCTCCGGGGCGTCGTCGAGCGCTGCCTGGACAAGGATCCGGCCGCGCGTCCGGAACTGACGGCCGTACACCGCATGCTGCGGGCGCTGCCCGAGTCCGATGCCGCCGCGTCCCCGGTGCCCCGGCCCACGAGACCTCGGGTCCGCCCCGCTTCCCCGGGCGCGGCCACCACCCCCTCGACCGCCCCGACCGGCAGCGGCAGCGGCACCAGCCGCAGCACCACCAGCACCACCAGCACCACCAGCACCAGCACCAGCACCGAACCCGGTACCGGCACCGGCGGGCGGCGCCGGGCCCGGCTGCTGCTCACCGGCCTCGGCGTGGCGCTGGCCGTCACGGCGCTGGGTGTCGGCGCGGGTGCCTTCGTCTCCGGTCCGGACACCACCGCGGCCGCCTCCCGGACGACCGCGTCCGGCGCCACCGCCCGTACCGCGTCGCTGCCCGCCGGCTGGCGGCCGTGGCAGCGAGCGCTGCGCCACGACGCGAAGGGCGTCCCCCTCGACTACGGCAGGCCCGGATGCGTGACGCGGGGAGGCGCCCTGTTCTGCGGTGGTACCGGCTTCACGGCCGCCCGGATCGACGCGGCCTCCGGCCGTACCCTGTGGCGGTTCGGCACCCGCCCGCAGGAGGTACAGCCGATCGGCGTGCGCGACGGGCTGGTCTACGTGTACGAGGATCCGGACGACGACGTCAGGCGGGTGGTCGCCCTCGACGCCGCGACCGGGCACCGGCGGTGGCAGCGCGACATCAGCAAGTCCGCGGACGCGGTCCTGTACGACGGCGGGCTGCTGGTGATGTCCGCGGACTCCTCGTCGTTCAGGGCGTACGGGCCGGCCGGCGAGGAGTTGTGGCAGGCGCCCGCGCTGGACGAGTACTGCGCCCCGTCGGCACCGGGCGGCGTCCCCTACGCCCTGTGCTCGAACGGCAGCGAACCGGGCCGGGCACCGGTCGAGCTGCTGAGGCTCAGGCCCGGCGGCCTGACCGCGACCGCCACGCTGCCGAGGAAGGCGGAGCTGCTCGGCGCCGTCGGCGGGCACCCCCTGTTCCTCGCCCCCCAGACCGCGAAGGACGTGTACGAGGCCGGGTACGAGCGGCCGTACAACGCGCTGCTGCGGGTGGCTCCGGAGACCGGGCAGGTCACCCGGACACCGCTGGCGCGTCCGCTGACCGGCGCGGCCACCCTGGTGGACGGCGTCGTCTACTTCGTCCGGTCCGACGGGTCGGTCACCGCGGTGTCGGCGGACAGCGGCAGGCGGCTCTGGCAGAAGGTGACGGACGTGGAGAGCCTGTCCGCGCCCGTGGTGTCGGCGGCGTACGGGCGGGTCTACTTCTCCAACCGTTTCGGCCGGCTGCTGGCACTGGACCGTCGTACCGGAGCCGAGGTCTGGCGCACGTCCGCGCTGGACGACCCCGGGGACAAGGCGCAGGGCTGTCCGCCGCACGTGCTGCTCGTCCGGGACGCGATCGTGGCGACGGCCGGTGACACGGTGTTCTCCCGGAGCCCGGACGGACCCTCCTGACCGCTGGTCGCACGGCGGTGAGCCGGCGCCGGGTTTTCCCCGGACCCCGTATCGGGATGACGCCGGGGGAAAGCCGGTGGGTATTCGTGAGGGAAAACCGAATCAGTCGGAAACTCGACCGGATGATTATCGCCGGTGTGGTCTTTCCGGCCACCTTCCGTGCTCGTGGCCCGGTATGCGCATGCGACGGCGTAGCGGGTAGAAGGGGAACTGTCGCCTCCATGGACGGGAAGTGATCACGATGGACCGCTCAGGGAGCACAGCCCCCGCCCGGGGTGAGGCACCCGCGTCGCCCGGCGGCGCCGACCCGGCGCGGCGGATCGGCGAACTCCGGCGGGAGGCCCGGCGGCTTCAGGAGGCCCTCGTCTCGCACGCCGTGGTGGACCAGGCGACCGGAGTGATCATCACCCTCGGTGCCCTGCGCCCCGACGAGGGCCTCGAGGTCCTGCGGTCCGTCTCCCGGCGCACCGGCCGTGCCCTCGCGGACGTCGCCCGGCTGATCGTGGAGTGGCCCAGCCGCGACCGGCTGCCCGATGACGTCGGGCCGGCGCTGCGGGCCGCGCTGGAAGAGGCCGGGGGCGGCTGAACCCGGCCCGCCGGGCCGGCCCCGCCGCCCGGCCTGTGGCGTCCGGGCGGCGGAGTGGGGGACGGACGCCCGGAATGCCGGCTGCTGGTCCGAACCCACATGCGGCACGGCCGCTCTCCCCCGCACAGGTCACCACGGGGCGCTCGTTCAAACGCGCGACGAGGGGAGCGCGCCAGAACCTGTCCCGGCCGGACCACATCTGCGTGTGTGCCGGGGATAGGGTTGTGGCACCACGACAGAGGGCCGAGTTCTTCGGGGTCTTCTCCGGAGCAGGGGCGCCGCACACGCCCGGATCCCTCGCCGCGTTTCCTCAACGAAGGTGCTATGCCCGCCGAGAACCCACCCGTCGCCGACAACCTCGACGACGACGACTATCCCGCCTACACCATGGGTCGGGCCGCCGATGTTCTCGGCACCACCCCGGCCTTCCTGCGGGCCGTCGGCGAGGCCGAGCTGATCACGCCGCTGCGCTCGGACGGCGGACACCGCCGCTACTCCCGCCGGCAGTTGCGGGTCGCCGCCCGCGCGCGTGAGCTGGTCGACCAGGGGACCCCCATCGAGGCCGCCTGCCGCATCGTCAGCCTGGAGGACCGGCTCGGCGACGCCCTCCGGCTGAACGAGAGAATGCGCCGGAAACTGGGCGAGCGCGACCTGGATACCTAGTGCCGCCGGTACAGAAATGCCTTGCCGGGCGGACCGGGGTGGCCGCGACATTTTCCAGGGCCCTGCGTTTTTCCCGTGCCGTGTGTTAGCGTGATAGCAGTTGCAGTTTTGGTT
>NZ_WWJT01000092.1 GCF_009865385.1 Streptomyces sp. SID486 | reverse complement strand
GGTGCGGGTGCGGGTGCGGGTGCGGGTGCCGAGGAGTCGTGCCGGCGCGGACCCTCGGGAACGGGAACGGGAACGGGAACGGGAACGGGAACGGGAGCGGGAGCGGGAGCGGGAGCGGGCGCCGCTGCCGGCGCCGGGCGGGTGCCGAGGAGTCCTGCCGGCGCGGACCCGCGGAGGCCGTGCCCGGAGGCAGTCCGGACTGCCCCGGTTCTGCCCTCGTCGCCCTGTCCGCACCATGGACGGCCTTCTAGCGTGGCCTCCTGCCCGTACTACGAGGATCTCGCGCCGAGGGGAAGCCGGCCATGCGCAAGCACGAGCACGAGGAACTGCCGGAGGGCACACGGACGCACGGCTCCCGGCGCGCCGGCTCCCCGGCGGACTCGCCCCGGTCCGCGCCCGCCGCGGGCCCCTACGACCTGACGGGCTACCAGAGGGCCTACGGCAACCAGCTCGTCGGCCGCATGCTCGCCGACCGGACCCTTTCCGTGCAGCGCATGCCGGGCTCCTCCGCGCAGGCCCAGGAGGAGGCGGAGGAGCGGACCCAGGACCCCAACACCACGGTCCTCAGCGGACACGGCCGGTTCGGCGACAACCAGCGCCTGCCGAAGTTCCCGGGCACCCGCAGCCGCGCCCTGAAGGCCACCTTCACCGTGCCGGACGGGATCGAACTCGTGGTGTACGCCCCGCCGGGCGCCTGGCTGGAGAACGAGGTCGCCAAGCTCGTCGAGTCCGGGAACCCGCCGGGCGCCGACGACCTGGAGCTCGTCGGCGCCGACAACAAACGCAAGCCGATGCCGGCCGGCTACCCGAAGACCTTCGGCGTGGGCGAGGAGGTCATCAACTACAAGCTGATGCCCCTGGACGCCAAGCACCTGGCTGAGGGCGCGACCTCGGTCGACACGGGGACGCTGAGCGAGAAGGTGAGTGAGCTGGCCGCGGCCCGGGAGCAGCAGGCGGAGGATGCGCCGCCGCTCGTCGTCCACTACGCGTGCTGCGGCGTCGGCTCGTCCAGCAACCCGGAGATCGACAAGCTCTTCGAACACCGCAACTACACGGTGATGCTCCGCACCACCCCCAGGACTCCGACACCGGAGCCGGAGCCCACCAAGCGCCGCAGGAAGAAGTAGCGACACACGGCCCACCTCGGCCCCGACGGGACCGCGCACGACGGCCCCGCCACGACCCTGGTCATCCGGGCCACGGCGGCCGGTCGGCGGCATGGGCCGGCGGGACGCGCTGGTGCCGGTCTCGGCGGCGCCCCGGCGAGACTCAGGGACTCAGCCCTTGGACCCGACCCAGCCCTTCACCAGCCACATCTGGTCGATGAGCGTGTCGCACTGGTTGCCCTGCTCGCACGAGACCTTGATGGTGTTCGTGCCCTTGTCGAGCAGGATGTAGTTGTAGGTCTTCGTCCAGCTGTTCTCGTAGTCGCCCGCGGCGGCGCCCCTCCAGTTCTTCAGGTCGACGGCCCTGTCGGAAGGCTTGTTGTTGACCGTGAGAGTGGCCGTGCCGTCCTTGCCGGGGACGCTGTAACCGATGTAGACGGAGTACTTGCCGGACTCGGGGATGTTGTCGACGGTCCAGGTGACCGAAGCCCCGGTCTGGTTGAAGCCCGTCACGTAGGAGCCGCCGCTCGCCCTGGCGCCCTTGACGTCCGTCGCCGTCGTCACCCCGGGCCCGAGGGTCAGGTCCTTGGCGTCGGTCTTCGGCAGCTCGCCGGCCGGGGCCGACTTGCTGCCCGAGGGGCTCGGCTTGTCGGACTGGGACTGGCTCGGGGTGGAGTTCGCCTCGTTGCCCGCCCCGTCGTCCGTGTTGCCGTTGAGCATCGCCATGCCGATGCCGATGACGACCGCGGCGACCACCGCGACGGCACCGATCAGCAGGCCCTTGGTGTTGGGGCCGCGGCGGGGCGGGGCCGGCTGGGGGGCGCGGACGCCGGACGCGGCACCGCCCGGCAGGGTCTCCGGGGCCTGGTAGTGGGC
The DNA here is from genome assembly GCF_009865385.1 of Streptomyces sp. SID486. GTDB lineage: Bacteria > Actinomycetota > Actinomycetes > Streptomycetales > Streptomycetaceae > Streptomyces. The sequence goes on along the minus strand of NZ_WWJT01000092.1, from coordinate 11,559 downwards.
GTTCGGCTGGCCGTAGGGAGCCTGCTGCGGCACGGTCTGGCCGTAGGCGGCCTGCGGCGGCTGACCGTACGGCGCCTGCTGCTGGCCGTACTGACGCTCGCCCACCGCACGCACCCTGCTGACCGAGTTCGGGTAGCCGTAACCGCCGCCGGACGGCGGCTGGGCTCCCCGTGCCTGGCCGTCTGCGTACAGGTAGCCGAACGGGTCGTCGTCCTCGGGCGTGCTCGCGCCGTTGTTGCCGGGCGTCATCCCTTGGTACTCCTCAACAGGTGCGGGCGGATGCGATTCGGGCTGGAAGGGCGAGCCTACCCGCTCTCACTCGTCCAAACGGGTGACCCAGACCGCATCAACTCGCTGACCTGCGGATCATCCGGCGCGTCGGTGCTGTTTGGGACGAGATCGTTTCTCTACGTACATCCGCTCGTCAGCGGACTTCAGCACCTCGTCCGCCGTCATGCCGCAGTGCGCCCACCCGATGCCGAAGCTGGCGCCCACCCGGACGGCCCGGCCCTCGGCCCGGATCGGCTGGATGATCTCGTTGCGCAGCCGTACGGCCAGGTCCTGCGCGTCGGCCCGGCCGAGGCCGTCGGCGAGGATCACGAACTCGTCACCGCCGAGACGGGCCACCGTGTCGCCGTCGCGTACGCCCCTGGACAGGCGCCGGGCGACCTCGATGAGCACCGCGTCACCCGCGTTGTGCCCGAAGCGGTCGTTGATCGACTTGAAGCCGTCCAGGTCGCAGAAGAGGACCGCGAGACCCTTGGCGCCGTCGTCGTGGCCGTCCTCGGGGGCGACGGTGTGCACATGGTGGTCGTAGGCGTCGTACGCCTCCGTGCCCGGCGCGAAGTCGAAGCCGTGGCCGGCGGGGGCGTCGAAGGCCGGGTGGCCGTAGGCCGCGTCCAGGGAGGCCAGGGCGTCGGCGTGGGCGGGACGCCGGCAGAGCCGGGCGGACAGCCGCGAACGCAGCTCGGCGGAGTTCGGCAGGCCGGTCAGCGAGTCGTGGGAGGCGCGGTGGGCGAGCTGCAGCTCACGCCGCTTGCGCTCCTCTATGTCCTCGACGTGCGTGAGCAGGAAGCGGGGACCGTCGGCGGCGTCCGCGACGACCGAGTTGCGCAGCGACACCCACACGTACGTGCCGTCCCGGCGGCCGAGCCGCAGCTCCGCGCGTCCGCCCTCCGCCGAGGTGCGCAGCAGGGTGCCGATGTCCTCGGGATGGACGAGGTCGGAGAAGGAGTAGCGGCGCATCGCGGAGGCCGGCCGGCTCAGCAGGCGGCACAGGGCGTCGTTGGTGCGCAGGATGCGGCCGTGCTGGTCGCCGCCCATCTCGGCGATGGCCATGCCGGAGGGGGCGTACTCGAATGCCTGCCGGAAGGATTCCTCGCTGGCGCGCAGGGCCTGCTGCTCGCGCTCCAGCCGGACCAGGGCGCGCTGCATGTTGGCGCGCAGGCGGGCGTTGCTGATCGCGATGGCGGCCTGGAAGGCGTACATCTGCAGGGCCTCGCGGCCCCAGGCGCCGGGGTGACGGCCGTTGCGCGGGCGGTCGACGGAGATGACGCCGAGCAGCTCCCCGGAGGAGCCGCCCTGCACGCCGGGGGTGTACATGGGGGCGAAGAGCCGGTCGGCGGGGTGCCACTCGTCCTCGAAGCGCGGCGCGGGCCCGTCGGTGTACCACTGCGGGACGTCGTCGTCGTCGAGCACCCAGCCCTCGGTGTGCGGTATGAAGACGAGGTCGCCCCAGCGTTCGCCCATGTTCAGCCGGCGGTCCCAGGACTCGCGGGAGCCGGCCCGGCCGGTGATCAGGGCCTCGGCGGCGGAGTTGCCGGAGAAGGCGGCGACCACGAGGTCGCCGTCGGGGCGCACGAGGTTGACGGCCGCCATTTCGTACCCGAGCGCGCCCACGGCGCCGTCGGCGACGCTCTGCAGTGTGTCCGCCAGGCTGCGTGCCGTGTTCATGTCGGCCATGACCTGGTGCAGCTGTCGCAGGGACGCAAGGCGGACATACGGCTCCGACTCGGTCTCCATGCTCGCCCTCCCCCCGAGACCTCGCAGCGAATCAAGGGTTGTCTTCGGCGCTTCTCCCGCGTCTTTCGCGGCGGCTCGTTTCGGTGCTCTTCGCGGCTTCCAGCCACTGAATCACAGCGCGCTGCCCACTCGGTACACAGGGTCAACAATTCCCGCCCCTTGTGACTCAAGTCACAGAGGAACGTGAACAATTGAGTGGAGTTTCTGCGTTTGCCCTGTGCGTTTACCGAACGCACCGTGTGCACGCGTGACCACATGAGGTCCCCTGCGGGAACGGAAAAGCACGCACGGCTGCGCCTCTGGTCCTAGGACCCGGCTCCGGCGGAGGGCCGATGCGGTCCGCGCCGGGCGAAGACTAGCGTTTCCGGTGTGCTGAAGACTCCCTCCGCCATCACCCCCCTGCCCACCGGGCATGCTGAGGGGGTGAGCAACGACGAGTGGGCACGGTCGCGGGGCTGCTGTCCGGCGCCGAGGGTCCCGGCCGGGACGCGGACGGCGCGCTCGAACTCGACCTGCTGATCGTGCTGGACGCACCCCAGCTCGACGTGGAGAGCGCCGCGATGCTGGTGGAGTCGCTGCCCGACGGGGCCCGGCTGGTGCTCAGCGGCGACCCCGGGGTGCTGTGGTCCGCCGGACCGGGCCGGGTCTTCGCCGACCTGCTCGCGGCCCGTGTCTGCCCCGTGGCCGTCTCCCGCGTCCCGGACCCCGGCCCCCTCGGCGAGCTGGTCTCCGGTGTCGGGGTGGGCGAACTGAACCAGGTCGCCGCTCCCGGCAAGGAGATCGTGATCGTGCCGGTGCGGGACGCGGGCGAGGCCGTGCACCGCACGGTGCAGCTGGTGGCGGACTCGGTGCCGCGGGCGATCGGCGTCCCGGCCGACCAGACCGTGGTGATCACCCCGGGCCACGGCGGCGCCGCCGGCACCCGCGCCCTCAACACCGCGCTGAAGGAACGCCTCAACCCCGGTCCCGGCCGGTTCGGCGGATTCGACCCCGGGGACCGGATCGTCCACTCCCCCGCGCCGGGCCGCACGGTGCCGGGCGTGGTGGTGAACGCCGACGCCGACGGGCTGCACCTGACGTGTGCCGGCGCCCCCGTCGTCGTACCGCGGGAGCGGGTGGAGGGCGGTGTCCGGCACGGCTGGGCGGTCACCGCGCACCAGGCGGTGGGCGCCCGCTGGCCGGCGGCGGTGGTGGTCCTGCCCGGCGACGCCGCGCAGGCGCTCAGCCGTCCCTGGGTGTACACGGCGTTCGGCCGGGCCGAGCGGCATCTGTCCGTGGTCCACGGTGTGGAGCAGGCCCTGCCGAAGGCGGTCGCGGAGGTCCCGCCCAAACCCCGCACGACCCGGCTGCAGACACTGCTGCGCCCCCAGACGAGCTGACGTCCGCTCCGCCGGGGCTGACCGCCGCGGCGGTCAGCCCCGGCGGACCGGGCCGGCGGTGCCGCGGGCCCTGGGGCCGGTGCGGCACCGCCGGCCACACCTCACTTGTCGGTGTCGAGGGGCTCGAGCCCCTCGTCCTCCCCGACGAACTCGATCTCGTCGTCGTCCTCGCCGTCGGAGTCCTCGTCGTCGTCGAACACCGCACTCACGTCGAACCGGCACACCACGGTCTGGGGGTCGATGTGCTCGAAGGGTGCCTCCAGCCACTCGCCGGCCTCGGGCGGCTCCTCCGCGGCCGTGACCCAGAGCGTGGAGTCGCCCTCCTCCAGACCGAACTCCTTGTGCCGGGAGGCGATCTCGTCCGGTTCGAACTCACCGAAGAGGATGCCCAGCGCCCCGGGGACGGTCCCCGCGGCATCGTCGTCGTCAGCGGCGTCGAACTCCGCCGCCTCGACCCGCTGCGCCTGCGCCAGCAGCCGCTGGGGTTCCGCCACGGTGTAGTCGCGGCGGATCAGCACGCTGATCGCGTTCGGTTCCTCGGGACCCGCGTACGGCGGCAGCGCGTCCTCCGTGCCGGGGATCTCGAAGGGCGTGACCTCGTCGTAGCGGTCGTAGAGCAGCTCGTCGTACGCCTCCGCGGCAGCGGCCAGCTGGTTGAACGCCTCGGAGACGGCCGGATCGTCCTCTCCCGACCTGCGTTCGACCGCGGCCAGATGACGGTCGAGCGCGGTCTTGACCGCCTCCGCGGCGGCGCGTACGTCGGCAGCGGTGGGCTGCGCAGCATCAGACATAGTGCAGACGCTATCCGTACCGGGCACCAGCCCGCACAATAGATGCGATGCCGGAATACGAATTTGTCGACGTGTACGTGCCTCGCGGGGTCTCCCGCAAGGAGGCGACACGTCTGCTGACGGACCATGCCGAGTACGGACACTGGGAGTTGGACCGACTGAGTCTGCTGCGCGACGGCAGCCGCAGGGTGCGGTTGCGCCGGCGGATCATCCGCCAGGTACGCGCGACATGGTGAGTCCGGACATGTGAGCGGAGCGGGTGCCCGCCGGGAGGGCGGGCGCCCGCTCCGTGCGCCGGGTGTACGGCCCGGGGCCGTACACCCGGTGTCGTCCCGCGCCGCCGTTACGCCGCGGCCCGGGCCTTGCGGTACAGCACCGCGCCCGCCAGCAGCGCGCCCGCGCCGGCCGGCAGGGCGATGCCCAGCGGCACCTCGCTGCCGGTGTGGGCCAGCTCGGCGGTGGTCAGGGGCTGGGCCGAGCGGCCGGTCCGCGCCTCGACCTGGGAGGCGCCGTGGGCCGCCGCGGAGCTGCCCCCGGCGGACTGGACGCCCTTGCCGGGGTGCCCCTGCCGGCCCGGCTGGTGCGGGGTGCCGGGGTTACCGGGCTCGCCCGGATGACCGGGCGTTCCAGGGTGTCCCGGGTTCCCGGGGTGTCCCGGCTGGCCGGGGTGCCCGGGCTGGCCCGGCTTTCCGGGCGGGTTGTCGTGTCCGCCGCCGTGTCCGCCGCCGTTGGCGCAGTCGTTGCCCGTGACGGCGTTGCCGACCCCGATGACGTCGACGCTGTTGCCGCAGACGTTCACCGGTACGTCGACCGGCACCTGCACGGTGTTCCCGGACCCGACGCCCGGCGAGCCACCGGTGTGGCCGCCCGCGTGCGAGCCGGCGGAGCCGCTGTGCGAGCCCCCCGCCGCGCCGCCGCCGTGGTCAGCACACGAGTTGCCCACCGACGGGTTGAGCAGTCCGACGACGTTCACGGTGTTGCCGCAGACGTTCACCGGGATGTGCACCGGTGCCTGCACCGTGTTGCCGGACAGTACGCCGGGTGAGCCCCCGGCGGAGCCGGCCGCACCGGCGTCGGCGTGTGCGTAGCCGCTCGCGGCGGCGATCACGCCGGTCGCCGCGGCCATGGTCATCAGGCTCTTGCGCGTGCCCTGTCGCATGCTGAATTCCCCCCTGCCTTCCGTGCCTTGGTTCTCCGGAGACCGGTCGGCCCCGGAGCGCATGGCGCGCGCTCCGGGGCCGACGGCTCGTAAAAGGACGCCCCTCAGGGAGCCGGTGTCACTTGTTGACGCAGGCGTTGCCGAAGGCGGGGTTCAGGAGCCCGATCACGTTGATCGTGTTGCCGCACACGTTCACCGGGATGTGCACGGGCACCTGGACGACGTTGCCGGACACGACGCCCGGGGAGTGCACAGCGGCACCCTGGGCACCGGAGTCGGCGACGGCGAGGCCCGCGCCCGCGAGAACCAGACCACCGGTGGCGGCCGCAGCAGCGACGACCTTCTTGATCATTCTTCCTCCTAGTTGGCAATGCGACCCCAAGGCGCGGGATCACATCAGCTGCAACGAGGAGGAACTAATGAAGCTACGAACTTATCGTCGGATTCACCCTTCTCAGTCGGCGTCGTACGGCTGCCCGATAAGCGTCTCGCACGCCCCCGGAAGAGGCGGTCTCACGAGGCGTCGATGAAGCGGTCGAGCACCCGGACGCCGAACTGCAGCCCGTCCACGGGCACCCGCTCGTCCACACCGTGGAACATGCCGGCGAAGTCCAGCTCGGGCGGCAGCCTGAGCGGGGCGAAGCCGAAGCCGCGGATGCCGAGGTCGTCGAAGGACTTGGCGTCGGTGCCGCCGGAGAGCATGTAGGGGATGGCCTTGGCGGTCGGGTCCTCGGCGAGCAGCGCGGACTGCATGGCCTCCACCAGAGCGCCGTCGAAGCTGGTCTCCAGCGCCTTGTCGGAGTGCACGTCCTCGCGGCGGACGTTCGGGCCGAGCAGCCGGTCGAGGTCGGCGAGGAACTCCTCCTCGTGGCCGGGCAGGAACCGTCCGTCGATGTGGGCGGTGGCCTCGCCCGGGATGACGTTGACCTTGTAGCCGGCGTTCAGCTGGGTGGGGTTGGCGGTGTTGCCGAGGGTCGCGCCGATCAGCTTGGCGATGCCGCCGAGCTTGGCGATGGTGGCCTCCATGTCCTCGGGGTCCAGCTCGGTGCCGAGCGCGTCGCCCAGCTCGTCGAGGAAGGCCCGCGTGGTCTTGGTGACGCGCACCGGGAAGGTGTGCCGGCCGACGCGGGCGACGGCTTCCGACAGCTCGGTGATGGCGTTGTCGCGGTGGATCATCGACCCGTGCCCGGCGGTGCCGGCCACGGTCAGCTTCATCCAGTGCATGCCCTTCTCGGCCGTCTGGATCAGGTACAGGCGACGCTGGTCGTCGACGGTGAAGGAGAAGCCGCCGACCTCGCTGATCGCCTCGGTGACGCCCTCGAACAGCTCGGGGTGGTGATCGACGAGGTGGCGGGCGCCGTAGGTGCCGCCGGCCTCCTCGTCGGCGAGGAAGGCGACCACGATGTCCCGCGGGGGCCGGCGTCCGCTGCGCAGCCGGTCGCGGACGACCGCGAGGGTCATCGCGTCCATGTCCTTCATGTCGACGGCTCCGCGGCCCCACACGCAGCCGTCGGCGATCTCGCCGGAGAACGGGTCGTGGGTCCAGTCGGCGGCGTTGGCCGGTACGACGTCCAGGTGGCCGTGGATGAGCAGCGCCGGCCGGGACGGGTCCTCGCCCTCGATGCGGGCCACCGTGGAGGCGCGGCCCGGGTGCGACTCGTAGATCCTGGGTTCCAGCCCGACCTCGGCGAGCTTCTCGGCGACCCACTCGGCGGCCTTGCGTTCGCCCGGTCCGGAGTGGTCGCCGTAGTTGCTGGTGTCGAACCGGATCAGGTCGCGGCAGAGGTCCACGACCTCGTCCTGGCCGGTGACGTTCCCGGCCGTGTCCGTCTCGCTCACGCTGCTTCCTCCCGCTGTCACTGCTGGTGGTCCCCCCATCCTCCCTCCGGTGCCGTCCGGGGCCCAAGACCGGTCCCGGCCCGTCACACACCGTTCACGCCCGCCCGGCCCCGGACCGGGGGGTGATCAGGGCACCCTCGAAAGCCTGGTAATGTTTCCTTCGTCGCCGCGAGGAGGTCCCGCCGAAAGGGAAGCCTCGTACGACAGACACCTTGTCCGGGTGGCGGAATGGCAGACGCGCTAGCTTGAGGTGCTAGTGCCCTTTATCGGGCGTGGGGGTTCAAGTCCCCCCTCGGACACCAGCTGAGACCCCTGTTCATCAGGGGTCTTCTGCTTTTCCGGGCTGTGGCGTGACCGATCACGTGACCAACAGCCTGGAGACCCAGGCCAGGCCGGAATGACAGGCCGAGTGGCATCCAGGTCGTGCATCCTTACTGTGCCTCCAGTCGTGGATACGGAAGCCCTCCGGCAGGTGCAGACGGCTCCGGGGCTTGCGCCACCGAGCCGACATCTTCCCGGGGCCCTGTGGGCCGCCTGCCTCACCCGGTAGAGCCTGAAGCCGCCTCGAGCGAACACCCGGTCACGATCCCCCCGCGCGGAGCCGAGCGCCCGCCCGGCGACCTGACGCCGCCTCTGCCACTTTCCCGACATCGATCACGGATTGATCCACATAGATCACCCCGCTGCCGTCGCCGTTTTGGGTCAGCCTCCGACAAGCCCCCCTCGGACACGAGCAGGACCTCAGCTCACCTGAGGTCTTCTGTAGCCGTGTTGTCCGACCACCGACCCGGCCGACTCATCGCGGCCGTCCTCGTCCACCTCGCCGCGATTCCCCTCGCCCGCCGCGGGGACGAGCACCACTCACGCACCACCACTTACTCAGCGCCATCCACAATGCGCGGCTTTCGGTCAAAAATGACCAAAACCAACCCAGCGAAGATCATTCTTCTTGGTAGAGTCATGGCATTGACTTGACCGAACACAGGCGCGACGTGGACGGGGGGACCTGAGGTCCCGCAATCTGAACCGCCTTCGGGGAGGGCGGCATTCCAGGGGGGAAAGAGTTGCGGCATCCATCGGGGAACCGTCTGCGTACGACCGGGCTGCCGGGGACCGCGCTCGACGCGCGGTAAGCCCCGGTCCCACCCTTCTCGTCGATCGCCCGCGCCGTCGCGCGCGCGAGGCGGTGACGCCGTCCTCACACCCGTACACGCCTGACGCTCACAGTGGCCGAGCGTCACGCCGGGCTGCCCGGCCCCCAGCACGGCGCCAAACCATCGCTCCGACCTGCCCTGCTCTCCGGCGTACCCGGCGTACCCGGCGTACCCGGCGGGAGGGGGCTCCCCTTGCCCTGCCCTTCCGCGCCCCGACGGATCGCGGACTACGGAAGAGAAAGAGATGCGCATGCGAAGAAACGCTCCACACAAGACGCGCACCGCCGTACGTCGCGGTGCCGTGGCCACCACGACCGTCGCCGCCGTCCTCGCCGTGAGCGGTCAGAGCACGGTGTCCGCCGTGCCGGTCGCGGCGGACCGGGCGGTGTCCGCGGACCGCGAAGCGCAGGCGGCGGGCATCGGGACCACCGAGACCCAACGGGTGGACGCGGCGGCGGTGGGGCTGGACCCCACCGTGGACGTGCTGCTGCTGTCCGACAGCGACTTCATCCACGCGCTGTGGAGGAAGGCGAACGAGGCCGGGGAGCGGCTGGACTCGGTGCGCACGGCGGCCGAGAAGGCCATGGCGAGCACCATGGACGCGGATCATGTGGCGTTCATAGTCACCGGCATCCACGAGGCGCACCGGCTGGACCAGCAGCGGGAGCGGGACAAGGCCGAGGCGGAACGGGCGGCGCGGTTGGCGCGTCAGCAGGCGCTGCTGGCCATCGGCATCCCGAGCACCCCGGAGTTGCTGGGGCTGAGCGACGACAACTTCATCCGGGCGATCCTGCGTCACGAGGCCTCGGGTCCGGAGGTGCGGGCGGCTGCCACCCAGGCGCTGCTGGCGGACGAGGCGGCCTGGCGGGAGTTCATCGTCAACGGCGCGCGTGAGGCCCACAAGAAGGACGTGGCCCGGGAGCTGGAGGAGCTGGAGGAGAAGAACCGCAAGGAGGCGGAGCTCCGCAGGAACCAGGCGGCGCGCAAGAACGTGGCCGCGCTGTTCCGCATCCCGGTCACCCAGAGTCTGCTCGACACGAGCGACGACAACTTCATCCGCGAGATGCTGCGCATGGCACCGTCCGACCTGAAGGACTCCGAGCTGTACCGGGCCGCGCAGAAGGCGGTGCTCAGCACCAGGGCCTCGGACTGGCTGGACTTCCTCCACACCGGCGCCGACGCGGCCTACAAGCGGGACGACGAGGCGCGGCGCGAGAAGCTGGCGGAGGCCAACCGGATGCTGGCCCGCCAGATCCTGGACACGGCGAAGAAGAGCCCGTTCAACCCGAATCTGGTGACATCGGCGGAGAAGGCGCTGGCGGCCGGCGACGTGCAGGTGGCGGAGTTCCTCTCGGAGGCCGGCCAGCGTCGCGCACGGAGGCAGTCGCTGTCGCTGCGGGTCCAGAACAGCCCGGAGAAGTGGCTGCCGGTCCACCACTCGGGGGTCAACGGCACGGCGGCCACCGTCGGACCGGTGTCCCCCCAGAACGTGCCGCTTCGGGGAGCCGCCACCTGGCTGGTACTGCCGGCCCTGTCGGGGCGCGCCGGCTGCTTCTCCTTCGAGGCCGCGAGCAAGTCCGGCCACTATCTCAAGGCCACCACGGACCAGGGCCTGGTCGTCCTGGGAGCGAACGACAACACCAAGGCGTTCAGGGACAGCACCACCTGGTGCCCCGACCTCCAGGGCTGGGTGCCGGGCAGGTCCGCGACCGCCTGGTTCCTCTGGGAGGGCGGCAAGGATCACTACCAGGTGAAGGTGAACGCGCGGAACGAGCTGTTCACCAGCGGCCGTTTCGCCGACTGGCACGACCTGCTGACCGCCTACCCGGCCTGGGAGGTCACCCCTCCCCTCGCGCCGTGACCGGTGTGACGGCCCGTGCGTCGGCGGGCGGGCCGGCCCGGGTGACGGCGGCCGCCTGCGCGGTCGTCGTGGCGGTGCTGCTGCCGGTGACGGCGGCGTGTCCGGCCCAGGGACAGGACTTCCCGCGTACGGTGTCGGCGCCGGACGCGCCGGACGCACCCGCGGACGGGGCACGGGCCGCGCTGGCCGCGGCAGCGGCCGGGGCGCGCGAGCAGGTGCGCCGGGTCGCCCTGTCGGGGCTGCCGGCCGAGCTGCGGACCTCGGCGTGGAACGCGCTGCGCAGCACCCGGGGGGACGCGGCCATCGCCGAGTGGCTGGCGCCGGGCGGGGGTTACGACCTGGCCAAGCAGCGGCTGCGGGACACTCGTTCCCGCAACCGGCAGTTCTGCGAGCGTGTAGTGGCGACCCATCCGGCCGCCTTCGCACCGGCCACCCGGGCGGCGGCGGAGAAGGCGCTGCGGGGCTCGGACACCGACCGGGCCGCGTTCGTGAAGAGCGGCTACGCCCAGGCGCAGGCGCAGGACCGGGGTGCCCGCGAGGCGGTGGCCACCGAGCAGCAGGCCGTACGGGCGAAGGACCGGGAGTTCGTCGCCGGGCGCGCCGCGCACGACCCTGGCGAGCAGGTCCGGGTGGCGGCGCAGTGGGCCCTGCGGCCGGGCGGCGGGGACGAGGACGTCCGCGAGTTCTACGGGTTCGGCTGGGTGAGCGGCGGGGCGCTGGACCTGGAGGAGCACCGGCTACGGACCGCGGAGTCCGAGGCCCTGCGCCACCGGACGCTGACGCTGCTGCTGCGGGCCGCGGTCGATGCCGAGGAGGCGCTGCGCGGCGCCTCGGACACCGCCGCGGCCCGTGCGGAGGCCGAACGAGCCTGGCAGGCAGTGGCCGCGCACGCGCAGGGCGCCGAGACGGCCTGGCTGGCGGAGCGGGAACACGCCGGGCGGCAGGCGGAGACCTGGAAGGGCGTCCAGGCACTGGCGCAGGGCGCGATGGACGAGCTGTGGAAGCGCATGGCCGACCCCGCGGACGAGAACGGGCGGGCCTGGACCCGGGAGGAGCAGGACGCCGTCGGCTCCGCCGCCTTCTGGCAGGACATCCTCCGCAAGGCCCGCGAGGGCGAGACCCGGGTGGCGGGCTGACCACCGCCGCGCCGGGGGACGACGGCCCTGCCGAGGGGTTCGGCGGGTCGCCGAGCGCCGGGGGCTCCGGCCGCGACGCCGAGCCGGAGCACCCGCTCTCTTCTCCGTGACGCGCCTCCGTGACGCGCATCTCCGTGACGCGCATCTCCGTGACGCGCATCTCCGTGACGCGCATCTCCGTGACGCGCATCTCCGTGACGCGCATCTCCGTGACGCGC
>NZ_WWJT01000091.1 GCF_009865385.1 Streptomyces sp. SID486 | reverse complement strand
GCGGCCGACTTCGGCTGGTTCGCCTACTCCCCGCTGTCGGACGCGGTCCGCAGCCCGGGTGTCGGCGCCGACATGTGGATCATGGGTCTGGCCCTGTCGGGCTTCGGCACGATCCTCGGCGCGGTCAACTTCATCACCACGATCATCTGCATGCGCGCTCCGGGCATGACGATGTTCCGGATGCCGGTGTTCACCTGGAACGTGCTGCTGACCGGTGTGCTGGTCCTGCTGGCCTTCCCGGTCCTGGCCGCCGCGCTGTTCGCCCTGGAGGCGGACCG
>NZ_WWJT01000090.1 GCF_009865385.1 Streptomyces sp. SID486 | reverse complement strand
GGGCCCCTGCCTCCCGGGCGCCACCGACCTCCCTGTGCCTAGGCCGACCCTTGGTCCGGTGTGGTGTGGGTGATCAGGTGATCGACGACATCGAGAAGGCTGGAGCGCCGCTGGTGGACGAAGCGCTGGCGGTCGGCGCCGTTGCCGTCGGCGCGCAGCCGCCTCCACGCCGTGCGGACCAGTTCCAGGTCGCCGTGGTCCCGCAGGGCGTCCCACTCACGCCCCCGGCCCCGCCACGCCCATGCCCATGCCCATGCCCCTGGCCGTCCCACTCACGCCCCCGGCCCCGCCCCCCGGCCGGCCCGCCCGCGCCCTCCGACAGCCGGACCGACCGCGCGCCCCACCATCGGGCTGCCGGAGTCACGAACCACCGGACCACCGGACCACCGGGCTGCCGGACCACCCACCTCCCGGGCCGCCGGGCCACCGGGCT
>NZ_WWJT01000089.1 GCF_009865385.1 Streptomyces sp. SID486 | reverse complement strand
TCCGCCCACCGAACGCTGGTGGGACGGCAAGGCATGGACGGACCAGACCCGCCCCGCCGGCGCGGCCGCCCCGTGGGGTCCCGCCGCACAGACCGCGCCCCAGCCGGCGCAGTCGGCGCAGCCGGCCGGCCCGTACCCCGCGGGTGCCCCGGGGTACGGCGCACACCCCGGGTATCCGGGATATCCCGCCGTGCCTCCGGGCCGGCCCCGGAGCCGGCTGCGCGCGGGCATAGCCGTCGCGGTGACGGCCGCGGTGCTGGCCAGCATCGGGTTCGGCGCGTACGCCCTCTCGAAGGACGACGGCGGTGGAGACCGTGCGAGGGCCGGGCAGGGACCCGGCG
>NZ_WWJT01000010.1 GCF_009865385.1 Streptomyces sp. SID486 | reverse complement strand
CCCCACAGGCCCTGCCGGCGCTGCTGGACGCGGCCCGGAGCCGTACGGACCTGCGCCCGGCGGCGCTGGCGTTCGCGGGCCCGCGCGCGCTGTGGCTCGCCCGGCTGAACCCGGACTGGCGGTTCGCCCTGCGCGCGGCCCCCGGCGGCGGCGCGGCACTGCCCGATGCACAGGACGCCGAGGCGGTGGCGCGGTTGTGGCAGGAGGGCCTGTTCGCCGAACGGGCGGCGCTGCTGGGCGCGCTGCGTGACCGCGCGCCCGCGCGGGGGCGGGAACTCCTGGAGTCGACGTGGGCGACGGAGCGGGCGGAGGACCGCCTGATGTTCCTCGACTCGCTGCGCACCGGCCTGTCGGACGCGGACGAGCCCTTCCTGGAGCGGGCGTTGGGGGACCGCAGCCGCAACGTCCGGGCGACCGCCGCGGAACTGCTGTCGGCGCTGCCGGACTCGGCGCTCGCCGGCCGCATGGCCGTACGCGCGACGGCCTGCGTGGCGCTGGACCGCATGGGGGACGCGCCGGCGATCACGGTGGAGGCGCCGCCGGAGTGCGATCCCGGCATGGAGCGGGACGGCGTCGCGGCCACCCCACCGGCCGGCCGGGGGGAACGGTCGTGGTGGCTGGGGCAGTTGGTGGAGGCCGCCCCGCTCGGCACCTGGCCGGAGCGGCTCGGCGGTCGGACGGCCGAGGAGATCGTGGCGCTGCCGGTGGCGGACGGCTGGCAGGGCGAGCTGCACGCGGCCTGGTGCCGGGCGGCGGTGCGGCAGCGGGACCCCTCGTGGTCGCGGGCGCTGCTCGGCTCTCCGTCGGCTCCGGAGGCGGGCGGTCCGGGCGCGGTGTCCCTCGCCGAGCGGGCGAAGCTGCTGGCCGCGCTGGAGCCGGCCGAACGGGCGGAGTGGGTCGCGGGGTTCATCGCCACCCACGGCCTGTCGGAGGCGTTCCAGCTGCTCGGCGGGTGCGCGGTGCCGTGGGCCCCGCCGCTCGGCCGGGCGGTGGTGGACGCCCTCAACATCGCCCGGGACGCGGGCAGTTATCCGTGGAGCTTCAGCGGGGTGATGGGGCTGGCGGAACGCTGCCTGGACCCGGCGGAGACCGTGCGCCTTGAGGCGCTGCTGGCGATACCCGACGAGCGGGAGGACGCCGCTCCCGGCGCCGGCGGGTACTGGGCGGAGGCGTTCCAGCGGCTGGTCACCACGCTACGGCTGCGGGCGGCGATGACGCGGGAGCTGACACCGCCCGCACCACCCGCACCACTGGCACCACCGGCACCACTGGCACCACACGCACCACTGGCACCACCGACACTGCCCGCCGAGCCGCCCCCGGCAGCCGTCGCCGTCGCTCAGCCCCCGGACGCGGCCGGCTGACGGACGTTCTCGCGGACCCACTCCACGATGGCCGTGGTCGTCGCCCCCGGGGTGAAGATCTCCGCGACGCCCTTCTCCTTCAGCGGCGCGATGTCCTCCTCCGGGATGATGCCGCCGCCGAAGACCAGGATGTCCTCGGCCTCCCGCTCCCGGAGCAGGTCGATGACCGCGGCGAACAGCGTGTTGTGGGCACCGGAGAGGATGGACAGGCCGATCGCGTCGGCGTCCTCCTGAATGGCGGTGTCGACGATCTGCTCGGGCGTCTGGTGGAGGCCGGTGTAGATGACCTCCATGCCGGCGTCGCGCAGGGCGCGCGCGATGACCTTGGCTCCACGGTCGTGGCCGTCGAGCCCCGGCTTGGCGACCACCACGCGGATCGGACCGGCTGCCACACCCATCACTGCCTCCATCATGCAACCACGGAAGCGATCGCTTCCGTCCGTATCGACAAGTACCGCACTTATGGCGCGGTCCGCCACCGTCGAAGTGAACGAACGTTATCTCCAGCATCCCGCGGCCGACAGTTTTACGGAGGGCGGCGAGGGGGAAATCACATGGTGGGACATGAGGGCACACGGGGGACCGAGCCGTCCGCCGACGTGCCGACAGGAGGTCGGCCAATGAAGGTCACCGGGGTGTTGCCGCCGCTCTTTATCCCGCTCTGCCGCCGTCTGTGGCCTGGCAAGCTGGCCGGACTGTCCCTGACACTGCTCCGTGCCACGGCCCTGGAGGCCGCGATCCTGGCCGGGCACCTCCTGCTCTATCCGACCGGCCTGATCCAGGAGCGCCGCTCCGCCGTCCTGCCCGCCACCGACGGCGCGGCCCGGCTGCCGGTCCGCAAGGGCCCGCCGGTCGTGCTGCTGCACGGTTTCATCGACAACCGCTCGGTGTTCGTCCTGCTGCGGCGCACCCTCGCGCAGCACGGCCGCCAGCGGGTCGAGTCGCTCAACTACTCTCCGCTGACCTGCGACATACGCATCGCGGCGGAGCTGCTCGGCCGGCACATCGAGGAGATCTGCGAGCGCACGGGCAGTGCGCGGGTCGACATCGTGGGACACAGCCTCGGCGGCCTGATCGCGCGCTACTACGTCCAGTGCCTCGGCGGTGACCTGCGGGTACGCACGCTGGTCACGCTGGGCACCCCGCACTCCGGGACCCGGGTGGCGCCGCTGGCGGACGCGCACCCGATCGTGCGGCAGATGCGGCCCGGCTCGGCGGTGATCGAGGAGCTGGCCCGGCCCGCGACCGGCTGCCGGACCCGCTTCGTGAGCTTCTGGAGCGACCTGGACTCCCTGATGGTCCCGCTGGAGTCGGCCTGCCTGGAGCATGCCGACCTCGACGCACAGAACGTCCGGGTGACCGGCATCGGCCACCTCGCCCTGCCGGTGCACCCCGCCGTGGCCGCCGGGATACGTGAAGCCCTCGACGCCTCACACCCCGAGGAGCGGACCGCCGACGGCCTCACCGTGGCCTGATCGCGACCGTGACCCGAGAGCCCATGACGGTGACCTGAGGGCGGCGTGACCGTGGCCCGAGAACCCATGACGGTGACCTGAGGGCGGCGTGACGGTGGCCCGAGAACCCATGACGGTGGCCTGAGGGCGGCGTGACGGTGGCCCGAGGCCGCCCGGCGGGCAAGAACCCGGCCGGAGCGGGTACCCGCAGAGCGGTCACCCAGCCGGAGCGGAAGGAGGAGCGGCCGGAACGCGCGAGCGCACAGCCCGCGCACAGCCGTCACATCGCCACTCGACATCGAACACTCTTCGAACGCAAGGCCAAGGTCACGCCCGGGGTCCCCCGAAACACGGCCGAATGCCCGTTTCCGGCCCGCGCGAAACAGGCCGAAGATTGTCGCGCCCAGGTACCGCCGGGTACAGTCGCCGCACTGCTCTGGCAGCCCCTGTTGTCGAGGCGAAAGAGAAGTTGGTGAACGACCGTCACCCGTCGGGGACCATGACCTCCCCGGCCCCGGCTTCCGACGCCTCCACCGCGCACTACGCGCCGTACGGGGCACAGGAAGCCCACTACGACGACCTCACCACGTCCGGCGGTTACGACGCCACCGGTTTTGCCGGCGGTTCCGGCGACGCCACCGCCTTCCATGCCGACCCGCTCTTCGGCAGCCTCCCGGGCAGCGAGCAGACCACCGGCTCGTACGACACCGCGCAGTGGCAGGCCACCACCACCGGCCAGACCCCCGCCTACGACCCGTACGCGGCCCAGCACGTCGGCGCCTACGACACGGGTGCCTACGACAGCACCGCCTGGTCCCTCCCCACGCAGGCCACCGGGAGCGACACCGGCGGCTGGGAGTCCTGGGAGGGTGACACCGGGGCCTGGCTGCAGCCCGGCCCCGGCGCCGCCGAACCCACCCAGCAGTGGGAGTGGGGCACACAGACCTTCGACACGGGCACGTACGACGCCACCCAGTGGAACTCCGCGGGACAGCCCGGGCCGGCGGACCCCGGCCAGGCCGGTGAGCCGTTCGACCAGCAGGCCACCGCCACGTTCGCGGCCGCCGGCGAACCGTTCGACCAGCAGGCCACCGCCACCTTCGAGACGGTCGGTGAGCCGTTCGACCAGCAGGCCACCGCCACGTTCGTGGCCGTCGGCGAGCCGCACGCCCCGTTCGAGCAGACCGGTGGCCCGCACGCGGCCACGGAGTTCGAGCAGGTGCCGTACGAGGACACCGCCTTCGCCGACCGGTCCGCCGGTCAGGACGAGAGCGAGGGCGAGCCGGACGCCACCGGTGAACTGCGCGCCGTGTCAGGACTGTTGGACGAGCAGGAAGAAGTCACCTCGCTGCCGGCACCCCGAGCGGGGTCGCGCGGCGGGGCCCGCTCCCGGCGTCGTACGCCCGCCAAGCGCTCCGCGCTGCTGACCGTCGCCGTGCCCTCGGCCTGCGTGATGGGGGTCGCCGGGATCGCCGCCGCCTCGGTCGGCGCCCTCACCGACGACTCCGCGGACGCCACCACCACCGCCTCGGACGCGCACGCGGTCAAGCCGTCCGTCGCCAACAGCAAGCTGGACACCCAGCTGAAGACGCTCTCCGCCGGCGCCACCGACTTCGCCGACCGGGCCAGCCGGACCCAGGAGCGGATCGACCTCAAGGCACAGCAGGAACTGGAGAAGAGGAAGGCCGCCGCGGAGGCCGCGCTCAAGGAGCGGCTGCGCCCCAAGTTCGCGCTGCCGGTCACCCAGCACGGGCTCAGCGCCTACTTCGGCCAGGCGGGCGTGAACTGGATGTCGGTACACACCGGCATCGACTTCCCGGTCTCCTACG
The DNA here is from genome assembly GCF_009865385.1 of Streptomyces sp. SID486. Classification (GTDB taxonomy): domain Bacteria; phylum Actinomycetota; class Actinomycetes; order Streptomycetales; family Streptomycetaceae; genus Streptomyces. Next base: position 3,833 of record NZ_WWJT01000010.1, on the reverse strand, counting down.
GCACCACGGTGATGGCCGCCACCGACGGCACCGTCACCACCCAGTGGAACAGTGCCTACGGCAACATGCTGATCCTGACGTCGAAGGACGGCACGCAGACCTGGTACTGCCACCTGTCCAGCTACCGCGTCGCCTCCGGAACGACCGTGAAGGCCGGCGACCCGATCGCCTACTCCGGCAACTCCGGCAACTCCACCGGCCCGCACCTGCACTTCGAGGTCCGGCCGGCGGGCGGGGCGGCCATAGACCCGCTGCCGTGGCTGCGGAGCCACGGACTGGATCCCAGCTAGTCACCTTCTCGACCCCGTGGAGGCCCCGCTTTTCAGCGGGGCCTTTGCCGACGGGTTACAGCTTCTCGACCGGCGCGTACCGCAGCAGCAGCCGCTTCGGCTTGGTGTCGCCGAAGTCGATGGTCGCCTCCGCGTTCGCTCCCGTGCCCTTCACCGCGACGACCGTGCCGAGCCCGAACTGGTCGTGGGTGACCCGGTCCCCCACGGTCAGCGCGACCACCGGCTTCTCCGCGGTGCGCCGGGTGGCGAACCCGGAGGCGCCCGAGGCCGAGGAGCGCGAGCGGCTCGACGACAGCGAGGCCGCGATCCCCGAGGCCGGCCCGGACGACACCGGCGCCGCGGCCCCGGTCCGCTTCCACTCCAGATGGGTGCCCGGGATCTCCTCCAGGAAGCGGGAGGGCGGGTTGTACGACGGCTGGCCCCAGGCGCTGCGCAGGGTCGAGCGCGTCAGGTAGAGCCGCTCCCGCGCCCGCGTGATGCCGACGTACGCCAGGCGCCGCTCCTCCTCCAGCTCCTTGGTCTCGCCGAGGGCGCGCATGTGGGGGAAGACGCCGTCCTCCATGCCCGTCAGGAACACGACGGGGAACTCCAGGCCCTTGGCGGTGTGCAGGGTCATCAGCGTGATGACGCCGTCGCCGTCCTCCTCGTCCGGGATCTGGTCGGAGTCGGCGACCAGGGCGACCTGCTCCAGGAAGTCGGCCAGCGTACCGGCCTCTCCTTCGGCGCGCTCCTGCTCGAACTCCAGGGCCACGGCGGCGAGTTCCTGGAGGTTCTCGATACGGGTCTCGTCCTGGGGGTCGGTGGAGTTCTGCAACTCCGCCAGGTATCCGGTGCGTTCGAGTATGGCCTCCAGCACCGTCGCCGGTCCGGCACCGGACTCCACGACCGTACGCAGCTCCTCCATCAGCGTGTTGAACCGCTTGACCGCGTTGGTGGAGCGCGCGGCCATGCCGTACGCCTCGTCCACGCGCTTCAGGGCCTGCGGGAAGCTGATCTTCTCGCGCTGGGCGAGGGCGTCGATCATCGCCTCCGCGCGGTCGCCGATGCCCCTCTTGGGGACGTTGAGGATGCGGCGCAGCGGCACCGAGTCCTCGGGGTTGGCGAGGACGCGCAGGTAGGCGAGGACGTCCCGGACCTCCTTGCGCTCGTAGAAGCGCACTCCGCCGACGACCTTGTAGGGCAGGCCGACGCGGATGAAGACCTCTTCGAAGACTCGGGACTGGGCGTTGGTGCGGTAGAAGACGGCGACGTCACCGGCCTTCGCCTCGCCCGCGTCCGTGAGGCGGTCTATCTCGTCGGCGACGAACTGGGCCTCGTCGTGCTCGGTGTCGGCGACGTAGCCCGTGATCCGCGCGCCCTGGCCCGCGTTGGTCCACAGGTTCTTCGGGCGGCGGGACTCGTTGCGCTCGATGACCGCGTTGGCGGCGGACAGGATGGTCTGCGTGGAGCGGTAGTTCTGCTCCAGCAGGATGGTCGTCGCGTTCGGGTAGTCCTCCTCGAACTGGAGGATGTTGCGGATCGTCGCGCCCCGGAAGGCGTAGATGGACTGGTCCGCGTCACCTACGACGCACAGTTCGGCGGGCGGCACGTCGTGCTCACCGGGGGGCACGTCCTCGTCGTGTGCGCCGGTGCCGACCAGCTCGCGGACGAGGGCGTACTGGGCGTGGTTGGTGTCCTGGTACTCGTCGACCAGGACGTGCCGGAAGCGTCGGCGGTAGTGGTCGGCGACGTCCGGGAAGGCGCGCAGCAGGTTGACCGTCGTCATGATCAGGTCGTCGAAGTCGAGCGCGTTGGCCTCGCGCAGGCGCGACTGGTAGAGCGCGTAGGCCTGGGCGAGGGTCTTCTCGAAGCCGTCGGTGGCCTGGGCGGCGAAGTCCTCCTCGTCGATCAGCTCGTTCTTCAGGTTGCTGATCTTGGCGCTGAAGGACTTGGGCGGGAAGCGCTTGGGGTCGAGGTCAAGGTCGCGGCAGACCAGGGCCATCAGGCGCTTGCTGTCGGCGGCGTCGTAGATCGAGAACGACGACGTGAAGCCGAGCCTCTTGCTCTCCCGGCGCAGGATGCGCACGCACGCGCTGTGGAAGGTCATCACCCACATCGCGTTCGCGCGCGGGCCGACGAGCTGCTCGACGCGCTCCTTCATCTCGCCCGCGGCCTTGTTGGTGAAGGTGATCGCGAGGATCTGCCCCGGGTGGACGTTCCGCTCCGCGAGCAGGTGGGCGATGCGGTGGGTCAGCACCCGGGTCTTGCCGGAGCCGGCGCCGGCGACGATGAGCAGCGGAGAACCGGCGTGCACGACGGCGGCGCGCTGGTTCTCGTTCAGCCCTTCGAGGAGGGCCGCCGCGTCGAGGGCGGGGCGGGGGGCGCCGTCGCGGTAGTAGGCGTCCCGGTCCGGCGGCACGTCGAACTTCCCGCCGAACAGATCGTCCGGAACCGGCTCCGGAGCGTGATCGTCCTCGGGCGGCGGCGGGGGCTCCTCGTCGCGCCCGCGAGGGGCCTGGAGGTCCGCCAGGAAGCTGTCGTCAAAGAGGCTGCTCATCGCTCTCCGAGTCTAGGGCGCCCCACCGACAACCGGTCGCCGTCCCCCGAAGATGGCTCACTTCCCGGACAGCCGGCCTCCCCGCCGACGGCCCCCGCTGACCGCTCACCCAACGGAAGCGCCTGGTCACAGGCGCATGAACCTGCCCTCAGGTCACGGAAATGTATCGGACATACCTCGCACCAACCTTCACAGAAGACACACGAGTTGGCTAGGTTGCCGTCAGGCCGCACGACCCCTCTCCGGCGAACGTCGCCGGGCCATGCGGCCTCCGCCGAGTCCGGCGCGCCCCGCACGGTGCCCGGAGCCGGGGACCCACCGATCCTGGGGTGAATCGGCCGACTCCCGCCCGGGACGACGCCGTAGGGCAACCCTTCCAAGCACCCGCCCGAACCCGACAGCTAACCCGGTAGGCGGAGCACGGAAGGAGTCGCCTCCCTTGGCGTCGCACCGCAAGCCGCGCCCCGGCGGACCCCAGGCGGCGGGCATCCGCACCCCCGCCCTCGCCACCGCCGCCCTCACCTCCGTGGCCGTCCTGTCCCAGACGGCCGAGGCCGTTCCCGGGACCGGCCACGGCAGGCCGAGCCTGGAGGAGGTGGAGCGGAAGATCGACGAGCTCTACCGCCGGGCGGACACGGCGGCCGACACGCCCGGTACGGGCAGAACACGGCCGGACCGCTCCGACCGCACCGACCGGCCGGACCGCTTCGACCGCATCGACCGCACCGACCGGCCGGAGCGGGCCGCGCGCGGCGAGGGGACCGAGCGGGGTGAGCGCGCCGAGGCCCCGCGGCGGCGCGCGGACAGCCTCCAGCGGCTCCGGGAAGAGGTCGCCCGCCGCGCCCAGCACCGCGCCCTGCCGCCCCAGCGCGGCACGCTCCCGGGCCATCGCGACGCACTCCCAGACCAGCACGCAGCGTCCGGGGAGCAGCACGCAGCGCTCGGGGAGCAGTACGCAGCACCGGCTGAGCAGCACGCAACGCTCGGGGAGCACCACGCAACGCTCG
>NZ_WWJT01000001.1 GCF_009865385.1 Streptomyces sp. SID486 | reverse complement strand
GGTGCGGGTGCGGGTGCGGGTGCGGGTGCGGGGCGCGGGGCGCGGGTGTGGCACGGGCCGGGTGTGCCGGTCAGCGTCCCTGCGGGGCCAGCAGGGACCGCACCAGCGCGCCCACCGCCGTCACGAACAGTCGTTCCGTGTCCACCGGACGGGCCAGCGCCCGGACCAGGGCAGGATCGTCCCCGGCGCTCCCGGCGCTCCCGGCGCTCCCGGCGCTCCCGGCGCTCCCGGCGCTCCCGGCGGTTCCTGCGCTTCCTGCGCTCCACAGCTCCCGCTCGTCCGGGTGCTGCGCCGGGGCCCGTTCGCGGTTGCGCTCGACCAGTACGTGCCCGACCACCTGGAACTGCACGGCCCGGACGAACTCGGCGGCCCGGGCCCCGCGCAGCCCCGCCGCGTGCGCCTCGCGCACCAGGACCCGCTGGGCGGGCAGGAACATCCGTTCGGTCAGCCCGCGCTCGTGCACCAGGGCCACCAGGTGCGGATGGTCGCGCAGCTGGCGCCGCAGGGCGCACGCGACCGACAGCACCCGGCGCTCCGGGGTGCGTCCCCGGGGGCGGATCTCGCCGAGGCCGGCCACGGTCCGCTCCACGAGCGCGTCGAGCAGCGCCTCGCGGCCCCCGACGTGCCAGTAGATCGACGTCACCGCCGTGCCCAGCTCGGCGGCGAGCGCCCGCATCGTCAGCGCGTCCGGGCCACGCTGCCGCACCAGCCCCGCCGCGGCCTCCAGCACCGCCTCCCGGGACAGCGCGCTCCTCGCCCCGCTCACCGTGACCCCCCGACTCCCGTCCGCGCACGTGTATTTACCCCGCACCCCGACTGCTGTAACTGTGTTACAGGTGACGACCCGTCAGGAGAAGGGGTGGTACGGCCATGGCACGCGTACGGTACGGCGCACGGACCGAACGGGAGACCGCCGCCACGCGCGGCGCGAGCGCACGGCTGCCCGACATCTGGTCCACCGGTGTGGTGGCTTGCTGGGAGACCGACCCGGACGCGGTCGCGGCGGTGCTGCCACCCCCGCTGAAGCCCACCGGACGGCCCCTGGTGCGGGCCACCGTCAGCAAGGTCGACCTGCCCGGGTATGCGCTCGGCGCGGGCTCCTTCGCCGTCGCCGCCGCCCACGGCGGGGTCGACGGCTGGTATCCGCTGGTGATGCCGATGACCCACGAGCGCGCCCTCACCGGCGGCCGTGAGGTCTTCGGGGAACCCAAGAAACTCGGCGAGGTCACCGTCGAGCGCGACGGCCTCGTCGTCCGGGCGTCGATGGCACGCCACGGCATCGCCTTCGTGGAGGTCCGCGGAGCGGTGAGCGGCCCGCTGCCCCTGCCCGAGCCCGCAGGCAGGACCGACTTCTACTTCAAGTTCCTGCCCGCGGTGGACGGTTCCGGCTTCGACGGCGACCCCGTGCTGGTGCACTGCGTACGGCACGAGAAGGTGCGCCGGCTGGAACGGGTCACCGGGGACGTGGTGCTCCGCGAGTCCCTGTACGACCCCGTCGCCGACCTCCCCGTGCTGCGCCTGCTGGAGATCACCATCGGCGAGAAGACCAGCGACCAGCGCGGCCGGGTGGCCGAACGGGTCGACGCGCAGGCCCTGCTGCCCTACGTCCACCAGCGCTACGACGACCCGCTCCAGGCCCATGACGGGCCGCCCGAGGGGAGCGTGTGATGGAGCTGCGCGCCGGACACGTCGCCGTCGTCACCGGGGCGGCGAGCGGGATCGGGCTGGCCATGGCCCGGCGGTTCGCGGCCGACGGCCTGAAGGTCGTCCTCGCGGACGTCGAGGAGGCCGCCCTGGAGAAGGCCGCCGCCGGCCTGCGCGCCGAGGGCGCCGACGTCCACGCGCGCGTGGCCGACGTCGGTGAACGCGACCAGGTCACGGCGCTGGCCGAGGCGGCGTACGACACCTACGGCGCCGTGCACGTCCTGTGCAACAACGCGGGCGTCGGATCCGGCGCCGAGGGCCGCATGTGGGAGCACGACCCGAACGACTGGAAGTGGGCCTTCGCCGTCAACGTGTGGGGCGTCTTCCACGGCGTCCAGGCGTTCGTGCCCAGGATGATCGAGTCGGGCCAGCCCGGTCATGTGGTCAACACGTCCTCCACCGACGGCGGTGTCGCACCGCTCCCCACCGCCTCGGTGTACGCGGTGACCAAGGCGGCCGTCGTCACCCTGACGGAGTCCCTCTACGCCCACCTCAAGGCGGAACGCGCGCGCGTGGGCGCCTCCGTCCTCTTCCCCGGCCCGCACATGCTGCGCACCGGTCTGTGGGAGTCGCACCGCAACCGCCCCGCCCGCTACGCCAAGCAGCGCCCGCGCAGAACCCCCTATCGCAGCCTCGACCAGTGGGAGAGCGCGATGCGCGAGGCCGGCCGGGAGGTCCGCTTCACGCCCGTCGAGGAAGTCGCCGGCCTCGTGGTGGACGGCATCCGCGAGGACCGCTTCTGGCTGCTGCCGGCGAGCGAGCACAGCGACGCGCAGATCCGCGCGCGGTCCCGGTCGATGCTGGACCGGGCGAACCCGTCGTACCTCGAAAGCTTCGTCCTCGACTGACCGGGAGGCTGCCGTGACCGACGTCGTGTCCGGCCCGGACCCGTACCTGATCATCTCCTCCGACTGCCACGCCGGACTGCCCACCGAGCGGTACCGGCCCTACCTGGAGTCCCGTTTCCACCGGGACTTCGACGAGTTCCTCGCGGGCCGCGACCGGCGCCGCGAGGAGATGACCCGGCTCGGCGTCCGCAACGAGGCGTTCGCCGACCGCTGGTTCCGCGACAACGAGGAGGGCCTGCGCGGCGGCTGGGACACCGCGCAGCGCCTGAAGGAACTGGACGGTGACGGGGTGGCCGCCGAGGTCGTCTTCCCGGACGCCGACGCCGTGGACAGCCGGACCGCCGCCCCCTTCGGCGTGGGCCTCGGCCTCTCCGGCGACCAGGACCCCGAGCTGGGGATGGCGGGCGCGCAGGCGCACAACCGCTGGCTGGCGGAGTTCGTCTCCGACCGTCCCGAACGGCACTGCGGAGTCGCCCTGCTGCCCGTCACGGCCCCCGTCGACCGGGTCGTCGCCGAGATCCGGCGGGCCAGGGAGTCCGGCCTCGGCGCCCTGATGATCCCGGCCATGTGGGCGGACCGGGAGCCGTACCACGACCGCCGCTACGACCCGGTCTGGGCGACGGCGGCCGAGTGCGGCATGCCGGTGCTCACCCACTCCGGCGCCGCCCCCCGCCACGAGTACGGCGACCACCTCGGCATCTACGTCTCCGAGGTCACCTGGTGGCCGGCCCGCCCGCTGTGGTTCCTGCTCTGGTCCGGTGTCTTCGAACGCCACCCGGGTCTGCGCTTCGGCATCGCCGAGTCCGGCTGCTGGTGGCTGCCGAACCTGCTGTGGTTCATGGACCGCCTCTACCTCGGCGCCCACGGAGGCAAGAAGCTCTCCCCGTTCGCGGAACTGAGCCGCCCGCCGCACGAGTACCTGGACCGGCAGGTCTTCGTCTGCGCCACCAACACCAAGCGGCGCGAGCTGGCCCAGCGCTACGAGATCGGCGTCGACAACATCCTGTGGGGCAGCGACTTCCCGCACCCCGAGGGCACCTGGCCGGACACGCGCGCGTGGCTGCGCCGCACCTTCCACGACATCCCGGTCGCCGAGACCCGCCGGATCCTGGGCCTCGCCGCTGCCGAGGCGTTCGGCTTCGACGCCGGCAAGCTGGCCCCCCTGGCCCGCCGCATCGGCCCCACCCCCGCCGACCTCGGCCAGAGCGCCGACCAGGCCGCGGTGGAGGCGTCCTGGGCGCGCTCACGCGAGAGCGGCCGGCACTGGCTGACCGGCGGCGACTTCCCGCTCACGGGACCCGACCGCGACGTCCCCCTCCCGGAGGTGACCCGGTGACGGACCGCTACACGGTGATCTCGGCCGACTGCCACGCCGGTGCCGACCTCCTCGACTACAAGCCGTACCTGGCCGAGCGCCACCATGACGACTTCGACGTCTGGGCCGCCACCTACGTCAACCCCCACGAGGACCTCCTCGCCGACACCGCCGACCGGAACTGGAACTCCGACCGGCGCCTGGCGGAGATGGAGGCGGACGGGATCGTCGGGGAGGTGATCTTCCCGAACACCATCCCGCCGTTCTTCCCGTCCGGCTCGCTGATGGCCCCGCCCCCGGACGCCGCGGACTTCGAGCGGCGCTGGGCGGGCCTGCGCGCCCACAACCGCTGGCTCGCCGACTTCTGCGCGGCGGCACCGGGGCGCCGGGCCGGCGTCTTCCAGATCCTCCTCGGCGACGTGGAGGAGGCCGTCAAGGAGATCCGGTGGGCCGCCTCGGCGGGCCTGCGGGGCGGCCTGATGCTGCCCGGCACCCCGCCCGGTTCCGGCCTGCCCGAGCTGTACTCGCGCCACTACGACCCGATCTGGGCCGCCTGCGCGGAACTCGGCCTGCCCGTCAACCACCACGCGGGTTCCGCGTCCCCGCCGCTCGGCGAGGAGCCCGCGGCACGCGCGGTGTTCATGGTGGAGACGACCTGGTTCTCCCACCGGGCCCTGTGGCACCTGGTCTTCGGCGGCGCCTTCCGCCGCCATCCTGGCCTGCGGCTGGTCCTGACCGAACAGGGCTCCGGCTGGATCCCCGGGGTCCTGGACATGCTGGACTACTACCACGGCCGCCTGGTCGCCACGGCGGCGCGGGGCGGCACCGCGGAGGCCAAGTTCGGCACCGGCCTGGCCGAGAGCATGGGCGAGGCGCCCTCCCGCGTCTGGCGCGACAACTGCTACGTCGGCGCCAGCTTCATGCGTCCCCACGAGGTGCCGCTGCGTGACCGCATCGGCATCGACAAGATCATGTGGGGGAGCGACTACCCGCACGACGAGGGCACCCACCCGTACACCCGCGAGGCCCTGCGGTTCGCGTACGCGGGCGTCCCGCGCGCACAGGTGGCCGCCATGGTCGGCGGCAACGCGGCCCGGGTCTACGGCTTCGACCTCGCCCTCCTGGACACCGTCGCCGCGGAGGTCGGGCCCACGGTGGCGGAGATCGCCGAACCCCTAGAGGAGCCACCGGCCGGTGCGACCAGCTCGGTGTTCGCGCGGGGCGCGTCCGTCCGGGTCTGGTGACACCGGGGCGGGGCCGGAGGTCCTGTGGACGGGGCGGGTGACACCGGGGGCGGGGCCGGCGGTCCTGTGGACAGGGCGGATGCCACCGCGGGCGCTGCCGGCGGCCCCGTGGACACGGTCGGGTGCCATCGGGGGCGGGACCGTCGGCCCCCTGGACTGGTCAGTGGATGATCAGCCGGTCACGGGGGAACAGCTCCGCACCGGCGACCCGCTCGCAGTCGAACAGCCGGACCTCCACCCTGTCCAGGGCCGCGAGCGGTGTCAGGTCCAGGGGGCCGCACCGCGCGAACTCGACGCTGCGCAGCGCGGGAAGCTCCGCGAGGGCCCCGATGTGCTCCACCTCCACGGCCTTGGTGAGGTGGAGCGAGCCCAGGCCCTGGTGCGGTACGACCCCGGCGAGGTCCACCCGGGGCACGTCGAGGATCTGCAGCGTCTCCAGGGGCGAGAACACCCCGGCCGCGGCATCGTAGATCCGGGCACCGCCTGCGGGCTACGCCACCTCGCCGTGCCGAGTGCGCGGGGGGCGACGTACCGTGAAGTGCGCTCACCATCCCCGAGCGCTCCGGACGATCTCGCACCATCCCGCACGAGAAGGACTCCCGCCATGCGCGCCACCACCATCCACGCCCCGTTCGACATGCGCGTGGAGGACGTGCCCGAGCCCGTGGTGCAGTTGCCCACCGACGCCGTCGTGCGGGTGCTGCGGGCCTGCATATGCGGCAGCGACCTGTGGGCCTACCGCGGTGAGGCGGCCCGGCAGCCGGGGCAGCGGATCGGGCACGAGTTCCTCGGTGTGGTGGAGGAGACCGGTTCCGAGGTGAGCACCGTGCGCCGCGGCGACCTGGTGGTCGCGCCCTTCATGTGGTCCGACGGCGTCTGCGACTACTGCCGTGAGGGCCTGAACACGTCCTGCGAGCACGGCGGCTTCTGGGGCTCGGTCGGCTACGACGGGGGCCAGGGCGAGGCCGTCCGGGTGCCGTTCGCCGACGGCACCCTGGTGCAGCTGCCCAAGGACGCGGCCTCCGACGAGCGTCTGCTGTCCGCCCTGCTGACCTTGTCCGACGTCCTCGGCACCGGCCACCACGCCGCCCTCGGCGCGGGCGTCCGGCCCGGCGCCACGGTCGCGGTCGTCGGGGACGGCGCGGTCGGCCTGTGCGCCGTCCTGGCCGCCAGGCGGCTCGGCGCCGAGCGGATCATCGCGCTCGGCCGGCACGCGGCGCGTACCGACATCGCGCGCCGGTTCGGCGCCACCGACGTCGTCGCCGAGCGCGGGGACGCGGCCGTCGAGGCCGTCCGCGAGCTGACCCGGGGACAGGGCGCGCACGCCGTCGTGGAGGCGGTCGGCACCGAGCAGTCCATGCGGACGGCCGTCGACATCACCCGCGACGGCGGCGCCATCGGCTTCGTGGGCGTCCCCCACGGCAGCGGCACCGGCCTGGACCTCGGGGTGATGTTCGACCGCAACATCGCCCTGCGCGGCGGCGTGGCGCCGGTCCGCGCCTACATCCCCGACCTGCTGCCCGACGTCCTCGACGGCACGATCGACCCCTCGCCGGTGTTCGACATGACCGTCGACATCGAGGGCGTGCCGGCCGGCTACAAGGCCATGGACGAGCGCACGGCGCTCAAGGTGCTGGTCACCAACGGCTGACCCGCGTCACCACCACGCCGCCGGGTCCGTGCCCCACGGCACCGGGGGCCGCCGCCAGCCGGCGGGGCCGCCGGCGAAGGACACGGCCGGGCGGGCGTGCCGCAGGCGGCCGAGGGCACTGTCCGTCTCGGCCAGCCAGGCGTCGGGATCCGGGCGGGGCGCCGCTCCCTCTGCGGGGGCGACGCCGGACGCCTCCCCGCCCGGCGCAGGGCCGGTCTCCGAGTTCGGGGTGGACCCGGTCCCCGACGTCAGCCAGCGGGCGGTCCGGGCCAGCGCCAGCCGGACCAGCCGGCTCCCGCCCTCGTACGACTGCTCGGTCAGCGCCCGCAGCACGGCGGCCGCCAGCAGATAGCCGGTGCCGTGGTCCAGGGCCTGCGCGGGCAGCGCCCCCGGCTCCCCGGCCGCGCCCTCGGTCACCGCGATGCCGGTGGCGACCTGCACCAGGCTGTCGAAGCCGCGCCGCCCGCCCCACGGCCCGTACGCCCCCCACGCCGACACCTGCGCCACGACCAGGCCGGGGCGCCGTGCGGCCAGGTCCTCGGGGGCGAGCCCGAACCGGTCGAGGGCGCCCGGCCGGTACCCGGTCACCACGACGTCGGCCCTGCCCAGCAGTTCCTCGAAGGTGTCCCGGTCGGTAGTCAGGTCCAGCACGGCGGACCGTTTGCCGAAGCCCGTGTCGGCGTGCTGGTCCGGCAGCTCCGGCAGCTGCGGTGAATCCACGCGCAGCACGTCGGCGCCGAGCAGGGCGAGGGTGCGGGTGGCGACCGGGCCCGCCAGGACCCGGGTCAGGTCCAGCACGCGCAGCCCGGCGGCGGGCAGCAGGACGGCGGCGTCCGGATCGAGCGCGGGGAGCACGCGCACGCGTGCCGTGTCCGGCCGGTCCCGCTCGACCAGCGGTCGCGCCGCCACCTCGGCCGCCTGCGCGTGCGCCTGCCACTGTCCAGGTGTGCGCAGGGCCACGGCGAGGCCCCCGGCGCCGTACACGGCCTCCTCGGTCTCCGCCGCGGAGCGCCCGGCGAGCCGGTCCGCGACCCGCTCGGGCGAGGCGTCCCGCGGCAGGCCCAGCACCCTCAGCAGCCGGTCCCGGTGGTGCGGGTAGTTGGCGTGGGTGCGCACCCAGCCGTCCCGCGTGCGCCAGAAGCGCGACAGCGGCGCGAAGGTGTCCGGCGCCCGCCCGTCGACCCGCAGCAGCCGCTCGCTGTGGAAGGCCGCGGCCACCGCGCCGTCGTCCACGGTGACCGCCGGCACCTCGGCGAGCCCGGCCCGCCGTGCCCCGAGTTCGGCGGCGGCCAGCGCGCACGCTCCCACACACGCGCGCGCCAGGTTCCGAACCGGCAGCCGTGCGCCGAGGGTGTCCGCCCGAGTGACGGCCGAGACGCGCGACAGCGGACCGGGCGCTCCGCCCACGGCGAGCCAGGCTTCATTGATTTCAGGCATGACTTCACTATGCATTATTGATTCGATCAATATTTCTCACCAACGCTGCACAGCGAAGCGGGCGGTTACTCGACCGCGCGCAATGCGTTGACGATGCCGAACCCGTAGAAGCCGTTGACTCGCTCACCGCCGGCGCAGGTCGCGTCCACCACCCCGTCGCCGTCACCGTCGTACGGCTCGGCCGGGCACCCCGGGTTGTCCGCCTCCGCCTTCAGCAGCGCCTGGAGCCGGGCCGGGGTGGCGTGCGGGTGGGCCGACTTCAGCAGCGCGGCCACCGCGGCGACGTGCGGGGAGGCCATCGAGGTGCCCTGGAGCCAGCCGTACCGGTTGTTCGGCAGCGTCGACAGGATGCGGCCGTTCTTCGACGGCGTGTCCGGGATCTGGAAGCGGTCACCGCCCGGCCCCGCCACGTCGATCACGCCCCGGCCGTAACTGGAGTAGGACGACTTGGCGCCCTTCACGCCGACGGCGCTCACGGTGACCACGCCGGGCAGCTGGGTCGGCACGTCGAAGCACTCGTGCGGGTCGACCGTGCGGGTCCCGGGCGTCGAGTCGTCGGGGCTGGAGGTGTCCGTGAGCGCGTCGGCGTCCAGATCGTCGTTGGAGTTGCCCGCCGAGGCGACGTTGAGCGTGCCCTTGCGCTGGGCGTACAGCTGAGCCCTGTTGACCGCGTCGACGATGGCACGTTGATCGGGGTCGTCCATGCAGTTGTACAGCCACGGATCCACGTAGTAGCTGTTGTTGGTGATCTCGATGCCGTGGTCCGCGGCGAACACGAAGGCGCAGACCACGCTCTCCGGGTAGAACATCGAAGTGGAGTCCGGCTGGGCGACGGTGATGCCCGCGACCTTCACGCCGGGAGCCACACCCGCCACGCCGATGCCGTTGCGGGCCGCGGCTATCTCGCCCGCCACATGGGTGCCGTGGTAGTGGTCGGCGTCCGCGGGCCGCCACGCGCCGTACGTCGTGTCCGCCTTGCCGCTGACACAGCTCGCGGACTGGGACGGGGAGAAGTTCGGGGCGATGTCCGGGTGGGTGTCGTCCACGCCCGTGTCGATGACCCCGACGGTGACACTCCGGCTGCCCGGGTCGACGGCGGCGGCCCGGTCGGCGCCGATCGCCCGCAGGTCCCACTGGTCGGCCTCCAGCGGTTCCTGCCCCGCCGTCGCCGCCCGGGCGGCCTTCGCGGCCTCCGCCTTCGACAGCACCCGTACGGCACCCTCGTCCGTCGTGCCCGCCGCCGTCAGCGGAGCGGTACGCGTGGCACCCGCCGACCGCACGCCGTGCACCGCACGCATCCGCGCGCCGAAGTCGGGGTTCGCCGAGTGGACGACGATCACCCCGATCCGGTCGTAACTCGCCACGACCGTGCCGCCGTTGCGTGTGATCGCCCGCCGCACCGAGTCGATCGTGCGGTGGTCCGTCCCGGTGTTGACCACGTACGCGAGAGCGGGGCCTTCCACCGCCCGCGCCGTCGCGCCCGCCGTGTCCGCCGGGGCCGCCGCCGAGGCCGCCGACGGAAGGAATCCGAGCGTGGCGGTCAGCGACAGAGCGACCGGCACGGCGAGCGCGAGCCGGTGCCTGGAGCGCAGATGAGCCATGGGATCTCCACATCATCCGGAAACGGAACCGCCCGAGACACGGATGGCGCTCGGGCAGGTACATGACGAGTGGTGCAGGGCGAAGCTATCCTCCGGGGCTGATCTCCGAAAGAGCCAGGGGGAGTTGAACCGGTCCGCACGCCGCGCCGTGACCGTGGACGGGGGGCCCTCGGGTTCGTTCCCCCACCGGGATCGCAGCGGGGAGCCGTCCGGTGACTCCCTGTAATGTGATCCTCGTCCTGTGAGGTCAGAAAGCGCATGTCCGTGACGCGAGGAGACTCCGTGGCAACCGAGACACCGCCGCCCGCGAAACCCCCAGCCCCCCACCTTCCCTCCACCGAGGAGTTCACCGAGGTGCAGCAGAGCGCGGAGTTCGGCGAACTGCGCCGCGCCTACCGCTCCTTCGCCTTCCCGCTGACGATCGCCTTCATCGCCTGGTACCTGCTCTACGTCCTGCTGTCCAACTACGCGGGCGGCTTCATGGGCACCAAGGTGGCCGGCAACGTGAACGTCGCCCTCGTGCTGGGCCTCGCCCAGTTCCTCACCACGTTCCTCATCGCCTGGTGGTACGCGCGGCACGCCGCGGCCAGACTCGACCCGAAGGCCGAGGCCATCAAGTCCCGGATGGAGGGCCGCGCATGAGCCCCGCGCAGCACACGCTGCTGGCCGCCGGCGAGGCGAGCGAGCACCGGACGCTGATCATCACCCTGTTCGCGGTGTTCGTCGCCGCGACCCTCGTCATCACCGTCTGGGCGGGCCGGCAGACCAAGGACGCCGCAGACTTCTACGCCGGCGGACGGCAGTTCACCGGCTTCCAGAACGGCCTCGCCGTCTCCGGCGACTACATGTCCGCCGCGTCCTTCCTCGGCATCGCGGGCGCCATCGCCCTCTTCGGCTACGACGGCTTCCTGTACTCCATCGGGTTCCTCGTCGCCTGGCTCGTCGCCCTGCTCCTGGTCGCCGAACCGCTGCGCAACTCCGGCCGCTACACCATGGGTGACGTGCTGGCCTACCGGATGCGCCAGCGCCCGGTCCGCACGGCCGCCGGCACCTCCACCATCGTGGTCTCGATCTTCTACCTGCTGGCCCAGATGGCCGGCGCCGGCGTCCTCGTCTCCCTGCTCCTCGGCATCACCAGCGACGGCGGCAAGATCGGCATCGTCGCCCTGGTGGGCGTCCTGATGATCGTGTACGTCACCATCGGCGGGATGAAGGGCACCACCTGGGTCCAGATGGTCAAGGCCGTACTGCTGATCATCGGCGCCCTGCTGCTGACCTTCCTGGTGCTGCTCAAGTTCGACTTCAACGTCTCTGAGCTGCTCGGCAAGGCCGCCGACAACAGCGGCAAGGGGTCGGCTTTCCTGGAGCCCGGGCTGAAGTACGGCGCCACCGGCACCACCAAGCTGGACTTCCTCTCGCTCGGCATCGCCCTGGTCCTGGGCACCGCCGGCCTGCCGCACATCCTCATCCGCTTCTACACGGTCCCTACCGCCAAGGCCGCCCGCAAGTCCGTGATCTGGGCCATCGGCCTGATCGGCGTCTTCTACCTGATGACCCTCGCCCTCGGCTTCGGCGCCGCCGCGCTGATCAAACCGGACGAGATCACCGCGTCCAACAAGGCGGGCAACACCGCGGCACCCCTCCTCGCGCTGCATCTGGGCGGCGTCGACTCCAACTGGGGAGCCGTACTGCTCGCCACCATCTCCGCGGTCGCCTTCGCCACGATCCTCGCGGTCGTCGCCGGCCTCACCCTGGCCTCCTCGTCCTCGTTCGCACACGACATCTACGCGAACGTCATCAGACGGGGACGCGCCACCGAGAAGCAGGAACTGGGCGCGGCCCGCTGGGCGACCGTCGGCATCGGCGCGGTCTCGATCGTGCTCGGCGCCCTGGCCCGCGACCTGAACGTGGCCGGTCTGGTCGCCCTCGCCTTCGCGGTCGCCGCCTCGGCCAACCTGCCGACCATCCTCTACAGCCTGTTCTGGAAGCGGTTCACCACCGCCGGCGCCCTGTGGTCGATCTACGGCGGTCTGGTCACCGCGGTCGGCCTGGTGCTGTTCTCCCCGGTGGTCTCCGGCAAGCCGACCTCGATGTTCCCCGGCGTCGACTTCCACTGGTTCCCGCTGGAGAACCCCGGGATCATCTCCATCCCCGTGGGATTCCTGCTCGGCGTCGTGGGCACCCTGCTGTCGAAGGAGGCACCGGACACCGGCAAGTACGCGGAGCTGGAGGTGCGGTCCCTGACCGGCACCGGAGCGCACTGAGGTTCGTACGGACGGCCGCGTCACCCGGGACTGTACGGTCCTACGACGCGGCCGCGCCGCACCTCGTGGGATCGGGCCGGTGTCGATGGCGGTGCGGTCACGTAGGCTCGCAGGTGAGGTTCGGACGCACCGCCGTCCGCACATGACGACCGGGAGAGGGAGGGGGCCCACGTGCTCATCGACACCTACGGCCGGGTGGCCACCGACCTGCGGGTCTCGCTCACGGACCGCTGCAATCTGCGCTGCACGTACTGCATGCCCGAGGAAGGGTTGCAGTGGCTGTCCAAACCGGACCTCCTGACGGACGACGAGATCGTCCGCCTGATCGACATCGCGGCCCGGACGCTCGGCATCGAGGAGGTCCGCTTCACCGGCGGCGAGCCCCTGCTCCGCCCGGGTCTGGTCGGCATCGTCGAGCGCGTCGCGGCCCTCGACCCGCGCCCCCGGATGTCCCTCACCACCAACGGGATCGGCCTCAAGCGCACCGCGGCGGCCCTGAAGGCGGCGGGCCTGGACCGGGTCAACGTCTCCCTGGACACCCTCCGCCCGGACGTCTTCAAGACCCTCACCCGCCGCGACCGCCACAAGGACGTGCTGGAGGGCATGGCAGCCGCCCGCGAAGCCGGTCTGACCCCGGTCAAGGTCAACGCGGTCCTGATGCCGGGGCTGAACGCCGACGAGGCCCCCGACCTGCTCGCCTGGGCGGTGGAGAACGACTACGAGCTGCGCTTCATCGAGCAGATGCCCCTGGACGCCCAGCACGGCTGGAAGCGCGAGGGCATGGTCACCGCCGGGGACATCCTCGCCTCCCTGCGCACCCGCTTCGAGCTGAGCGCGGAGGGCGCCGAGGAACGCGGCTCGGCACCGGCGGAGCGCTGGCTGGTCGACGGCGGCCCGCACCGGGTCGGCGTGATCGCGTCGGTCACCCGGCCGTTCTGCGCGGCCTGCGACCGCACCCGCCTCACCGCCGACGGCCAGATACGCACCTGCCTGTTCGCCACCGAGGAGACCGACCTGCGCGCCGCCCTGCGGTCCGGGGCACCGGACGAGGAGATCGCCCGCATCTGGCGGCTGGCGATGTGGGGCAAGAAGGCGGGCGCGGGGCTGGACGACCCCTCGTTCGTCCAGCCGGACCGCCCGATGTCGGCGATCGGCGGCTAGCCCTCCTCGGCCGCCCGCCACTCCCCGAACTTCACGACGTCCTTCAAGAACCCCCGCACGCCGAGGAACTGCGACAGATGCTCGCGGTGCTCGTCACAGGCGAGCCAGGTCTTGCGGCGCTCCGGCGTGTGGATCGTGGGGTTGTTCCACGCCAGCACCCACACGGCGTCGGCACGGCAGCCCTTGGCGGAGCAGATCGGCGTCTCGTCACTCACGGCTTCGTCTCGTGTCCGTCTCACGCATGGGTGCGAACAAGGCGACGCCGGGCAGCCACGGGGGGAGCTGCCCGGCGTCGGTCCGTCGCTCCGACGGGGGATGCGGAGCGCGTACGCAGTATGTCACGGGTACCCCACCGCCCGGCACTGGAACAGCAGGATTGATCTGAGCTTTTCTTGAGCTTGCCGAGGGGGCGCGTTCCGCTTTCCGGCGGGTCCGCCGTGCTCACACCGGCTCGGGGCGCTCACCGCTCACCCCGGCCTCGTTCGCCGGCACGTCCTCGGTCACGGACTCCCGTGCCGCTTCGGCCTGTTCGCCGTCGGCCCGCGGCGGCGCGATCATCGGACGCGGCGGCGCGACGACGAACGTCGAGGGGAGCGACGGCGGGCGCTCCCGGCCCGCGTTGGCGATCACCACGGCGACGTAGGGGAGCAGTGCGCCGAAGACCAGCGCGACGATGGCGACGTACCGCTCGACGTTCCACAGCGAGGCCGCGAGGATCACCGACACGGTACGGACCGACATGGAGATCACGTACCGGCGCTGCCGGCCCCGGACGTCCTCGGCGAGACCGGTCCGGGCACCGGTGATCCGGAACACCTGGCCACTGCCGCCCTGCTGTTTCCGCATCGCATTCCACCATCCGCCCGCATCGGACTCCCCGGCCCGCACCCTTGTCCCCGCCCGGCGGGGAACCGGCCGGGACACCTCCACGGTACGCCGCGCACCCGCCGGCTTCGAGACCGGGGCACGCTCTGCCTGCGCAGACGCCGTCGGGCGTGCCGCGTACGGGGGAACCCGACATGCGCCGTACGGTGCACCGAACCACACTGGCCCTAATGCTCACGTCGAGCCGTACGAGGAGGCAGCCATGGGCTGGTTGTGGGCGATCATCGTGGGATTCGTGCTGGGCCTCATCGCCAAGGCGATCATTCCGGGCAAGCAGCACAGCCCGCTGTGGCTGACCACCATCTGCGGCATGCTGGGCGCCATCGTCGGCAACGCGGTGGCCCGCGCGGTCGGCGTGGAGGCGACCCGGGGGATCGACTGGAGCCGGCACATCTTCCAGCTGGTGGCCGCGATCATCATCGTCGCGGCCGTGGACGCCCTGTACATGGCCACGCTGGGCAAGAGAAAGCACCAGCGGGCCTGAGCCGCTCGGGGCACCCCGAAAGACAGCCCCCGTAAGGCAGCCCCCAGAAGGCAGCACGCGAAGGCGGTACGGCCGGAGGGGGCGCGCGGGGACCGGGCGGGCGACCCCGCCGCGGCGGAAGTCACCCGCCCGCCCACGCCCCTGCCGTACCCGCACCCGGGCGCGTTACGACGCTCGGACGCCGTACGACGCTCGGGCGCCTTACGACACCCGGGAGCCCTACGACACCGGGAGCCCTACGAGCACCCGGGCGCCCTGCGACGCTCGGGGGCGTCTCACGACGCTCAGGCGTCCGTGACCTCCACGGCGGCCAGGTTCTTCTTGCCGCGCCGCAGCACCAGCCACCGCCCGTGGAGCAGCTCCGCGGTGCCGGGGACGTGGTCCTCGGCGGTGACCTTGACGTTGTTCACGTAGGCCCCGCCCTCCTTCACGGTCCGCCGGGCGGCCGACTTGCTGGCCACCAGGCCGACCTCGGAGAACAGGTCGACCACCGGAGCGAGCTCGGCGACCCGGATGTGCGGCACCTCGGACAGTGCCGAGGCCAGCGTCCTGTCGTCCAGCTCCGCCAGCTCGCCCTGGCCGAACAGCGCCTTGGACGCGGCGATCACCGCGGCCGTCTGGTCGGCGCCGTGCACCAGCGTCGTCAGCTCCTCGGCCAGCGCGCGCTGCGCCGCCCGGGCCTGCGGGCGCTCCGCGGTCTGCCGCTCCAGCTCCTCGATCTCCTCACGGGAGCGGAAGCTGAAGATGCGCAGGAACTTGGACACGTCCCGGTCGTCCGCGTTGACCCAGAACTGGTAGAACGCGTACGGCGTGGTCATCTCGGGGTCGAGCCACACCGTGCCGGACTCGGTCTTGCCGAACTTGGTGCCGTCCGCCTTGGTGATCAGCGGGGTGCCCAGCGCGTGCACCACGGCGTCCGGCTCGACCCGGTGGATCAGGTCCGTGCCTGAGGTGAGGTTGCCCCACTGGTCACTGCCGCCGGTCTGCAGGGCGCAGCCGTGCCGCCGGTACAGCTCCAGGAAGTCCATGCCCTGGAGGATCTGGTAGCTGAACTCGGTGTAACTGATGCCCGCGTCGGAGTTGAGCCGCCGGGAGACGGCCTCCTTGGCGATCATCTTGTTGACACGGAAGTGCTTGCCGATGTCCCGCAGGAACTCGATGGCCGACAGCCCCTGGGTCCAGTCCAGGTTGTTGACCATCACGGCGGCGTTCGGTCCGTCGAAGTGGAGCAGCGGCGCGATCTGGGCGCGCAGCCGCTCCACCCAGCCGGCCACCACCTCCGGCGCGTTCAGCGTGCGCTCGGCCGTGGGCTTCGGGTCGCCGATGAGGCCCGTGGCCCCGCCGACCAGCGCCAGCGGGCGGTTGCCCGCCTCCTGGATGCGGCGCATCGTCAGGATCTGCACGAGGTTGCCGAGGTGCAGGCTGGGCGCGGTCGGGTCGAAGCCGCAATAGAACGTGACGGGGCCGTCAGCGAACGCCTTGCGCAGTGCGTCCTCGTCCGTGGAGAGGGCGATGAGCCCGCGCCACTTCAGCTCGTCGACGATGTCCGTCACGGTTCTCGTGTCTCCTTGGTGTTCCTGAGGCGGTCGGGTGACAGCCGACTACGAGGTTATACGCCCTGACTGACAGAGCTCATATTGAAATCCGGGATCCGCAGCGCGGGCATCGCGGCCCGGGTGAACCAGTCGCTCCACTCACGCGGCAGCGTCTTCTCCGTCCGCCCGGCCTCCGTGGCCCGGCCCAGCAGATCCACCGGCGACTCGTTGAACCGGAAGTTGTTCACCTGCCCGGT
Source organism: Streptomyces sp. SID486 (assembly GCF_009865385.1). GTDB lineage: Bacteria > Actinomycetota > Actinomycetes > Streptomycetales > Streptomycetaceae > Streptomyces. The sequence continues at coordinate 6,401 of NZ_WWJT01000001.1, read as the reverse complement.
CACCTCGCCGTTCTCCACGAGGTAGACACCGTCCCGGGTCAGCCCCGTCAGCAGCAGCGTCGCCGGGTCGACCTCGCGGATGTACCACAGGCAGGTCAGCAGCAGGCAGGGCCCGCCGTGGTCCGTGGCCGCGACCATCTCCTCCAGGGAGCGGTCACCGCCGCCGTCCAGGACGAGGTTCCCCAGCACCGGGGCGACCGGCAGCCCGGTCAGGCCCGCGCTGTGCCGGGTGGTCGTCAGGTTCTTCAGCACACCCTCGTCGACCCACTTGGTGCCGCGCGTCGGCAGCCCGTTGTCGAACACGGACTGGTCGCCGCCGGAGGAGTGGGCGACCACGAAGGGCGGGCACTCCAGGCCCGGCTCGTCCGGATCGCTGCGCAGCGTCAGCGGCAGGTCGGTGAGCCGGTCGCCGACCCGGGTGCCGCCGCCCGGCCGGGAGAACACCGTGCGCCCCTCGGCCGCGTCCCGGCCCGACGCGGACCACAGCTGGTAGATGAGCAGGTCCGCCACGGCGGTGGGCGGCAGCAGCGTCTCGTACCGGCCCGCGGGCAGTTCCACGCGCCGCTCCGCCCAGCCGAGCCGTACGGCCAGCTCGGCGTCCAGCGCGCCCGGGTCGACGTCCTTGAAGTCCCGGGTGGAGCGGCCGGCCCAGGCCGAACGCGTACGGTCGGGCGACTTGGCGTTCAGCTCCAGCGTGCCGGTGGGCTGGTCGTGACGCAGCCGCAGCCCGGTGGACGTGCCCAGGTAGGTGGACACCATCTCGTGGTTGGCGAAGCCGTACAGTTCCCGGCCGCCCGCACGCGCGCGTGCGAAGGCGTCGCCGAGCGCCGGGGCGAAGTCGGCGAACACGGCCGAGGAGGTCTCGGCGGGCGCGTCCGTGAAGTCCTGGGCCTGCGGCACCCCGCTGACCAGCGGCTGCGCGTCCTCCGCGGGCGCGGCCCCGCGCGCGGCGGCCTCGGCGGCCCGCACCAGCGGCTCCAGCTCCTGGGCGGTGACCGCGGACCGCGACACGACGCCGGAGGCGGTGCCCTCCTTGCCGTCCACGGTGGCGATCACGGTGAGCGTGCGGCCCCGTGTCACCCCGTTGGTGGTGAGCGCGTTGCCCGCCCAGCGCAGGTTGGCGGTGGAGTGCTCGTCGGCGATGACGACACAGCCGTCGGCGCGGGACAGCGCCAGGGCCTGCTCGACGACCTCGTGCGGCTTGTGGGTACGGGCGCTCATCGGCCGGCCTCCTGCGAAGTGTTCAGAATGTTGACGCCCTTGAAGAGGGCGGACGGGCAGCCGTGGGAGACGGCGGCCACCTGGCCCGGCTGGGCCTTGCCGCAGTTGAAGGCACCGCCGAGGACGTAGGTCTGCGGTCCGCCGACCGCGGCCATCGACCCCCAGAAGTCCGTGGTCGTGGCCTGGTAGGCGACGTCCTTCAGCTGCCCGGTGATCCGCCCGTTCTCGATCTTGAAGAAGCGCTGGCCGGTGAACTGGAAGTTGTAGCGCTGCATGTCGATCGACCAGGACCGGTCGCCGACGACGTAGATGCCCCGGTCGACCCCGCCGATCAGGTCCTCGGTGGACAGCCCGGCCGGATCGGGCCGGAGCGAGACGTTGGCCATGCGCTGCACCGGCACGTGGCCGGGGGAGTCGGCGTACGCGCACCCGTTGGACCGGTCGAACCCGGTCAGCCGCGCGATGCGCCGGTCCAGCTGGTAGCCCACCAGCGTGCCGTCCTTGACCAGGTCCCAGGACTGCGCCTCGACGCCCTCGTCGTCGTAGCCGATGGTCGCGAGCCCGTGCTCGGCGGTGCGGTCACCGGTGACGTTCATCAGCTCGGAGCCGTACCGCAGCTTGCCCAGCTGGTCGAAGGTGGCGAAGGAGGTGCCGGCGTAGGCGGCCTCGTAGCCGAGGGCGCGGTCCAGCTCGGTGGCGTGGCCGATGGACTCGTGGATGGTCAGCCACAGGTTGGACGGGTCGACGACCAGGTCGTACAGGCCCGGCTCCACGCTCGGGGCCCGCATCTTCTCGGCGAGCAGCTCGGGGATCCGCTCCAGCTCGGCGTCCCAGTCCCAGCCGGTGCCCGTCAGGTACTCCCAGCCGCGTCCCGCCGGCGGCGCGATCGTGCGCATGGAGTCGAACTCGCCGCTGGACTCGTCGACCGAGACGGCCGTCAGCTGCGGATGCAGCCGCACCCGCTGCTGGGTGGTCACGGTGCCGGCGGTGTCCGCGTAGAACTTGTTCTCGTGCACGGTGAGCAGCGAGGCGTCGACATGGCTGACGCCGTTCGCCGCCAGCAGCCGTGCGCTCCACTGCGCGAGCAGCGCCGCCTTCTCCTCGTCGGGCACCGAGAAGGGGTCGATCTCGTACGACGACACCCACGTCCGGTCGGCGTGCACGGGCTCGTCCGCGAGCTCCACCCTCTCGTCCGACCCGGCCGCCCTGATCACCTGCGCGGACAGCTTGGCCATGGCCACCGCCTGCGCGGCCACCCGGGCCGCGGCGTCCATGGTCAGGTCCACCCCGGAGGCGAAGCCCCACGTACCGCCGTGCACGACCCGGACCGCGTACCCGAGGTCGGTGGTGTCCGAGGACCCGGCGGGCTTGGCGTCCCGGAGCCGCCAGGACGCGCTGCGCACCCGCTCGAACCGGAAGTCCGCGTGCTCGGCCCCCAACGCACGCGCGCGCGCGAGCGCGGCGTCGGCGAGGGCCCGTAGCGGAAGCGCGGTGAAGGCTTCGTCGATCGAATGAGGCACGGAGGTCTCCCTGCTGTCGTGGCCTGTCGTGTCCGATCATGTCGCGGGAGCGGGCCGGCGGACCACAGGTTTGGTCACCGGACGGGCTCTTTCTGTAGGGATCCGACAGCGACACCACCGCGCCACTGTCGGTGCCCGCTTCTCCGCGCGCGTGGCGGTACCGATAGGTTTTCGATGAAGCCGCCTGTCATCCAGGTGTTCGGGCGGATGTGTCAGACCGCTATGGAAAGGGTGATCCGTTGAGCCGCTCGGTTCTCGTCACCGGAGGCAACCGGGGCATCGGCCTCGCCATCGCCCGCGCTTTCGCCGACGCCGGCGACAAGGTCGCGATCACGTACCGCTCGGGTGAGCCGCCGGCCGGCTTCCTGGCGGTCAAGTGCGACATCACCGACCCGGAGCAGGTGGAGCAGGCCTACAAGGAGATCGAGGACCAGCACGGTCCGGTCGAGGTCCTGATCGCCAACGCCGGGGTCACCAAGGACCAGCTCCTGATGCGCATGTCCGAGGACGACTTCACCTCGGTCATCGACACCAACCTCACGGGCACCTTCCGGGTCGTCAAGCGCGCCAACCGCGGCATGCTGCGGGCCAAGAATGGCCGCGTCGTCCTGATCTCGTCCGTCGTCGGCCTGCTCGGCTCGGCGGGGCAGGCGAACTACGCCGCCTCCAAGGCCGCCCTGGTCGGCTTCGCGCGGTCGCTCGCCCGGGAGCTGGGCTCGCGCAACATCACCTTCAACGTCGTCGCGCCCGGCTTCGTCGACACCGACATGACCAAGGCGCTCACCGACGAGCAGCGCCAGAACATCGTGTCCCAGGTGCCGCTCGGCCGTTACGCGCAGCCCGAGGAGGTCGCCGCCACGGTGCGCTTCCTCGCCTCGGACGACGCCTCGTACATCACTGGAGCCGTCATCCCGGTTGACGGCGGACTGGGAATGGGTCACTGATCACCATGAGCGGAATTCTCGAGGGCAAGCGCATCCTGGTCACCGGTGTGCTGATGGAGTCCTCCATCGCCTTCCACGTCGCCAAGCTCGCCCAGGAGCAGGGTGCCGAGATCATCCTGACCGCGTTCCCGCGGCCCACCCTGACCGAGCGCATCGCCAAGAAGCTGCCGAAGCCCACCAAGGTCATCGAGCTGGACGTCACCAACGACGAGCACCTCGCGCGCCTGGCCGACGTCGTCGGCGAGGAGCTGGGCGGCCTGGACGGCATCGTCCACTCCATCGGCTTCGCCCCGCAGGACGCGCTCGGCGGCAACTTCCTGAACACGCCGTTCGAGTCGGTGGCCACCGCCATGCACGTCTCGGCGTTCTCGCTGAAGTCGCTGACCATGGCCTGCCTGCCGCTGATGCAGAACGGCGGCTCGGTCGTCGGCCTCACCTTCGACGCCTCGTTCGCCTGGCCGCAGTACGACTGGATGGGCCCGGCCAAGGCCGCCCTGGAGGCCACCAGCCGCTACATGGCGCGCGACCTGGGCAAGCAGAACATCCGCTGCAACCTCGTCTCGGCGGGCCCGATCGGCTCCATGGCCGCCAAGTCCATCCCGGGCTTCGGCGAGCTGGCCTCGGTGTGGGACAGCCGCTCCCCGCTGGAGTGGGACCTGAAGGACCCGGAGCCGGCCGGCAAGGGTGTCGTCGCCCTGCTCAGCGACTGGTTCCCGAAGACCACGGGCGAGATCATCCACGTGGACGGCGGTCTGCACGCCATCGGCGCCTGATCCCCGCACGCTCCACCGACGCCCCGTCTCCCGCCGCGAGCGGGGAGCGGGGCGTCACCCGTTCGGCTTAACCGGCCGGGCCGCCGCCGCGCCGGCGGCGCACCCTGGAACAAGCCCTCCCCGCACGTCCCTCCGCAGCCCGGCCGAGGAGGTTCCCTTGTGCGCCTGCCCCGCCGCAGCCTGGCCCCGGTGACCGTGGCCCTGGCCCTCGTCCTGTCGCTGCCGTACGACGCGCTGTCCCACGCGCGCGTGAGCGGCGGCAAGCCTCCGGCGCCGAGCCGGTTCGGCGCCTCGTGCCGTACGGCCGTGCAGGGCTCCCATGTGGTGGCCTACTGCCACAACCCCTATGTCGACACCGACCGCGTGCGGCTGCACATCGAGTGCGCCCGCTGGTGGGACATCGACACGGACAGCGCTCCGGCGGACGCCGGGCCCGCCATGACCGTACGGCTGACCGGCCGGTGCTGGAAGGAGGTCCGCTCGGTCTGGATCAGCCACCAGAAGGCGCTGTGAACCGGCCCGGGTCGCACAGGAACGGATAGCTCGCGGCCTCCGTGGCCGCCGCCTCCGCGTCCCCCGCGCGGATCGCGTCCATCAGCCTCGCGTGGTCCATGTACGTCTCCGGCGTCAGCTCCGCCCCGACGTCCGCGCGTAGCCAGTCCCGCAGCACCTCGCCCAGGTCCGCGTACATCGCCGTCATCACGTCGTTGTGGGACGCGGCCACCACGGCCAGGTGGAAGGTGGCGTCGGCCGTCACGAAGTTCTCCGCCTCACCGCTCTCCCACGCCTCCTCGCGCCGGAGCAGCAGCGCGTCGAGCTGCTTGAGGTCCTTGTCGGTGCGCCGCTCGGCGGCCAGTTTCGCCGCGGCCGACTCCAGCGTGGAACGCAGCTCGGCGATGTGCCGCGGGTCGGCGTCGGCGAAGCGGCGGTGCATCACGCCGGCCAGCTCGCTCGTGGCCACGACGTACGTGCCCGAGCCCTGGCGGATGTCCAGCAGACCGTTGTGGGCGAGCGCGCGGACGGCCTCGCGGACCGTGTTGCGGGCGACACCGAGCTGATCGACCAGTTCCGGCTCGGTCGGGATGCGGGAGCCGACCGGCCATTCGCCGGAGGTGATCTGGTTGCGCAGTTCGGCGATGACCTGCTCGGACAGCGCCGAACGGCGCGGGTGGCTCAAGGGCATGGCACACCTTCGCACGGGACGCCCGGCCGCGAAGGCACCGGGAATGGACAGGTAATCATCCTATGATTCTATGATGGGTCTCATGGCTAGTGAGGAAACCCGGACAACGGATACCCGTACGGAGATGTCACCGACCGGACGCGGCGCGGCCGCCGCGGCGAACACCCCCGGGACGACCTCCGCGGGGGGCGGCACGCGCGCGTGGGCGACCCGGCTGGTCGTCGTCGGCATCGTGCTCGCCGCGGTGAACCTCCGCCCGGCCATCACGAGCCTCGGCGCACTCCTGGAGGAGGTACGCGACGGGCTCGGCATGAGCGGCAGCGTGGCCGGCCTGCTCACCTCCGTGCCGCCGCTCTGCTTCGCCGTGTTCGGGGTCACCGCGCCCCGCCTGGCCCGCCGCTTCGGACCGGCAGCGGTGGTGTGCGCCGGCATGGCCGCCATCACCGCCGGCCTGCTCGTCCGCCCCTACGTCGGCACCACCGCCGGCTTCCTGGCCGCCAGCGCGCTCGCTCTCATGGGCATCGCCGTCAGCAACGTCCTGATGCCGGTCATCGTCAAGCAGTGGTTCCCCGACCGGGTCGGCTCCATGACCGGCCTGTACTCGATGGCCCTCGCGCTCGGCACCTCCCTCGCCGCCGCGGTGACCGTCCCGCTGACCGACGCCCTGGGGGGCAGCTGGCGGTCCGGCCTCGCCGTGTGGGCGGCCGTCGCCGCCGCGGCCGTCCTGCCCTGGCTGCCGCTGGTCCGGCACCGCGCCGGC